>JAZUHE010000161.1:0-27755 GCA_045641565.1 Acutalibacteraceae bacterium | reverse complement strand
ATAAATATTATTGCCGTTCTGTGTTTCGTATGTTACACCGTTGCCGCCTATTCTGCCCTCAACTCTCGGCAGGCCGTAAACGGATTCGCCGTTCTCTGAAAGCCATGCGCCGACTCTTGTGAGAGGTTCAACAACCTCCTCAGGAATGCTTCCGTCAGGCTTCGGGCCGATGTTAAGAAGCAGATTGCCTCCGCATTCAACGCAGGTGTTAAGCATTGTGAGTATTCTCGAAGGTGTATAGCTGTAGCTTGCGGCATATTCGGCATTCACATAACCCCAGCTGATTCCGTTGAAGGTCATGCAGGCTTCCCAGTCGCGCTCCATGGGTGTGATGTGTGCTTCGGGTGTTCCGTAGTCCTCGTCGAGTCCGCTGCGGTTATTGATGATGATTCCGGGCTGGAGTTCTCTCACCATCTGATTTCTTCTGATGGAATCCCAGCCCTCCGCTGAGCGCATCGGGTTAGAACCGTCATACCACAGAATGTCTATCTTTCCGTAGTTTGTCATCAGCTCACGGTTCAGCTCATAAGTGTATTCAATAAAGCGGTCATAGGCGGCCTTGTCCGACATACATTCAAACGCGTCGGGGTTATGCCAGTCCATAAGTGAATTGTAAAAACCGATTCTCATACCGTGTTTTCTGCAGGCGTCGGTGAATTCCTTTACAATATCCGTTTTAGGGCCGTAATTGACCGAATTGAAGGGATTGACCTTTGAATTCCACAGGCTGAAGCCGTCATGGTGTCTTGTGGTCAGTACAATATATTTCATGCCGGAGGCCTTGGCAAGCTTAACCCATTCCTCAGCCATGCCTTTTTTATACGGAAAATCATCCGCAAGCTTTGCGTACTCTTCAGGCGGAATATTTTCATCAACCTGCGCCCATTCATTTCTGCCTATCATTGCGTAAAGTCCGTAATGCACAAACATACCGAACTTGGCTTCTTTCCACCATTTCATCCGCTCATCTCGTGTAGAAGCCGTCCATCTTTCGTATTCAGGTTTAGTCATTATTTTCATAAAAGCATACCTCCTGCCTGTATGTTATCATTTTATATCCGCTATGCTTATGTGTCAACACAAAAACGTTTCACTCAATATTTTTTTAACAATAAAGCGTTGTTATGATACCATGCCTATTAAGGCTTTGAACAAAACAAAAAGACGAGGTTAAAAAACCTCGTCTGATGGTACGAGTGTTGATAACGGATTCAATTTTTAATATCAAATAGCCGACAGTCAGACACATATTCTTGCTTGTATCAGAGAATTTTATAGTTATTTCAATAAATCAAATACAGATTGCGAGGAAACGATATGTCAAACTTTATTGAAGATTTATATTACGGCAATATAGAGCCACAGAAATTAAGCACAGAGCTCTCAGGAAAACTCAAAAATAAACTGAGTAACCTTGTCGAGAAAGAAGAACAGATTACTGAAAGATTGAACGGTGAGGATAAGGAACTGTTTCAAAATTATGTAAGTGCTTACATTGAATTTTCTACAACAAGTAATGCTGACAGCTTTATATCAGGCTTCAGACTCGGAGCAAAATTCACATACGATACATTTATTAAGAATACGAAAGGATTATGATATTATGAAAAACAATACAAATATTCAATACAGAAAGGTTGGAGATTTTAACATTCCGAACCTTATACTCCCACCCGAAGAATCAGCTATCCGCCTCGGCAAATGTGGTATGATGTATAAGAACTACTTACAAAAACATAACCCCGTTCTCTTCGCAACCCTCCTTACACAAGGCAAACTAAACCAACATTGTTTCGAAGTGGAAAATCAAGCACAGCAGATGTTTGACACTCTTGTTGAGCAAATGAAAGAATCAGAAGGCATAACTGAACAACTGAAAGAAGAAAATCAAATGGAATGGGTGTGCCGTATGACAAACATTGAAGCAAGGGCAAGAGAAGTTGTAAATAGCGATTTGATATATACTTAATGCTAAAAAAGAGTAGCAGGCAAATTCAATGCTTGCTACTCTATATTTTTGCTATCTTCTTCTCAAACTATCATTTATAACTTGGTCGTTGCAATCTTTCCAGTATAGCCAGCCATTATTTGAACCGCCTAAAATGAAATCTGTAGCAGTACTCGGAGAGTTGAATGTGTAGTTTTGTGTGAATTTGTACACTCCTGCCGAAAATTCAATAACATCTGCATCAAGCAATTCTTCACGTTTTTCTTTTAATGTTTCTGTAGACGGCAATGTTTTCCAAAACACTTGGCTACCTGCATATACTGTAAGAGAGTTGTCTTCGTTCAGATAGCCTGTTGCTCGTACTCCTTTTGCGCTAAGTGTAATATTTCTGTTAGTTTGATGTTTTATAGCGGAATAACTTGTTTTTGTGTAAGGAAAAATATTGATGATTTTTTCGGTTAATTCAGAGGTTCTTTCCTTGATATCATCAATAGTCCAACTTGATTTTTGAACGATAGGAGCATTTAACTTTAAATGCTTTGTTGAGTCCAACACCTGTTTTTTATAGTCAAAATCATTATTTCCCATTCTGCTATTATCTGGAATTGCAGCTAAAGTAAGGTTGCCCAATAAATTAACAACCTTAATGTATTCATCTTCATCCAAATTTGTTATACCGTACCAATATTCGTTTGGGGTTTGAGGCATGATGTGCTCAATACTAAGGGCACTTAATTGTACAGGAACAGGATTGTTGTGAGTTTCGATTTTATCAAGCACCCAACGAATGTTTGAAAGTGCATAAGCGTTGGCTGTTTCTAAATAAGTGCGAATTTGGTTGTCGTCAGGCATAAAAGCCGCTTTACCTTTATTCTCGGAAACTAACCAATAGGTACAAATATCTACAATGTTATCAAAAGAGTTTTCTTCTTTTATTTGATTTTCTACATTCTTCAAATATCCCGGAAAGAAACGAGATATTGCACTTGTATCCTGTCCATTAATATATCGACGTATTAAATATGTGTTGAGAAGCTTTAAAATTGATAATGTCTGTGTTTTTGTAATTTCTCCTACACGGTAATGTTCAAACATTCTAATGATAAACGGTGCAGGCATATAGCTCTGAAGCTTGCGATAATCTTGAAGTGCAACACCGAGATCATCAGTAGAGTTGCTTAAGTATAAACGTTCAAAATGTCGAGCATAATTCAATAAATCTCCGAGAATGCCATTATATGTAATCGAAGAGATATTATCTTTCCAGTAGATTTTGAAAGCAGAATATAGATCTTTTTCGGTTGTAAGTGTATATGTTTTGGCAGCAAGATAGAACCTGAAAAATTCAGCCATTTTTTTGGATTCGGGAAATATCTTTTCGAGTTTTAGCCAATAAACTTCATATATATTTTCCTGTTCATCATTGGTGCGATTCATCATAATAAAGTTTCTAATTAAGTCTGCTGCAGTTAGTTTTTCACCCGTAGAGTTTATGCTCTCGAAAATCTGCTGTGCATCATCATTATCATCAAGTTCAATTCTAACAATATAGAGTTCTCTAACTGCATTAATTACAGCCATAAGTGAGTATTTTTCTACTAATGAACTTAATTCAGAATACAGGTATTTATAATTATCCATTATAAGTGAATTGCCTTCAAATTCACTTATTTGATTTTTAGCAATATATGAGTAGGCATCATCATCTGCAACTGAAGGTTGAAGTCTATACTTGTACTTGTCGTTAGTTGCATTTTCAAGATAATTGTTTGTTATCGTTTGAGCAATTGTATTTTCGCCTTTTTCTTGAGCAATCTGTTTAAGAGCATGCGCTATCAAAAACATAGTAACAAGGCGTTGTTGACCATCTACTACTGCTCTTTCACGAACAATAAAATCTGTATTGACTATTACATAAACGATAGTTCCTATAAAATGTTTCTTTGCTTCACCTTGCAATATTCTTTCGATATCATCTAACAATTGTCTAACCTGTTTGTTTTTCTTCCAAGTATAGTTTCTTTGATATACAGGAATAACATATTGAGAACCAAAGGCTTCTTTTATAAATTTTTCAAACAAACTCATTGGACTCGCTTCCACTATGGCCACATCCTTAAACTAAAGTTATTTTATTATATCATAATTTGTTGTACTTTGTCGATATTCTTAATGTTTTAATTTGAACAATATAATTTAATGTTGAAGATAAAAATGAATTTTTTTATTCGGGATGTTCCGATGCAAAGATTTTTTAGTTATTTTTCTATATGTGGTTGATTATTTTGTTCGGTTATGATAAAATTAAATGAATATTTTTGAATGAAGGTGAACAAGTGGACCATTTTTCAGTTTTAAATTATCAAGGCAGTAAAAAAAATCTGCTTGACTTTATTCATAAAAATACAACGTCTTACTTAAACAATGACTCAACGATTTTGGATATTTTTGCCGGAACTTGTAGTGTAGGATATAGTTTCAAAAGAAACCATACTATTTATGCGAATGATAGTGAGCTATACGCTTACATTATTTCAAAAGCACTTTTGGGAGTTTATTCTTCAAATTATAAGCATATACTGCAACAGATAGAACAAGATTATTACCAAAACCATTCATTGTTTCCGGACTCTTTTAAATCTTATCAAGCACAAGAACAAATGTTATTAGAGAATGCCGACAATATTTCTCAATTAATAGAACTATATAATTCAGTAACAACTGTTTGGAATTCAGAAGTTTTGCTATCTTCTAAAACTCATAGAAATTTTGAGTTGTTTACTACATATTATTCTAATTCTTATTTCGGTATAAAGCAAGCAATGGATATAGATTCTATTAGGTTTGCTATAGAAAAATATAAAAACAGTGATATCTTTTATCCATTGATGACATCATTGTTTTTTTCTATGAAAGAATGTGTTTTCTCAAAAGACGGACACATGGCTCAACCATTGAATTTAGACAGCAACAAAACAAAACTTTTTATGCTTAGAAATAAATCAATTTATGAGATATTCAAACAAAAGTTTGAAATGTTTTTTTCTGATGATTTTGTAAATATTGCGGGATGTAATAAAGTTTTTAATTTGGATTTTGAAAATCTATTAAAACAAGAAGACATCATAAAGAATGTAACTTTTATCTATGCTGACCCCCCGTACACAGATATGCAGTATTCGCGCTATTACCATTTGTTAAATATTGTTGCTAAATATAATTATCCTGCACCAACACAAAATGCAGGTAAGTACACCAAAGGTTTATATACAGTTGATAGATTTCAATCAAAATTGAGTGCTAAAAGTAGTTGCTTACAAACTTTTAATACTTTAATTTCGTTTTCAAACGAATACAAAAAAGATTTAGCAATAAGTTTTGCGTATCCTGCAGACACGGCTAAACAAAAAACAAATAGGTATGTAATGTCTATTGAAGATATAAAATCTTCTTGTTACAAAGAGTTTGGAACTAAAAATATAGAAATTGCTACATTAGATTATACTCACTCGAACAATAGAAACAAAACACCCAAAAAAGTTGTCGAGTATTTAATTATGTGCAAAGGAAACAGGTGGTGATTATATAATGATTTCAATCGAAGATGTAAAAAAAAGAATATATAATACTACAGCTTCGAATAAGAATGCATTATATGATTCACATATTTATTGGTCACAAAAACCATATAATATCTGTGACATATTAATTGAATCTTTCAGTGAAGAAGGAGATGTTGTTTTCGACCCGTTTTTGGGTTCGGGGGTAACTTTGCTACAATCACTTTCTAACAAAAATCGCCGTAAAGCAATTGGCTGTGAATTAAATGAAGCTCCTCTCTTTATCGTAAAAACATTATTAAAAGATTATGATTTAAAAACATATAAAAAGGTTTCTAGTGAGTTCTTATCTAAAATTAGAGAATTACAGAAATATTATTTCACCGAATGTGAGAATTGTAAATCACACGGAGTAATAACCTCTGTAATTTTTGATAAAGCTGATAGGGCTGCAGAAATTGAAATTAAAAACATAAATTATAGATGCACTTGTTCCTCAAAGTGTACAAAGCAGGCATCCAATAAAGATTATCAAAGTATTAATGTTGAGTATGATTTGATAAATGTAGAGGATAGCTTCTTAATTCCAAACAGCAAATTGGCTGTTTATGAAAACCAACATATAAGTCAAATATTTACAAAACGAAACTTTATGATTTTAGATAAGGTAGTTGGTATAATAAACGAGTTGGATTGCTATAATGATTTATTCAAGTACATATTGATGTCAACAATTCATTTATGTAAAATTACAGATAAACATTCTAATTCTCAATGGCCTTTATGGATTCCTAAAACAGATTGCGTAGAAAAAAATGCGGTTGATTTATTAGAAAAGAAGGTTAAAAAGTTTTCTTCTACCATTTCTTTCCTTAGCGAGACTTATAAAGACAGACCCGAATATAAATTATTACATAAAGGTAGTCAGCATATAAGTAAAGAAGATATTAAAGATAATACTGTTCAGTTAATTATTACTGACCCTCCATATTTAGGTCAGGTTGCTTATTCAGAATATATGCAACTATACAAGCCTTTTTTGAATTTATCTTTTGATATTGATGATGAAATTGTTGTTTCTTCTGCTCCTTCAAGAAATAAAGGAGAGGCTGAATATTTTGAATTGTTAGACCAAGTATTTTCAATTTGTTCTGACAAATTAAAGATTGATGGATATTTTTGTATGTATTTCCATGATTCTAATTTAGATGTATGGAACAGATTAATAACCAGTTTATCAAATCATCAGTTGCAGTATCTCGGACAAGCACATATTGCAAAATCTAACACATTAAAAAATATTATAAGTCCCAAAAAATCTTTAAATGGAGACTGTATTTTGTTTTTTAAGAAAACAGCCGCTCCCGTTTACAGACAAGAAGGCACAGAAACTATAGAAGAAATAGAAAAAAATATTGTTAGACAAGCTCGTTTTCTTGTAAGGCAAAATAAAGTTCTTTCAACACCTGAATTATATGATAAAGGATTAATGGAAGTATTAATACAAAACGGATGGTTAACTACGCTTTCTCAAAAGTATAAATCATTAGTTGAATTGTTTGAAAAACATCTAAAATGGGATGCTGACATTGCAAAATGGACCTTATAACAATCTAAAAATGACTCTCTACAAAAAAATCAGTAGAGAGCCATTTTTATTAGAATTTTATATTTAAACAAGATTTAGTTCTGCTAACATTCACCTTATTCTAACGCACCATTATAGTATTGGTCAGGGAAATATGTGTTAAGTTTCTGTATGATAAATTCTCCATTCCACATACCTACATCTTGTTCTTTTGAAATTAGCTTTCCGTCGCGTGTAAAATCGGAAGTGGTTACACAAATAGCTATATCAGCATTTCTGCGTAATCTTTCGGCAACTAAACGTTGCATTGGTTCGCTTCCAACATCAGCAGCCCAACGCTTACATTGGAATAAATATGTTTCGATTTTTCCGCTTTCTGAAGATTTTTTAGCTAATAAATCAACACCCAAATCACCGGAACCACCTGTATTTACTACATCAGTATATCCATCCGCTTCTAATAATTTCTTTATAAGCATTTCAAACGCAGTTCCTTCCAACATAGAAATGTCTATTGCATCACCATTTTGAGCTGCGGCAATAGTTTTCTTTGTATATACTCGACCATCGGTTTCACAATAAACTCTAACCAATCTATCAATATCAGAAGAATGGCTTGGATCATCAAGGAATTGATTTATGGTTTTTGGGTCTCCTGTGCATAATGTATTAGCTATTTCAAAATATAAATCGTCTAACACAAATTTCTCTTTTTCCTCTAATAAACGCTTTATTATTACAGGCACAAAATTATAAAACTTTGTAAACAGGTCAGAATTATCCTCTATATCCAAATAAAGTTTGTTATAATCCTTTCTTACGACAGATGTTGTTGTGTCTATAAGGAAGTTTTTAACAATTATTTCTTTTATTGTTATTAAGTCATCTTCGGTTGTAATATAAGACTCTTTTCTAAGCAAAGTTTTTTTCACTATATCTACCGCTTGAGTAAGTGAAATTTCTTCGTACTGTATTGCATTATAGACTAATTTTACTGTTTCAAATTCATAATTTTTATCGCCCACATACCAATATCGTTCTTCGGCATCCAGCTTTTGAAATGCAATTATCATTTCGTTTGATAATGTATTCTTGTAAGCAGATTGTTTTCTGATTGTAGGGTCGTTTTTGTCAATTCCTATTCTAAAAGCATACTCAAATCCATTTTTACGTGCGAGATTGATGATTTCCATTAGTGTAGTAAAATATTTGCTTTTACCTAATTTAACAGTAAAAATGGCTAGAGAATCCTTTTTTAATATTCTATAGAAATTATTGAACATAATATCTATATCGCGATAATATTGCTCAGTTCCTCGTTTGTTATCGCGTTCAGGAGAGTCTGTTTGAACAATTTCCTGTTCTAACATTTTCTCTGTTAATTTAAATTCTTCTGAATCATAGAACTTTTCCAACCACACTCTATACAATTGATTTCTTTCTAAATATGGAACTTGGTCAGTATAAGGAAAGTCAGTATAAATTAAATCGAAGCTATTTGTTAATGCTTTATTATCGCAATAATCTTGATATGATTGATTATAAATACGATATTGCTCATTGTTATCAATTTCATTGAATAATATATCTGCATATTCTTTCTTGAAATTTATGAAGTTATTTAATTTCCCTTCAAATAAAATCCAAACATTCATTTCTTGGGCACCGTACGGTACAACATGATATAAGATATCCGTACTCGATCCATACATAGAAATTCTTGCCAAAGATAATGAAGATACAAGTGCGTGCTCAAGAACATCACGTTCTATACCATCTTCTTGCTTAGAGATTGCTTTTTGAATCAATAACAAAGCTTTTTGATTACGTTTAGTGAAAATTCTGTCATAGTAATTGGCACCGGTTGTTTTGGTGATATTTATTCTGCTATTTTCTATATAAGAATCTTTTGGAAAATCCTTTACATCATCATCTGAAATAGAATTTATTCTTTCTTCATCAGCATTTTCAAAAGCCTTATCTTTGTTACCACAAATAGGACAAGCTGATACTAATTTAATATTTTTTCCGTTGGAAAATTCTCTGTTGGGTCTTGGTGAATAGAATTCATCCTCTTCGGGGTCGAAAAATAGTTTTTCAATATAATTTTGCACCCCGCAACAAGATGTTTCATATAAAGACATTACAGAAACTTTCGCTTCTTTTTCTACATTTTGAAATAAAGCTTTTAATTTATCAGTATCTACATTTGATAGAAGCGTAAATACAGCAGAATATGTATAGTTATCTAATTCAGTTGCAATTATCTTTCTATCCGCTTTGGCAGATGCGATTACAAAAGAACCGGAACCCATAAATGGATCAAAAATCAAATCACCTGGTTTGGTTACTGCAGAAATTGCTTTTTGTGCTATATCAGGAGACTTACGTCCTTTAAAATTGAATACGGTTTTTAGTTTGAAAGGCACCTTGTTGTCAACGTCATCTAAAGCACTAAGTAAATGTTGAAGTTTTTCTTTATTTTCTTTTGTTATTTCTTTTTTCATTTCATATTCTCCTTCAGTAAAGTATATGTTTCAAGACCTAAAGAATCGGCTATTAAGTCAAGCTTCAAAAGTGTAGGTGATTTAAAATTTTCTTTTCTAAGATATGATTGCAAAGCAAAATCAGTAACTACATTTTCCAACGCATTCAATTTTTGAGATGTAGTAATACAGTGCTTTTGCAAAAATATTATGTTTAAATTTGTAACAAAGGTATTATGTGAGTTATTCATATAGAAACCTATATTTTTTAGCGAGGCATCATTGCAAAGCAACTCATATGAAAAACATCCAATTTTATTTGCTATCTTATCCAAAGTTTTAAGACTAGGGTTCCTTGTGCCATTAATCCAACTCTTCACAGTACTTGCAGGTGTATCTAAAAACAATGCCAGTTTTTCGTAAGTCGAATAAACAGTTAATAACTTTTCCATATTATTTCTAAAAATAAGAAGCGAGCAGTTCTTCATAAGTAATCACCTCATCTAAATTATATCAATATTTATATGTGGTTGTTGTACTATTTGTATCTTTCTGTGATGCGCGTACTATTTGTATCGTTATTGAAAAGGTTATACGAGCTATGAATTAGGAGGTTGTTTAAATCTTTTTTCGCACGACACTTTTTTGAAGAAACCATATTGACAAGCATACATTAGTTTTATATAATGATGTCACAAATTAAATATTAACTTTGTAGCGCGTAAGCGGAGCAATTTATATTGACTACCCAAGCACCGTATGAAGATAAGAACAGAGGCAATCTGTACTTATTTCAGCGGTGTTTTTTTGTTTGTCTTGCGTGATACCGACGGTAAAAGTCCTTTCCTCTGTTCATCGGAGGTGAGGACTTTTTTTGCTTTTATGCACCTTGACAACTGAATGACCGTCTGAAAGTGATACGACTTTGCGATGATACGAGCAAAGCAACGCTGCGGTGAGATTCCGGAGCTGGAACTATTTCAGGTGAAACGGCAAGAAATCTGTAGAAAATTATTGACAAAGGAACAAATGTTCTGTATAATAGTAAATTGGTAAATAATGTATTTACCTTACAACTAAATATCAACTGAAACACATATTTTTTTACTTATTGGCTTTATGCCAACACATATTATCTGACCGAAACTGTATAGTCCGATACTCGGTTAGTAACATACGGACAATCAGTGCTTAAATTTTAAGCCGTTACATAGTTTCAGTACAAACTGTGCGAGAGGATGAAATGTCTTCCCGCTATTTGTGCTGTCTATGTGACGGCTTTTTTGTTTTCTAAAAAGTATTTTTGAAAATCCGGAACAATTTTATGTGACTTATTCCCATTACCTTTAGATGCAATTTCTTTATATAATAACTGCCACCACAAAAGCATCTTGGTATAAAGAATACTACAGCCACCCTTACATAGCGAAGCTCGTCTGCGGTATATACCGCAACTAAATTTTGTCGCTCCCTTGATAAGCGAGAAATTTTAGTTTATGAGCCTCGCAGAGCCCACTGACATCTTTGCACGGCGAAGGCGTGAAAGTGTCATAGTGGGTTACGCACTTTCAAAGAAAGTTAGCGGAACAAATAAAGCAGTAATGCAGAAAGGAGGTAAAACCTATGTCAAAGAAAAATTACAGTGTAGCAAGAGTGGTTAATCATACACAAAGTACTATCAGTAAATGTGAAAGGCACAACGAGAGAAAGAATGAGTCTTACACCAATATGAATGTTGATACAGCTCGGTGTGATATGAATGTGCATTTCAAAGGTTGCAGTGAACTGACCTATAACGAACAACTAAATAAGCTCATAGCCGAAAAGAAAGTCTGTATGCGAGGTCTGAAAGTTGATGCCAAAGTATTTGATGAAATGATATTTGATGTCAACACGGACTACTTTGAAACCCATGGCGGTTATGAATATGCCAAAGAGTTCTATGAAGAAGCCTATCGTTTCGCAGTAAATCTCTACGGTGAACAGAATATCATCTCCGCTGTAATGCACGCTGATGAACTGAATGTAGCTCTCACGGAACAGTACGGGAAATCTGTGTATCACTATCATATGCACCTTGTAGCTCTGCCTGTTGTAGAGAAACAAATACTGTGGACAAAGAGGTGTAAGGATAAATCACTTGTAGGTACAGTCAAAGAAACCGTAAATCAGATAAGCCATTCAAAGAAATGGAAGTCACCTCAGGCAGTTGATGAAAACGGCAATGTCGTATTCAACGAAAAAGGAAAGCCTGTGCTGATTCCCTCATACAGTATTTTGCAGGATGATTTCTTCAATCATATGCAAAGAGCTGGTTTTAATGATTTTCTCCGTGGTGAAAAAGGCAGTACGGCTGAACACTTATCCTGTCTGCAATATGAGATTCAGCAGGATAAGAAACGCCTTGAAGAAATCAAAGAACGCTTACAGACAGAAGAGGTCAGATACAATGAAATTCAGACAACGAATAAAACATTCCTTGAAATTGACAGTATGGGCAAGAAAACTATTACGGGTAAGGTCACAATTTCAAGTGAAGATTTCAATGACCTTAGTAATATGGCGAAGCAGTCTGTTGTGTCAAGGAGTAAGATATACGACCTTGAACAGGAAAACAAAAAGCTACAAAGCAAGGTGTGGGATTTGCAAAGCAGTATAAACAGACTGAGTAAGAGACTTCGTGAACTTGAACAAGTCTGTGCACCATATCTTGAGGCGTTGAGGCTGATGCCCGAAAAAGTAAAAGCATTTATATCGGATGTGCTGAAAACTGTCCGAAAAGAGAAACTCAACAAAAATATAGAAATCAAAAAAGAGAGGTAATTAAATGAATATTGAAGATAATTTTATTAACACCCTGTTTGATAAAACAGAAGAAACAGTGGCGACAAAGCCTCAGACAACCGAAATTGTAAATATGTCTGTAGGGAAAATTGTTCCCAATTTTAAGAATCCTTACAAGTGCCGTGAGGAGGATATGAAGCCATTGAAAGACAGTATCCGTGAAAACGGTATTATTCAGCCTCTGATGGTGCGAAAGGATGATAAAGCTGATGTGTTTGAAATCGTTTCAGGACACAGAAGATACCTTGCTGCAACAAGGCTTGGAATGACAGAGGTTCCCATTGTTGTCTTGGACATAAGCAAAGAAGAAGCAGATATTATCCTTGTTGACAGTAATCTGCACCGAGAGCATATTCTGCCAAGCGAAAAAGCCTTCGCATACAAGATGAAAATGGATGCGATTAAAAAGCAAGGTAAACGCACGGATTTAACTTCGGACCAAGTCGGACCGAAGTTATCTGCAAGTGAAGTTTCTGATACCGACAGCGCTTCTCAGGTGAAAAGATATATCCGTCTGACAAAGCTTATCCCCAAACTTCTTGCAATGGTGGATGAGAACAAAATATCATTTTCCGTCGGTGTTGAGCTTTCGTATCTCACAAAAACAGAGCAAACTGATTTGTTTAAAGTTATTGAGGAAGAGCTTTGTACTCCCTCACTTGCTCAGGCACAGAAGCTGAAAAAGTTATCTCAGGATGGACAGCTTAATGCAGAGGAAATATCTTCCATTATGAAACAGCCTAAAGCTAATCAGGTGCTTACAGTTAAAATCCCCGAGGATAAAATCAGCAAATATCTTAAGCCAACTGCTACTGTACAGGAAAAAGAAGATTTTCTCAGTAAAGCAGTTGAGTATTACGGAAAGCATCTTATGAAGCAGAAAGATAGAGGTGCAAGATGAAAATGTTTAGAGTTTTAAAGGAAATCTATGAGCAAATCCACATCAGGTTTATCTGTGCGTTTTCGGGCAATCGTGCAGAATATCATCCCAATCCACCTGATGAATACAACGAATATGTGATAAACGGAGTTAAATACAAGGTTTCCTCTGCGTTTAACCCTAAAGAGGAAAAGACTTTTTCGGACAGAGTCAGTAACTATATCGGTAGTGTATTCGCACATTTGACATTAGTGCCTATTGAAGATAAAATTGAAGCAGAATATGTGACGACTGCCGGAAAGGAGGACTAATGCAGTCAAACAATATAGGAATAACTGCTCTTTATTGTCGTCTTTCCCGTGATGACGGAAACGACAAGGAGAGCAACTCAATCGAAAATCAGAAGCTTATGCTTGCCCGTTTCGCAAAGGAAAAGGGCTTTGAAAACACAAGGTTTTATGTGGATGACGGTTTTACGGGAACGAATTTCAATCGTCCTGATTTCAAAAGAATGATGGAGGATGTTGAAGCAGGATATATCTCAACTATTATCGTTAAAGATATGTCACGATTCGGCAGAAACTATGTTGAGGTTGGTCTTTACACCGAATCATACTTTCCCGAAAACAATATCCGATTTATTGCCATAACTGACCTTGTTGACAGTGCTGACGGTGATAATGAAATAATCCCGTTCAAGAATGTTATGAACGAGATGTATGCAAGAGATATTTCAAAGAAGGTTCGCTCTGCAAAAAGAATCAGAGGTAATATGGGTGAGCCACTTTCGCAACCGCCTTACGGATATATGAAAGACCCACAGAATCCTAAACGGTGGATTATTGAACACGAGGCGGCAAGCGTTGTGAGAGAAATATTCAGGCTTTATCTTGAAGGCTACGGTCAGGATAAAATTGCAAGAACCTTGCAGGACAGAGGCATAAAGAATTGCACCTCATATTGGCAGGAGCGAGGCATAGGAAGAGGTGGTAAAAAGGTACAGCCTAACCCTTACAAGTGGAAAAGCTCCACCATAGGTCAGATTCTTATCCGTCAGGAATATTGCGGTGATGTAGTAAACTTCAAAACCTACTCCAAGAACTTTAAGAATAAGAAAAGGCTTCAGAATCCCGAAGAAAACTGGAAAATCTTCAAGGATGTTCACGAGCCTATCATTGACCGAGAAACCTTTGAAGCGGTACAGGCTCTTATCAAGAAATGTAAACGCAGAGACCCGAAGCCTGAAAACGGTGACAAGAATATCTTTTGTGATTTTCTTGTATGTGCCGAGTGCGGTCATAAGCTATGGTATCATGTTAATACCCGAAACAAGGATATTCACTATTTCAGTTGCAGTAATTATGTAAAAGATTACAGAGGTAGCTGTCAGCACAGACATTATGTGAGAGCAGATGCTATTGAACAGATTGTTATGCTTGAGCTCAAAAAGATGTCGGCTTGTATAAGGCATAACGAAGAACACTTTGCCGAAATCCTTGCACGAAAAACAAACAGCGACAGAATTTCTGAAGAAAAATATCTCAAAACCGAACTCGAAAGACTTACAAACAGAAATGCAAAGGTTGAGAGAAACTATGAGAAGCTGTATGAGGATAATATGGACGGCAAGGTAACTGACGATTGGTTTATGCATATGTCAAGAAAATATGAAGAGGAACGACTTGAGTTAAGGTCAAAGATTTTAAAGCTCAGAGAACAGCAGGAGCGGCTTAACAACAAGGAAAAGGAAAAAGAGCTTTTCGTTTTTGCGGTTCGTAAGTTTATGGAAATGGAAACTTTGACGGCACCGCTTCTTCACGAGCTTATTGACCACATTGACATTTATGAAACCGAAGGCACGGGCAAAAACAGAACACAGCGTATTGTAATTCATTATCGCTTTGTAGGGTATATTGAAATTCCGTCAAATACGGATAATTACAAAGCAGATACCCGTCAAGGCGTAGCAGTGGAATATCTTACTTCATAACAAAAAAGAGCAGGTCACAAACCTGCTCGATACATACCCAATAAACTATGAAATTAGACAAAAAAGTCGAGTGTTCACACGAAATCCGTTATGAACACTCGAAATGGTGGGAGAGGGTGGATTCGAACCACCGAAGTCACTGACGACAGATTTACAGTCTGTTCCCTTTGGCCGCTCGGGAACTCTCCCAGATATTAAAATGGAGCTGGTGGACGGACTCGAACCCCCGACCTGCTGATTACAAATCAGCTGCTCTACCAACTGAGCTACACCAGCGCGTTCAACGCTTGATTACTTTACCACAAATCCGACTGTTTGTCAACACTTTTTTTGAATTTTTTTATTTATTTTAAAAAATAAGTTTCCCTTTTATAAATATTATACAATCTGTTATTGATTTTTTCGTTAAAAAAGCGTATATTTAATTATATAAAAATTAAGGTGGTTAATATATGAAAAAACTGAACGAAATACCCGTTATCCCGAAATCTCATCAGATTATCTGGTGGGTTTGCCGCGGACTTTTGTTTGCGTGGGGAACAGCGATGCTTTTTCTCGGCTACACCACCGAATTTCTCGAGGCTATGTTTGCAATAATATTTACGCATCTGTGGGATATGTTTCAGCTTTTCGGCGGCAAAAGCTTCATAACATGGGTTCCGTATTATCTCTTTACTTTCCTCAACTGCTTTATAACATTCAGCGTTGCAATCGGCTCCACGGTTAACAAATTCACAGAGTTTGCCTATATAGACCTGCCGGAGCACTTTTTTGCCGGATTTATCGCTGCCGTGGGCGGTTATGAGCTTGCGGATATCATTCAGTCAAAGCAGCCGAAGGATAAAAGAATCAGCCCTGCTCTCGCGTCACTTTTTGCGATGGCTTTTTCCGTCACGCTTATGGTCGGATGGGAATTTTACGAATTCACCATGGACAGACTTTACGGGCTCAGTCTTCAGCGCTCGGCATTCAACTCCGAAGGCGGACTGATTGACACAATGGTTGACCTTATTTTCGGCAGCGGCGGTGCGCTGACGGGAATGTTCTATATTGCTTTTAAAAAGAACAATGTTATCTCAAAAAAGAAAGCAAAAAAACTTGCTGAAAAATCCAAATCAATAAATTAAATCGGGAGGAGATTTTTATGAATAATATTAACGAGCTTTATGAACTCTGGCTTGAAAAGGCCAAGGACGTAAAAGAGGTCTATGACGAGCTTATTTCCGTAAAAGGAAAGGATGACGAAATTCTTGACCGTTTTTACCGCAATCTTGAATTCGGCACAGGCGGTCTGCGCGGTGTTATAGGTGCAGGCACAAACAGAATGAACGTTTTCACTGTTAATCAGGCAACTCAGGGCCTTGCTGATTATCTCAATGAGGTATTTGAAAATCCCTCCATTGCTATTGCTCATGACTCAAGAATAAACTCTGACGTATTCGCAAAGAGCGCGGCTGAGGTTCTCGCAGGCAACGGAATCAAGGTTTATTTCTATCCTGAGCTTGTTCCCACACCCATGCTTTCTTTCGCTGTACGCAAGCTCGGCTGCAGCTCCGGTATTGTTATCACCGCGAGCCATAACCCGTCTCAGTATAACGGATATAAATGCTATGACGAAAAAGGCTATCAGATGACCGACGAGGGCGCGGCAAAGACATACGCATATATGCAGAAGGTTGATATGTTCACGGGCGTTAAGCTCCTTGACTTTGACAAGGGTCTTGAAAACGGCATGATTGAATATATCGGCAAGGATGTTTATGACGAATTCTACAAGGCTGTTCTTGCGGAATGCATTAATCCCGAAATAACAAAGAAGAGCGACCTCAAGATAATTTACACTCCCCTTAACGGCACAGGCAACAAGCCCGTACGCCACGTTCTTAAGGAAATGGGCTTTAAGGACGTTACGGTTGTTCCCGCTCAGGAGAATCCCGACGGACACTTCCCTACCTGCCCCTATCCGAATCCCGAAATCAGACAGGCTTTTGAAGAAGCTATCAAGCTCGCAGAGGAAATCGGCGGCGACCTTCTTCTCGCAACTGACCCGGACTGTGACCGTGTAGGCATCGCAGTAAATGACGGCGGCGAATACAAGCTCATGACCGGCAACGAGGTCGGCGTTCTGCTCGCTCAGTACCTGCTCTCATGCAAAAAGGCTGACGGCACTCTGCCCGAGAAGCCCGCAATCATCAAAACTATTGTTACCACAAACCTTATTTCAGCTGTTGCTGAGAAATACAACTGTGAAATCTATGACCTGCTCACAGGCTTCAAATACATCGGTGAGCTTGTAACAGAGCTGGAAGCTAAGGGCGAGGTTGACCGTTATATTCTCGGTATGGAAGAGAGCTACGGCTATCTTACAGGCATTCACGCAAGAGATAAGGACGCTGTAAACGGCGCGTCTCTCATCTGCGAAATGGCGGCATACTACAAAGAAACCTGCGGCAAGAATCTCTACCAGGTAATGCAGGATATCTATGATGAATACGGAATGTATATGAACACTCTGCTTAACTTCGCTTTCGCGGGCGCTGAGGGCATGGACAAGATGAAGAGCATCATGTCTGAGCTTCGTGAGAATCCGCCCAAGGAAATTGCAGGCATGAAGGTTACAAAGGTCAGCGACTATCTTAACAGCGTTGCGTTCGATACTCAAACAGGCGAAAAGTCCGTACTGACTCTTCCCAAATCAAACGTACTTGCATATGCCCTTCCCGGCGGCAACGGCGCAATTATCCGTCCGTCAGGTACAGAGCCCAAGATTAAGATTTATGTTACGGCTGTCGGTAAGGACAGAGAATCAGCTCAGGCTCTTACAGATAAAATCAGTGCTGATATGAAAGGCTTTGTCGGTGTTGAATAATGAACAGAAAATTTGTCAGAATAACCGCTCTCGTCCTTGCAGTGATTATGTTCCTGAGTGTTTTTATCGGCGTATTATTCTCAATGGCAAGATAAAACTCAGGAAGTAATAACAGAAGGAAGTATTTTAATGAAAAAAGCATTGTCTTTATTATTGGCCGCTGCATTGATTTTTACTTTTTCAGGCGGATTTATTGAAGCGTCAGCAAAGTTTCGCAAAACAGGCGACGTAAACGGCGACGGCAGAATAAACTCAACAGACGCCCTTGAGCTGCTTATGATTTCTGTAGGAATGAGTGAGCAGACAGACACCGCCGTTGAAACAGGAGATATAGACCAGAACGGTGTTCTCAGCGCAGCTGACGCGCTGTATATTCTTCAGTATTCTGTAGGCCTTGAGCTCAATGTTCAGGGCATACATCTTGACACCAAAAACAAAACCGCCGCCATAGGCGACAGCTTTACAGTATCAGGCCGCGCATATCCTCTCTTTGCAGAAAACAGAGATGTTTCATGGTCAACCACTAATCCTGACGTCGCGACAGTTGACAAAAACGGAAAAGTCAGCGTCAAAGGCAACGGAACCTGCAAAATCATCTGCACATCAGATGAAAACAACGCTGTAACCGCGTCCTTTGAAGTTGCCTGCGGCGTTAAAGCAACCTCTGTTGCTATTGACAGAAAGAGTGACACTGTACCCATGGGCCGAATTATTGCCCTTAAAGCGACTGTCGGCCCCGAGAATGCGTACAGCAAAACCGTAACGTGGAAGACGTCAGACTCAGCCGTTGCATCTGTTGACGCAAACGGAAGAGTTCAGGCAAGGTCAATAGGAACAGCGACCATAACCTGCACCACTACTGACGGTTCAAATAAATCGGCTTCATACACTGTTACGGTCACCATGATGAAGATTCCGTATGTTAATCAGATGAACGCTTATCCCACAGGCTGCGAAGCCGCTTCAAGCTGTATGCTGCTTAAATATTACGGATTCAACATCAACATGGACCAGATGGTTGCGATTATTCCGAGAGAAAACCTTCAGCTTGTTAACGGCAAATGGTACGGTCCGGACATTAATGAAAAATTTGTCGGTGACCCGAGATACGGCTACCGTTCATCAATCAGAGGCTACGGCGCGTTTTCACCCGTAATCACAAAGGCGCTCCAGACGGCGATTAATCAGCGCGGAGGCGGATACACCGCAAAGAATATCAAAGGATGCTCCTTTGAAACGCTCCTTAATACCGTCTCAAACGGTCAGCCCGCAATCGTATGGGCAACATACAACATGAACGTTCCCACCGAAAAAAATGAGTGGTACATAAACGGCACAGGCAAATACTTCTCATATCCCAAGGGTACTCACGTTCTTGTTCTCTGCGGATACAATAAGACAAGCGTTTACCTTATGGACCCGTACAACAGCCCCGAGCCTAAGGTTTATTCAAGAGATACATTTAAAGCCCGCTGGGATCTTCTCGGCAATCAGGCTATAGTGCTTGAGAAAAACAAATAATAAAAATGAAGCAATCTTCCGAACGTGAAAGCGTCTGAAAGATTGCTTTTTTGTATAAACAAAACGGGGCAGTTTCGTCTGCCCCGCAATTTTTATCTGTAAATGATTTCTTCTCTCTTGGGTCCGTTGGAAACCATTGAGATTTTTGTGCCAAGCTCTTTCTCAATAAAGAGAACATAGTCCTGTGCTTCTTTGGGGAGCTTGTCAAACTCTTTGATTCCTCTGATATTCTGCTTGAATCCGGGAAGTGTAACAAGAACGGGCTTTGCCTTCTTGAGAAGATGTGTGTTGGGGAAGTCCTTTGTAACCTTGCCGTCAATCTCATAGCCTACGCATACTTTGATTTCGTCAAGATAATCAAGGCAGTCAAGAGCTGTAAGAACAACCTGAGTTGCGCCCTGAACCTCGATACCGTAACGTGTTGCTACGCAGTCAAACCAGCCCATTCTTCTGGGTCTGCCTGTTGTTGCGCCGAACTCGCCTGCGTCACCGCCGTGAAGTCTCATTGTCTGAGCTTCTTCGCCGAAGATTTCGCTTACAAATTCACCTGCGCCAACCGCTGAAGAATAAGCCTTTGTAACAGCTACGATTTCATTGATTGCGCCTACGGGGATACCTGCGCCTACTGTGCCGTAGCCTGCGAGAGTTGAGGATGATGTAACCATCGGATAAATACCGTGGTCGGGGTCTTTAAGTGTGCCGAGCTGACCCTCAAGAAGAATCTCTTTGCCCTCTTTAAGAGCCTTGCGGATATAAGCTGTTGTATCTGCAACGTAAGGAGCTATCATATCTTTATACTCCATAAGAGTATTAAAGAGCTCATCTACGTCAATAAGAGGCTTGTGATAAACGTGCTCAAGAAGAAGGTTCTTGATTTCGCATACACTCTCAAGCTTCTCTCTTAACTCTTCAGGATAGAAGAGGTCGCATACCTGGAAACCGATTTTTGCGTACTTATCTGAATAGAACGGAGCGATACCGGATTTGGTTGAGCCAAACTGCTTGTCCGCAAGACGCTCTTCTTCATAAGTATCAAGCATAACGTGGTAAGGCATCATAATCTGAGCTCTGTCAGATACCATGATGTTGGGAGCGGGAACGCCCTTCTCTGTAACAGAAGCAAGCTCTTTGATAAACTTGGGAATGTCAAGAGCAACGCCGTTGCCTATAATATTAACTGCCTCGGGATGGCATACGCCCGAGGGAAGCAGATGCAAAGCAAATTTGCCGTAATTATTTATAATAGTGTGACCTGCGTTTGCGCCGCCCTGAAAACGGATAACAATGTCTGCTTTATCCGCAAACATATCGGTAATTTTACCTTTACCTTCATCGCCCCAGTTAGCGCCTACAATAGCTTTAACCATAATGGATACACCTCCGAAAAATTTGTGCGCACATACGCACTGCATAAAAATACATTTTATTATACCGCAGGATGACGCATCCTGTCAATAAAAAGCGGTTAATAATTTAACGAAAATACATTGCAATATTTTTCCTTTTATGTTAACATATTACAGAAAATAAAAAGCTCAGCATAAAGCTGAGCTGTGATATATTATTCTGATTCTTCTGCTTCCGCTTCAGGCTTTTTGTGTCTGTGAATAACAAAGCGGTTGAGAGGATAAGTCCAGAGTGTGGGAATTGCCATGCCGATAACCTTGATAATGAGGTCCCATACGCCGCCGATAAGATTGCGGTTCTGTGCGAAGGTTGTCATGGCGGAGCCAATCCAGCCGTTTGCGAAAATGGTGAATATAACCATAAGAACGTAAAGGAAAGTGCTCAGCGCAACGTTAGAATCAGCCTTGAAGGTAATTTTGCGGTTCATTATGAAAGCGATGGCATATCCGATTGTGGTTGAAATAATATATGCGAAAAGATAACCCTTTGAATTAATGCCTATCATGTTAAGCGTGGGATTTGTGATTTTAACAGCCAGGAGGTTTTTAAACACAACGTTCAGCAGAAGCATATGAACGCCCAGCTCAATAAGCGAAGAGCTCGCGCCGGCAAATGTGAATTTAATGAATTTCCACAGCTCCTTATACTTTTCAGTGAAGCCGCCCTCTTTTTTTACTTTTTCTTTACTCATATAAAAACTCCTTTTATAATGATAGATTTATTATAAATCATTATCATTTTTCCGTCAATACTTTTATTAAAGCACAGCGCTTAGAAAATATCATCAGTTTTTTGTAAAAAATTACAGCAAAGGTGATTGTTATGAAAACTTTAAAATTCAACGAAAACGGTAAATTCAGAATTCTGCAGATTTCGGATTTACAGGACACAAAAGCTACTTCGGTTGATACGCTTCATTTTCTTGAAGCCGCTATCCCCGAGCTGAAGCCAGACCTCATTGTACTGACAGGTGACCAGCTCGATATCGTAGGTCTCTGGGGCAAGGGCGAAGCCCTTAAGAAAAATGTCCGCAAGGCTATTATGGGCGTCATGGCTCCGATTAAAGCATCGGGAATTCCTTTCCTTGTAACATTCGGCAACCACGACTGCCAGACAGGCATGCCCAATGCGGAGCAGGCGGAAATCTATGCTGAAATCGAAAACTGCATCTGCTTTGACGATGTGAACGACGGCAGACCCGACGCAGGCACTTATAATCAGCTTATAATGTCATCTGACGGCTCAAAGCCGGCAATGAATATCTATATGATAGACTCCAACTCCGCTCACCCGACCGCGGTTGGCGGATATGACCTTGTACACGACAATCAGATTGAATGGTGCACAAAAAAGAGTGAGGAGCTCAAGGCTTCAAACGGCGGTAAAGCGATACCGTCTATCCTTTTCCAGCATATTCCCGTATGGGAGATTTATGAAGTGCTCAAGGAAGTACCCAAGGGAACAAAGGATTCGCTTGTAGGCTTCAGAAGCAGAAAAGGCAAATATTTTGCTCTTGATGAAAATGAAGTATGGCAGACAGGCACATTCGGCGAGGTTCCCGCTGTTCCCGAAGAATGCGGTCCTCAGTTTGATGAAATCGTTAAGCAGGGTGATGTATTCGCAATGTATTTCGGTCATGACCATTACAACAGCTTTGTCGGCAAATACAAAGGCATTGACCTGGGCTACTGCCCCGGCGCAGGCTACAACACCTACGGTCTAAATCCCCGCGGAATGAGAGTTTTTGACTTTGACGAAAGCGACGTAACAAATTACGAAACAAAGGTTCTCAGAGTTAATGACTTTTACAAGAAGCCTCTTTATCAGCCGATTAAGAATTTCGTCTATATCAATGCCCCCTCAAGCCTTGATGCCGCTATCCCCTTCGCGCTTAAGGTTCTGCCCGGTGTAATTCTTGTAGTTGCAGGCTCAATTATACTTCATAAATTTTTCCCGTCAGCTGTTAATATTTTCTGGGCGGGCGTCGGCATCTTTGCCGCCGGCTACGGACTGTTTTCACTTATCAGAAATAATGCGGAAAGGAAAAAGCTTCTTTCCAAATTTAAAAAATAAGGAGATTTAATATGGCATTTTTCACATCAGACTGGCTTCTGACATTTGACATGAATGTTTATAAGCTGGCAGAAAAACTGTGGCTCAGCAACCCTGCCATGGCCCATATCATGGACCTTTTCTGGACGTTCATAACACATCTGGGCGACGACGGAATTTTCTGGATTGCTCTCAGCCTTGTTCTCTGCATATTCAAGAAAACGAGAAAAATCGGCTTCGCCGCTATTATTGCTCTCGGCTGTACCGCCGTTGTCAACAATCTGTTCCTCAAGGACCTCTTTGACCGTGCCCGTCCTTATGTTATGGACCCATCCAACTGGGAAAGGGTCGCAACAGACGGATGGATGTACAAAATGCCCTTTGAGCATCTCAGAGAAGATTCCGTTTCATTCCCCTCAGGTCACACCGCTTCATCATTTGCGGCAGCAATGGGAATCTTTTATATTGACAAGAAAAAAGGCATCATCCCGCTTATCCTTGCCGCGCTGATAAGCTTCTCAAGGATTTACATCCACGTTCATTACCCGTCAGACGTATTTGTGGGAATGCTTATCGGAATAGTTTTCGCTCTCATTACCTGCGGTATTGTATTCGGTCTCTTCGGCGGAGTGATTGACAGAATCAACGAAAAGATGAATTACAAGCTCTTCCCGACAGAAGAAGAAAAGCCCTCAAAATCAAAAGCAAAATAATTATTTGAAACAAAAAGCCGTATGGATTTTACTCCATACGGCAATTTTTTTAGCTTAGAAGCCTCTGATTTTAAGTATTACCTGCTTGCAGTCTGTCTCATCCATAACCTTCGGTACGGGATAAAGAGGATTGCCCTCTTTAAGAGCTCTCTCTACAAGTGTGGGGATATCCTCATCCTTGATGAAATCAAAGTGCTCGGGGATATTCATGTTCTTATTCATCTCTTTAACCTTAGCGATGAAGAGCTTTGCCTTATCCTCAGTTGTCTGGCCGTCAGTTGTAATGCCTGCTATGTCAGCAAGCTTGGCGAGACGTACATATGCGCTCTCACCGAAATACTCAAGAATATAAGGAAGAATAACCGCATTGGCAAGACCGTGAGGTGTACCGTAAAGTCCGCCGAGGTTATGGGCGATTGCGTGAACATAGCCTACATAAGCTCTTGTGAACGCCATACCTGCATAATAGGAAGCAACGAGCATATTAAGTCTGCCCTCAACATCCTTGCCGTTTGCATAAACCTTCTCAAGATTTTCAAAAATAAGCTTTGTTGCGTCTTCAGCGTACTTCTCTGTTGCGGGTACGTTTGAGAGGCCGATATAAGCCTCTACAGCGTGTGTAAGAGCATCCATACCTGTTGTAGATGTAATGTGAGGCGGAAGGCCTAATGTAAGCTCAGGGTCAAGAACAGCATATTTCGGACGAAGCTTGGGGTCGTTGATAGCGTTCTTCTCGTGAGTCTTGGGGTTTGAAACAACAGCCGCGAGTGTTGTCTCTGAGCCTGTGCCTGCTGTTGTGGGAACGGCAAAGAAGGGAGGAAGCTTATGACGGATCTTAAGCTGACCTCTCATGTCAACAACCTGCTTATTGGGGTTTGTAACTCTTGCGCCGGCAGCCTTTGCACAGTCCATGGGTGAACCGCCGCCGAATGCGATTATGCCTTCGCAGCCGTTCTTAAGATAAAGACGGCGTGCTTCTTCAATATTATCAATAGTGGGGTTAGGCTGAACTCCGTCATAAACAGTGTATTTGATTCCCTGTGTATCAAGAGCCTCAAACAATCCGTCAAGAAGATTAAGTCCCATAAGTCCCTTATCTGTAACAACAAGAACATTGTTGACTCCCTTTGACTTTACAAGTGCGGGAAGCTCCTTGACAGCTCCTGCGCCTTTAAGAAGATAGGGCTCTTTCCAGTCAAAGAAGCACTCTGCAATCATGAATGCTTTCTGATATGTTCTGTAATATGCAAGCTTTGCTTTACTTACCATTGTAAAAACTCCTTTCAGTTTTCGTACCTTTTAATTTTACAAAAAACAAAAGTATTTTTCAAGTAGTTTTTGTCTTTTTATTGAAATTATTGCACACACAAATTAAAAATGCCGAAAAACAAAATGGGGCTGTCGCATTTAGATGCAGAAAGCGTTTTCTTCGCTCCGAAGTTGTATGCGATACTGCGAGAGGGCGAAAAAACGCTTAGAAAAGTAAACTATTATCTATTTATTTTTTAATTTTAATCAAAAAGATGGTTTTGAACGGTAATCTACCAATTCAGAACCATCTTTTTATTACTTTATTTTTATTTTACTTTTCGCGAATGCGACAGTCCCTTTAATTGGGATATCAGTCTTTATAAAGTCCGCGCTTTACATATGAAGTGTGGAGAACCTCATGAGCAATGTGGCTGCCGGGCTCGCCGAAGAATTCGTCATATACTCTCTTAACAGCACTGTTTTCGTGAGAGAAACGAACCTCTTTTGCTTCATCGTTTCTGTAAAGAGCACCTGCACGAAGAGCCTTTACATCTGTAAAGTTCTTGATTGAAGCAGGAACGATAGGCTGACCGCCGCCGTTGATGCAGCCGCCGGGGCAGCACATGATTTCGATAAATGTGTAATCACATTCGCCGCTCTTAACCTTATCCATAACAATCTTGGCGTTCTTTGTTCCGCTTGCTACGCAAACCTTGATTTCAAGTCCGCCAACGTTGTATGTTGCTTCCTTGATGCCTTCCATGCCGCGAACATCGTTGAAGTTGGGATCACCGGGATCCTCGCCGGTAAGAGCCTTGACAGCTGTACGGAGAGCAGCCTCCATAACGCCGCCTGTTGCGCCGAAGATAACCGCCGCGCCTGTACCTTCGCCAAGAGGATTATCAAACTGCTCATCGGGAAGAGCTCTGAAGTTGATGCCAGCGCCCTTGATCATTCTTGCAAGCTCGCGGGTTGTAATTGAAATATCAACATCAGCATAGCCTGAAGCGCTCTGGTCAGGTCTGCCGATTTCGAACTTCTTGGCTGTGCAGGGCATAACGCTTACGCTGACAATCTTTGCGGGGTCGATGTTCATATTCTTTGCGTACCATGTCTTGATGGTTGCGCCGAACATCTGCTGGGGTGATTTGCAGGTTGAAAGATGGTCAAGCTCGTCGGGATAATAATGCTCACAGTACTTAATCCAGCCGGGTGAGCAGGAAGTAATCATGGGAAGAACGCCGCCGTTCTGAACTCTTTCGATGAGCTCGTGTGACTCTTCCATGATAGTAAGGTCCGCTGTGAAGTTGGTGTCGAATACCTTGTCGAAGCCGAGGCGGCGGAGAGCCGCAGCCATTTTTGCTTCAACGTCAGTACCGATTTCGTAACCGAATTCTTCACCGAGAGCGGCACGAACAGCAGGAGCTGTCTGAACTACAACGAACTTATCGGGATCGTGGATAGCGTCGAGAACCTTCTGTGTGTCGTCCTTCTCATAAAGTGCGCCTGTGGGGCAGTTAACTATGCACTGACCGCAGGATACGCATGAGAAATTATCAATGTTAAGCTCGAAGGGAGAGCTGATATGAGTATCAAAACCTCTTGCATTTGCGCCGATAACGCCGATAGCCTGATTGTTGCAGGCCGCAACGCAGCGACGGCAGAGAACGCACTTGCTGTTATCTCTGACCATATGAGGCATTGAATCGTCAAAAGCGAAATCGGGTGATGCACCATCAAAACGCTCAGGCTTGTCAACGCCGTATTCAAGGCAGAGAGCCTGAAGCTCACAGCTTCCGCTTCTTACGCATGAAAGGCACTTGCGGTTATGAGTTGAAAGAATAAGCTCAAGTGTTGTCTTTCTTGCTTTTCTTACTCTTGCTGAATTTGTTTCGATTTCCATTCCCTCGTTTACGGGGAAAACGCAGGCGGCTACAAGGCTTCTTGCGCCCTTAACCTCAACCATGCACATACGGCAGGCGCCGATTTCGTTTATCTCTTTCATATAGCAGAGTGTAGGGATTGTGATTCCTGCATATCTTGCCGCTTCGAGAATGGAGATTCCGTTAGGCACGCTGAAGGGCATGCCGTTAATTTTAATATTTACCATTTCCATTATGACACGCTCCTTTTATTTCTTTTCAATAGCATTAAATTTACAGTTGCTCATACATACGCCGCACTTGATGCACTTCGCAGGGTCGATAACGTGCGGATTCTTAACAGTACCGCTGATTGCGCCGACGGGGCAGTTTCTCGCGCAGAGTGTGCAGCCCTTGCACTTGTCAGCATCGATTGTGTAGTTAAGAAGAGCTTTACATGCACCTGCGGGGCACTTCTTGTCAACAACGTGAGCGATGTATTCGTCACGGAAGAAGCGAAGTGTGGCAAGAACGGGGTTGGGAGCCGTCTGGCCGAGACCGCAGAGTGAATTGTCTTTGATATATGATGCGAGACTTTCAAGCTCGTCAATATCTTCAAGAGTACCCTTGCCTTCTGTAATCTTTTCAAGAATTTCCATCATTCTTCTTGTACCGATACGGCAGGGAGTACATTTACCGCAGGATTCATCAACTGTGAAGTCAAGGAAGAATTTAGCGATATCAACCATACAGTTATCCTCGTCCATTACGATAAGTCCGCCTG
>JAZUHE010000160.1:0-7083 GCA_045641565.1 Acutalibacteraceae bacterium | reverse complement strand
GCTTGGCCTCCGACTTTGGAGAAGGTTAAGATTGCGTTTTACACGTCACTGATGTCGCTGATAATCAACTGTTCTATTAATTATTGCCTTATAAAAGGTAATTTCGGATTCCCCGAGATGGGCGTAACAGGTGCCGCAATCGGAACACTGACTGCAAGAGCTGTTGAACTGATTGTTGTTGCAGTGTATGTTTTCCGCTTTGAGTCACGCCTTAAGCTTAAGGTGAGAGACATTATAAAGCCCGACAGAACTTATATAAAGGACTTTGTTGTAACCTGTCTGCCTTTTGCGGTAGTCGGTACGATGTTCGGCCTTTCAACAGCGCTTCAGACTGTCATTCTCGGCCATCTGAGCGACAGCGCTATCGCGGCCAACTCAGTATCCTCAACTCTTTATATGGTGCTTAAAGTCGCATCAACGGGCGCAGCGTCGGCTGCTTCAGTTGTAATAGGCAAAACCGTCGGTTCGGGTGACCTGTCAAAAATCAAGGAATACGCAAGGACTCTTCAGCTGATTTTTATTACCATAGGTCTGCTGACAAGCGCCGCTCTGAGGCTTGTAAAAGAGCCGGTGCTGTCAATGTATAACCTTACGCCCGAAACCCTTGACATGGCGCGAAAATTCATTAATATCCTGTGCATAACCTGCATAGGAACAGCTTATCAGATGCCCACAAATACAGGTATAATAAGGGGCGGGGGAGACACAAAATATGTGCTTAAGGTCGATATTATCGCCATTTGGTGCATTGTCCTTCCGCTGTCGTTCCTCGGCGCGTTTAAATTCCACTGGCCTGAGCCGCTTGTAATGTTCTGTCTGAATTCAGACCAGATATTCAAAGCGCTGCCTGCGGCGATTAAAGCCAACCGTTTTCACTGGATGAAAAAGCTTACAAGATAATACATAAAAATAACGGCGGAGCATTTTGCTCCGCCGTTTCAGTCTGTCGTGATATTACTGATATTTTGCACCGAGTTCGCTTACTGTGCCGTCTGCAAGCATCTTTTCGATTGATGCGTTGATCTGGTCGAGAAGCTCAGTGTTGCCCTTCTTAACTGCGATTGCATACTCCTCAGCTTCAAAAGCCTCAGCGTCTTCAACAATCTTAAGCTCTGCGTTGTCCTTGATGTATTTCTGAGCTGTTGCGGAGTCGATAACAACTACATCGCACTTGCCGTTCTTGAGTTCAAGGATAGCTTCTGAGCCCTTCTTGAATGCTTCGTATTTGTAACCCATATCCTTAACGCAGGTTTCACCTGTGTAGCCCTGGATAACAACGATTTTCTTGTCGGCCATGTCTTTAGCTGACTTGATGTCAGCGTCCTTAACGATCATAACCTGAGTTGCTTTGTAGTAAGGAGTTGAGAAATCAACTGTCTTCTTTCTCTTTTCTGTAACAGTCATACCTGCGATAGCAGCGTCAATCTGACCGTTGTCAAGAGCGATAAGAAGTGAGTCGAATTCCATGTTTTCAATCTGAGCTTCCTTGCCGATGTCTTCGCCGATCTGCTTTGCGATAGACATGTCAATGCCGTCATATTTGTCGATTACGCCGCCTTCGTTGTTAACGAATTCAAAGGGCGGGAATTCAGCGTTTGTGCCGAATTTAATAGTTGTTTTTTCTTCTTTGCCGCCGCATGCTGCGAATGACATAACCATTGCTGCGATTGCAATAAAGATTACTGCGATTTTTAATGCTTTTTTCATTTTTATTATCTCCTTTTTAAATTTATATAAAATGCTTAAAGCACTTTACTCAAAAATGATTTTGTCCTTTCATTCTGCGGATTTTCAAGAACTTCTCTGGGATTTCCGCTTTCAAGAACCTTGCCTTCGTCAATGAAGAGAAGACGTGTACCGACCTCTCTGGCGAAGCCCATTTCGTGGGTAACAACAACCATTGTCATGCCGGCTTTCGCGAGCTTCTTCATAACGTCAAGAACCTCTCCGACCATCTCGGGGTCAAGAGCTGATGTGGGCTCGTCAAAAAGAATAACCTCGGGGTCCATGGCCAGCGCTCTAACAATAGCTATTCTCTGTTTCTGACCGCCGGAAAGCTGTGACGGATAGGAGTCAGCCTTATCCTCAAGGTCAACCACCTTGAGAAGCTCCATGGCTTTTGCCTTTGCCTGCTCCTTTGTCATCTTCTTAAGCTTGACGGGAGCGATTGTAATGTTCTCGAGAACGGTAAGGTGCGGGAAAAGATTAAAGTGCTGAAAAACCATGCCCATCTTTTCGCGGATTTTATTTATATCAGCCTTTGGTGCGTTAATCTGAACGTCGTCAATATAAATCTCGCCTGCGGTAGGCTCTTCAAGCATATTGAGGCATCTTAAAAATGTGCTTTTGCCTGAGCCGGAGGGGCCGATAATAACTACAACCTCGCCTTTTTCGATGTGCTCGTCAATTCCGTTGAGAACGTTGTTGTTGCCGAAACTTTTCTGTAAATTATGTACCTTTATCATTTCGTTCACCTCGTTATCTCGTGTCGGACTTTCTGAGTCTTGTTTCTATTTTGTCAAGAACTATTGTAAGAATCTTGATTATTACAAAGTAGATAATCGCTGTGGCGATAAGAGGCATGAACGCTTCGTATGTGTCACTCTTGATAAAGTCGCCGGCTTTCTGAATATCCATAAGTCCGACGTAACCGACAATAGCGGTTTCTTTAATAAGAGTGATGAATTCGTTGCACAGAGCGGGGAATATATTCTTGACTGCCTGAGGAACGATGATGCTGAACATTGTCTGCCTGCTGTTAAGACCGAGGGAGCGGCCCGCTTCTGTCTGCCCCTTGTCAATCGAAAGAATACCTGCTCGGATAATCTCCGAAACATACGCGCCCGAATTGATTGAGAAAGCGAACGAGGCGATCAGCCATTTTTCAAGGTTAACAGACGCGAAAACTACAAAGTAGATAATCATCAGCTGTGTAACCGAGGGTGTACCTCTGATAACATCGGTATATACCTTTCCGATTGTGTTGAGAGCCTTATTTTTTGAGAGATTGCAAAGCGCAATCAGAAATCCGATAACAAGACCGAGAGCTGCCGCCACGAGCGTAACCTTAATTGTAACACCGAGACCATTGACGAGAAGCTCATAGTTGTTGTCATCAATAAAGCACAGGATAAATGTTTCTTTTATATCTTCAAACCATGCGTTGAAATTCATTAGCTTTTCCTTTCTTTTATTTTCAGTAAATTTTAAAACAATTCATTAAAAATTATACCAGTACAGGTCGGTTGTGTCAAGGTGATTTTACAGAAAATATGAATAAATTCAGATAAAAAAGAAGAAAGAATGTATATTTTAAAAAATATACCGTATAAAAATACATCCTTGAAAAAATAACCGTAATGTGATACAATACATTTCTGAAAGAAGGTAATAAAATGAAAACTTGTGTAAGCAGCTACAGCTTTTCAAATTATATGAGAAAAACAGGCAGCACTCAGAAGGATATTATTTCCACTGCCGCCGAAATGGGCTTTGAGGCAATCGAGTTCACAGACCTTTCCGTTCCCGGGGGAATGACTGAGGCTCAGTACGCTTCTGTGCTCAGAGAAGAGAGCGAAAAATGCTCCCTGCCCATAGTCAATTATACAATCGGCGCTGATTTCCTTAACTGCGCGGATTTTGACGCTGAGGTTGAGCGTGTCTGCAGAAAGGCCGATATAGCCAGAATCCTCGGCTGCAGCGGTATGCGTCATGACGCAACCGTCGGCTATAGAGATGAAAGAAAGAGCTTCACTTCATTTGACCTGGCTCTGCCGACTCTTATTAAGGGGTGTAAGGCCGTTACTGAGTACGCCAGGACTATCGGCGTTGAGACAATGGTTGAAAATCACGGTCAGTTCTGCCAGGAGAGCGCGAGAGTTGAACGCCTTGTAGGCGGCGTTAATGACGCTAATTTCGGCTGGCTTGTTGATATAGGCAATTTCCTTTGCGCTGACGATGAGCCTTATAAGGCTGTCGGTGTTGCCGCTCAGTTCGCAAAGCACGTTCACGTTAAGGATTTCCACATAAAGAGCGGCAGTGAGTTCAACCCCGGTAGAGGCTTCTTCACCACAAGAGGCGGTACATATCTGCGCGGCGCTATTCTCGGTCAGGGCAACGTACCTGTTTACCAGTGCCTTAAGACAATTAAGAGCAGAGGTTATGACGGATATGTCAGCATAGAGTTTGAGGGAATTGAGGATAATATTCCCGCTCTTGAGACCGGACTTGAAAATCTTAAGAGTATAATCAAATGTTTATAAAGGAGTGTCCGCAATGAAAAATGCCATAAAGGTTGCAGTTTTTACCGTTCTTTTTATAGCTGTTGCCGCAGGTGCGATTTTCGGAATAATCAAATTCAATAAGTCTGATTTCGCTTATACTGTCGGCTCAAAAAAGAATGAGGTTGTAATCACTGCCTATAACGGAAAATCAGTCAACATTGAAATTCCCAAAAAAATCAGCGGCAAAAAGGTTGTTTCTATCGGAGAGAACGCTTTTGACAGCACAAAAATCAAGACTGTTACTCTTCCCGAAACAGTTACATCTATTGAAAGCAATGCTTTTAAAAACTGCTCCGAGCTTGAAAAAATCACATTCAATACAGTTGTTGAGTCATTCGGCGAGGGCGCTTTTTACAACTGCGATAAGCTCAGCGAACTGACGATTCCTTCAAGCGTTAAAGAAATCGGCAGCCTTGCGTTCAATGACTGTGATTCGCTTAAGAGCCTTTCTGTAGAAGAGGGCGGCAATTTCGTTTTCGAAAACGGCGTGCTTTACAGCAGCGATAAGACAGTTGCTCTCTGCAGCTTGAAGGGAACTGATTTTTCGAATTATAAATTCCCGGCTGAGCTTAAGGAATTCGGCGAATATTTCTTCTTTGACCATGATGAGATAACTTCTTTTGAGATTCCTGAAAGCATGACGGAAATTCCCGAGAACATGTTTGCTCTGTGCAGCTCTCTTAAAGATGTTAAAATTCACGACGGAGTTAAGAAAATCGGCGGCAGCGCATTCTTAGGCTGCGTTTCCATTGATAAGCTTTATGTTCCCGCAAGCGTTCAGAGCTGCGGCAGCTTCTGCTTCCCCGCGAATCCGAAAAAGGATGAGGATAAAGACAAAGATAAAAACGACACAAGCAGTGAATATTTCAACCCGAATTTTACGCTCGTTGTAGAAAAAGACTCCTACGCTTACCGTTACGCGGTTGACAAAGGCATAAAATATGAGCTTAACAAATAAATATCAGGCCTGTATTTTTGACCTCGACGGAACGCTGACGGATACTCTCGAGGATCTGAAAAATTCCGTTAATTTCGCGATGCGCAGTATCGGACGGCCCGAAAGGACGGCTGACGAGGTCCGCCGCTTTGTGGGCAACGGCATGGAGAAGCTTATTAAAAGAAGCGTCGGAGCCGACTGTGGCGAAGCGGATATAATAAAGGCGACGGAGCATTTTAAAAATCATTACGCTGAGCATCTGAGCGACAATACCGCGCCCTATGACGGGATTATCCCACTGCTTGACTCTCTTTCTGAGAGAAACATAAAAACTGCCGTCATTTCCAATAAAGATGACAGCGCTGTTAAAAAAATAGTCAGCGGATTTTTCGGTGAAAGAATTCTCTTCTCTCAGGGAAAACGGAATGACATACCGCCGAAGCCGCACCCTCAGGCGCTTTTTAATATGATTGAAAGGCTCGGGTGCGACAGAACGCAGGTCATCTATATCGGCGACTCCGACGTGGATGTGGAAACGGCGCACAACGCGGGCGTTGAGTGTATCGGCGTTACGTGGGGTTTCAGAGACAGAGAACTGCTTGTAAAAAGCGGAGCGGACTTTATCGTTGACACTCCCGCGGAAATTTCAGAAATAATCAAATAATTTATAAGAATCAGTCAATAATTTTATTGGCTGATTTTTTTCTGCACATTTTACATATCTGAAAAAAAGGAATGATTCTGTGCAGTTTAATAAAGTTGAAATCTGCGGAGTTGATACAGGCAGATTAAAAGTGCTTAAAGAAAAGGAAAAAATCGAGCTGCTTAAAAAGGCGAGACAGGGGGACGTGAAATCAAGAGAAGAGCTGATAAACGGCAATCTGCGTCTCGTGCTGAGCGTTATACAGAAGTTTATGAACAGGGGAGAGAATCCCGATGATTTGTTTCAGGTGGGTTGTATCGGTCTTATTAAGGCAATAGATAATTTTGATTTGTCCCAGTCTGTCAGATTCTCCACTTATGCCGTACCCATGATCGTGGGCGAAGTGAGACGTTACCTTCGCGACAATAATTCCGTCAGAGTCAGCCGCTCAATGCGCGACACTGCCTATAAGGCAATTCAGGCTAAAGAGAAGCTGTCAAACGAGTTGCAGAGAGACCCGACGGTTGAGGAAATCGCGAAGGAACTCGACATGAAAAAAGAGGCTGTGGTTCTGGCTCTTGAGGCGATAGTCGAGCCCGTTTCTCTGTATGAGCCTGTTTACAGCGAGGGCGGCGACGCGATTTATGTTATGGATCAGATCGGTGACGGCAACGCTTCTGAGGGCTGGGTGGATGAAATTCTTATAAGGCAGGCAATGGAGGAGCTCAGCGACAGAGAGAAGCGTATCCTCAATCTGAGATTCATGGTGGGCAAAACCCAGACGGAGGTGGCCGCCGAAATAGGAATATCACAGGCTCAGGTGAGCCGGCTTGAAAAGGGCGCTATTAAAAAAATAAAAAGCTGAGATTTTCAGAGTGATTATCTTATTGTAAAATTTGAAAAAATATGGTATAATATTAAAAAATGAAGGAAGAAGGTATTTTATGAAAAAGATTTTATCGGTTTTTCTTGCGGTAATAATGATTTTTGCCGTGATAGTTCCCGTAGTTTCCGTTACGGGTTACGGCCTTGTATCATTTAAAACTGATGACGGCGATTATTATAATCCCGAGCTTGCGGCGCTTTCCGGTTCGCTTGCGGATATTATCCCCAATTATGACGAATTCAGAGCGTATCTGGTTTCGGAAATGCAGAATTGCAATGAAGCAATCAGTATTTCAAAATACAAAATCAACAGAAATAATATTTCGCTTCTGAGC
>JAZUHE010000159.1:0-5920 GCA_045641565.1 Acutalibacteraceae bacterium | reverse complement strand
GGCAACATTAAAAATCAGACACTTCGGCTTAACGGGCTTATGCAGAATCTTCTGCTTCTCGCCAAAGCGAACGGAAGTGAAGCACCGATAAAAAAAGAAAGTGTTTCATTATCGGATATTGTCATTCAGACCGTCGACTCTTTCAGCGAGTCGGCGAAAAAAAGAAATCTTTCCTTTAAATCCGATATCGAAAGCGGCGTTATTATTGAAGCGGATAAGGAACAGATAACAAGCCTTGCTTCAATTCTGATTGACAATGCGGTTAAATATGCCTGTGAAAACAGCGACATAGAAATAAAACTGAAAAAGGATAAAAATGTGGTCCTTTCGGTTAAGAACAAGTGCGATGCCCTGCCCGAATGTCCGCCCGAAAATCTTTTTGACAGGTTTTACCGCGGCGACAGCGCAAGAACACAGAAAAGCGGCGGATACGGTATCGGTCTTTCATCAGCAAAAGCCATTACAGAGCTTCACGGCGGAACAATCACCGCGATGTATTCAGACGGAAATATTATCAGCTTTGAAGTGAAATTATAAAAGTTCATAAATTGTTTACAGACACTTGCGTTTTGCAGGTGTCTTTTCTAATTTTCGGCTAAGGTTCACGGTATATCATGTATTCATAAAATACAGAAAGGAGAAAAAACATGGATTTTCGTCATGAGTGGAAGCACGAAATCAATTATTCTGATTTACTTATTCTCAGACAGCGGCTTCGTGCCGTGGCAAAGCCCGACGAACACTGCATAAACGGAAAATATGAGATTAGAAGCCTTTATTTTGACAATCTTTACGACACCGCACTGAGGGAAAAAATCGACGGCGTGAACAGACGCGAAAAGTTCAGAATACGTTACTACAACGGCGACACCTCATTTATCGCACTTGAAAAGAAAAGCAAGCTAAACGGCCTGTGTCAGAAAAGTGAAGTTCAGATTTCAGCGGAAGAAGCGCAGGAAATCGTTGACGGAGACTACAGGTGGATGCTTAAAAGCGGCAGACCTCTTGTTGAAGAATTGTATTCAAAAATTCTTTCAAAGGGTCTTAAACCGAAAACCATTGTGGACTATACCCGCGAGCCGTTCACTTTTCCCGCAGGAAATGTGAGAGTTACAATGGACTACAACATCCGCACGGGGCTTGACTGCACGGACTTTCTTAATCCGGAATGTGTTACTGTTCCCGCAGGATACTCACCGATTATTCTCGAGGTTAAATGGGACGAGTTTCTGCCCGATATAATTCGGGACGCGGTTCAGCTTACGGGGCGCAGTTCCTCGGCTTTTTCCAAATATGCAGTTTGCAGAATTTACGGTTAAATAATTTTTAAAGGAGATTAATTATTATGATTTCATTCAACGACATTTTTAAATCAAGCTTTCTTGAGAACATCACAAGCGTCAGCATCCTCGATATGGCAGTCGCTCTTGTGCTTGCCTTCGGTCTGGGACTTTTTATTTTCCTTGTATACAAAAAGACCTATCAGGGCGTTATGTATTCGTCAAGCTTCGGCGTTACACTCGTTGCACTTACAATGATTACTACAGTTGTTATTCTTGCGGTAACATCAAATGTTGTTCTTTCCCTCGGTATGGTCGGTGCTCTTTCAATTGTACGTTTCCGCACCGCAATCAAGGAACCACTTGACATCGCGTTTCTTTTCTGGTCAATAGCGGTCGGCATTGTTCTTGCCGCAGGTATGATTCCGCTTGCTGTTGCAGGAAGCGTTATTATCGGCATTATTCTCCTTGTTTTTGTCAACAAGAAATCTCACAAAAATCCGTATATCATTGTTGTCTCATGCGTAAACCATGACAGCGAGGTTGAGGCAACACGTTTTCTTGACAGCGTTACCGAAAAGTGCGTAATAAAGAGTAAAACCGTTCAGTCAGGCTCAATCGAACTGAATATGGAAATCCGTCTCAAAGAAGATAACACGGATTTTGTAAATATGCTTGCAAATATGAACGGCGTAAACAGCGCAGTGCTTGTAAGCTACAACGGCGAATATATGGGTTAAGGTGATAGAATGTCAACACACAAAAGTTTTGATAAAATATGCTGTGTTGTTCTTGCCATTGTTCTGATTATTACCGTACTGTTTATTAATGGCGCAAAGCTTGGAATAAAAACTGTCTCCAAAACTCTCGGATATGAAACGAAGCTGTTTGACAATTCGGTTGTTCATACGCTGGATATTGTCATTGACGACTGGGATTCTTTCCTTGAAACCTGCACTAATGAGGAATACACAAACTGTTCGGTTGTTATCGACAACGAAGCTTTTAAAAATGTTGCTCTGCGTGCAAAGGGAAACACATCACTTACCAACGTCAAAAATTACGGCAACAACCGTTACAGCCTTAAAATCGAGTTTGACAAATACGACAGCACAAACACCTATTACGGACTTGATAAGCTGTGCCTCAACAATATCATTCAGGACAACACCTATATGAAGGATTATCTGACATATACGATGATGGGTGAATTCGGTGTTGCCTCTCCGCTTTGCAGTTATGTTTATATCACAGTCAACGGCGAGGACTGGGGACTTTTTCTCGCGGTTGAAGGCATAGAGGATTCTTTTTTACAGAGAAACTACGGCAGTGAAAACGGCGACCTTTACAAGCCCGACAGTCAGCAGATGGGCGGCGGCAGAGGCAACGGCAAAGGCTTTGATATGGAGGATTTCAACGAGAAATTCAACAAATCCGAAGAAGAACAGACAACGCAGGCTGACAACAAAAATCAAAATAATAAATCAGACACAACTGTAAAATCAATGGCTTTTCAGCCTATGGCAGATGGCGGCCAGCAAGGCGGCAGAATGCAGCCGCCCGAGGGATTCGGTGGTATGAACGGTAAAATGCCTGAATTTCCAAGTGGTGAGATACCTCAGATGCCGAACGGTGAAATGCCGCAAATGCCCGATGGTCAGCAGGGCGTAACCCCGCCTGATATGCCCGAAGGAGAAACACCGCAAATACCTGACAGCGAAGCTCCGAATGAGTCTGAAGATGAGCAAAGCAGCACTCCTCCCGAAAATCCGGACAGAGAAACTCAGAACGGTGAAGCTCCGCAAATGCCGCAGGGCGGCTTCGGCGGTAAGGAAGACGGCCGCAGTGACGGAATGGGCAGCGATGACGTTAAGCTGATATATTCCGACGATGAATTTTCAAGCTATTCCAATATCTTTGACAATGCCAAAACAAATGTCAGCAACAGCGACAAAAAACGGTTGATTGCGTCGCTGAAAAATATTAACGAAAACACAGATATTGAAAATTCGGTTGATATTGAAAGCGTTATAAGATATTTTGTTGTTCATAATTTTGTGCTGAATTTTGACAGCTACACAGGCTCAATGATTCACAATTACTATCTTTATGAAAACGACGGTCTGCTTTCAATGATACCGTGGGACTATAACCTTGCATTCGGCGGATTTCAGTCCATGGGCGGAGCTGAGTCGCTTGTGAATTATCCGATTGACTCACCCGTTTCGAGCGGCGATACAGATTCAAGACCTATGCTCGCATGGATTCTGAACAATGAAGAGTATACTCAGCAGTACCATGACCTTTTCAATGAGTTTATTTCAGAATATTTTGACAGCGGAAAATTTGAAACGGAAATCAGCAGAGTTAAAGAAATGATTTCTCCCTATGTCGAAAAAGACCCGACAAAATTCTGCACATATGAGGAATTTGAAAAAGGTATTGAAACATTGGAAAAATTCTGTCTGTTAAGAACTGAAAGCGTCAGCAAACAGCTTGACGGAACAATCGGCTCAACAAGCGAAGCACAGACGGATAAAACAAGCTTTGTTAAAGCTGACGGAATAACAATTTCGGATATGGGCTCCATGGGAAATATGGGCGGTAAACCCGATATGACAAAGCCCGAAAGCAACAGTTCAGAAGCGAAAAGCTCTGCTCCCAGAACATCCGACGGAGAAAACGTTTTTGCTCCACCCGACATGCCGAGCGGGGAAATGCCTGAAACGCCCGACAGTAAGGAAGAATTTTCCCCGCCTGATATGTCTGACGGTAAAATGCCGCAGATGCCCGACGGAATGAATATGCAGGGAATGACTGAAACTGTTATTGTTTCGGCAGTCAGCGTTATTATTCTGATTCTCGGAATTCTGTTTGCGTTCTTCTACCGCAGAAGGAAATAAACAGCCAACTCCTTTTTAGGCGGCACATACTGAAGCAACTCTCTCTTTTTCATATTAAAATCCTCTTCATAAAACTTATCACTTTTTGAGCTATTGATGACAGCAGTATGTGCCGCTGATTATAATAATGTTTTATAAATCTGTAAAATCATAACCGCCGATGAATGGTGGTTTATTTATACAGATTAATGCAACAATGTAAAACACCTCCATGGATTAAACCTTGGAGGTGTTGACTTCAGTTTGTATATTCTTTTGTTTCACACCATTTGTCAAAAGCAGATTTCATCACAATGATGTTCTTAGTGCAGGGATTAGTGGGGATATTTTCGGTTTTAATGATTTTTAGAAAAATATGGTGTTTTTTAATAAAATAAACCCTCAAAAATGAGGGCAAAAAGGCATAAAAAAACCGAAAGTCCTTGATAAATAAGGCTTTCGGCGTGGCGCGATACAAGGGATTTTAATCCCTGACATTTCGGTTCGTAATTGTTATTATCACCTTTCATGAGTTTTCGCGAGAATAAAAGCCAAAACATCAACTTGTTTTATATCATTAAGTTTGCCGGAGAAATAATAGGAGTGTTCTCTGTAATCTGCGATGAAATTTGTGCAATAATCAATGAGCTCCTTGCTGCACAACCACAGTCAAATACAGTTTGTTTTTCTTTTATGATTTTCAACATCTCATCAGTTGAAATAAAATCATCACTTTCATAGGGATTAACAAAGAATAATTCAACATCAAAAGAAACGTAAAAACTGACGAAGTTGTTTTCCGGTGAGTTGATTGTTCTACTAATGGAATAGCAAACTCTATCTTTTTGTATTGCGTTAATTCTAATTTCATCCAATCCTTTCAAAACAGCATTTTTAGGATAGTTTTTATAATCATTTGCTTCAAACTTCACTTCGGTTAACACCATATTCTTTTTACCCGAAAGATTTTCAATTATATTAATCATTATTCACACTCCTATTTAATGCAATCATACTCTGTAGCGTATTTGACACGGCAAAGTTATTATTCAAAGAGGCAAAGCAATCTGACAGGCCGTCTAATTTTGATATAATTTCTTCGTGTTCTTCGTGATTTCTATCATTTGAATTTGTTTCATTGGAATAATCAATTTGAAGCACGTCAACAATAGCCTTTTGCAAAATTTGTGAAAAATTGACGTTTTCTTTTTCTGCTAAAGTATTCAACCATTGAGGAATTGTTAATGTCTTCTTAACTGATTTTGTACTGTATTTTTTTGCATACTCATCAATATCTATTAAAATAAAATTAACAAAAGTATACTCGTCATTTTGTAAATTTTTTGAAGGTTTCGGAAGTTCCTCACAATCCTCAATGGATGTTAAAATCCAACCTGCCGCAGCATCCTCTGCCATTTCAAACGCCTCGGCAAGATTATCACCTTGTGTAATACAACCCGGTAAATCAGGAAATTCCACAGTATAACCTTTTCCTTCATCAAAAGCACTAAAATACGCTGGATATATTAGCTTCATGAAAATCACTCTCTTCCTAATATAGTATTCAATCAATACCCGCTTGTTTTCTAATTGATTTTTCTGTCATAGGATTAATTTCTTTACCTTTATGAAAAGGTATTGTAACCTTGCCACTTTTTGTGGGGTGTTTATATTGTCTGTGACTTCCTACTTGTTTATAAAAGTACCATCCGTCATCAGTTATAACTCTTTCCATTTCCAATGGTTTAAGCGGCATAT
>JAZUHE010000158.1:0-6523 GCA_045641565.1 Acutalibacteraceae bacterium | reverse complement strand
ACTATACCTTCAAGGGCCTTGCTAAAAACGCTTACGGCTGGTGGTACATCAGCAACGGCGTAATCGACTACAAGTACGAGGGTCTTGCAGACAACGAGTACGGCCGCTGGTACGTCAAGAACGGTACAATTGACTTCAAATACAAGGGAATGGTCAAGTATAAGTCAGACTGGTACTATGTTGTTGACGGCAAGGTTGTAAGCACAACAGGCCTCATCAAGTGCGAATACGGCTGGTGGTACATCAAGAAGGGCAAGGTTGACTATGAATTTGAAGGCCTTGTAAAGAATCAGTACGGCTGGTATTACGTCAAGAACGGCAACATTGACTATAACTTTGTCGGTCTCGCGAAAAACAAATACGGCTGGTGGTTCATTCAGAACGGCGGCATTGACTATAAATATGAGGGTCTTGCAAAGAATGCATACGGCTGGTGGTATGTATCAGACGGTACAATTGACTATGAGTACGAGGGCCTTGCCAAGAACCAGTACGGCTGGTGGTACGTTTCAGACGGCAGAATCGACTACAATTTCAAGGGTCTTGCCAAGAACGACTATGGTTGGTGGTACATCAAAAAAGGTACAATCGACTTCACCTATAACGGCACAGCAAGAAATCCCTACGGCAGATGGAATGTTGTAAACGGCAAAGCAACCACAAAGGCAAAATAAGAGAAACAATTCAAGCGGCATTTTGCCGCTTGTTTTTTTATTTGTTCTTGTAATCAACATATTATTATGCTATTATTTAATAAATTGCAGACAGTTTATCAAGGCTTGAAAAAGCATACCCCTCTGAACGGGCAAAATCGATTATTCTGCCCATTGCTGCAGCGTTGTCGGCAGATACGGCGTGCAGGAGTATAATTCCTCCGGGATGCAGACGGGACGTAACCTTTTCAAAGGCATAGTCCTCCCCTTTCTGATTATCCGTGTCCCAATCCGCATACGAAATCGACCAGAAAACGCTGAGATAGCCAAGTGAAGCTGTCAGTTCAAGGCAGTTCTCGGAATACTCGCCTTTCGGAAAACGGAAAAACGGCGAGGTGTATCCGAAGTTTTTTCTGAGGAAATTATCGCACGCCTCAATTTCTTTCGCCATCTGTGTACGGCTGATTTCGGGAAAAGACGGATGCGTATTCGAATGATTACCGACGATGTGCCCCTCTTTTATCATTCTTGCAATCAGCTCGGGGGTCTGCTGAATATCGGTAAGCGTACAGAAAAAGGCAGCCTTTACGTTCTTTTCTTTAAGGACATCAAGAATTTTTTCGGTGTAACCGTTATCGTATCCGCAATCAAATGTCAGATAGAGAACCCTTTCTTTGGTTTTGGTATCATAAGTGACGGCTTTCAGCTTTTTTTCTTCAAAGAAACGCTGGGATTCAACGGAAATCTGATGCGGCTCTCCGTTTTTTGCCACACCGTAGGAATGTTCGATTTTTCTGTTGTTCAGACCGCGTGAATTTTCGGGGTCGTTTGCTGTCATGGTTACCTGTGCAAGAGGCTTATATCCCGTGTATGTCGCGTAGCTTTTCTTCTGTGTTGTTGCGGCTGCTCCGTCGGAGCCGTAGGTTATTTCGCAGGAGGAAAGGCTGAAAAGCAACGCTGATACTGTAATCAATGCAATTATTTTCTTCAATTTTATCACCGCAATTATTTTAACCGCAGGACGTGATTTTATGAAAAACAAAAAAATCATTTCAATAATTCTCAGTGTTGTGCTGACAATTGCCTGCACTCCCGTCTGCGCTAATGCCGGGAATATTCCCGACGAAGCCGAATATGTCGAAGGTGAAATCCTTATCAGCAGCAGAAAAGAGGTCGAAGATACCTGCGGAATGCTGCAGACTGCCTCCACATCTGATACCGTCGGAATAGATTTTGAAGAAACAGGCATAACCGATATTGAAGAAGTTGAAATATATACAGACAACGAAAACCTGTATGTTGCCGAGGTTGACGGCGACGTTGAGAAAATCTGCGAAGAGCTAAGTAACAGCAATGATATCATCGCCGAGCCGAACTATATTCTGCATACCTGCGATTTTACACTGCCGTCGGAAGTCCTTCCAAGCAGTATGTCTCCTCATTATGAATTCTATCAGAAATCGTATTTCGATTATCTTCAGATTCCCGAAGCGTGGCAGAAGTACGGGGTTACAGGCGAAGGTGTAACGGTTGCGGTTATTGATAACGGCTATTTTTACACTGCTTCCGATTTTCCGAAAAACCTCTGGAAAAACAGTCAGGGAACTGTCGGCTGGAATACAAATGACGATGACGATAACATTCTTCCGATAATGAAAAGTGACGGTCAAACCCCTTTAGACGATTCAGGTCACGGTTCAAATGTTGCAAGCATCATAGGCATGAAAGCAAATAATGAAAATGGTATCGGCATTGCATATAACGCAACGCTGATGCTCCTTAAGGCAGCTCGCTATGTCAACGACAATTCGCAAACCGGCTTTACAGTAAACGCAATTGTTAAAGCCATTGACTTTGCGCGTGAAAACGGTGCTGACATAATAAATATGTCATTCGGAATGTACGGTACGTCAAGCCTCCTGAAAAGTGCCGTTGACAGAGCATACAATGCAGGTGTTACTATTATTGCCTCCGCAGGAAACAATAGTGAGCCAACATCATCAAACAGATGCATACCCGGCGCTTATTCAAACGTCATAGGTGTAATGGCTGTCGGAAATTCAACAAATCCCATCAGACTTGCGGAGTTTTCAAATTACGATACATCAAACGGGGAGTATTACGACATTGCAGCCCCCGGAGAAAATATATTCGGATATACTTATAAAGCAGGATTTTTACCTATGAGTGGAACTTCGCAGGCTTCGCCCATTGTAGCTGCTGCAGCCGCACTGTATTTTGAGCAGAAGCCCGACGCGACTCCCCTTGATTTCAGAAACGACCTGCTCGCTTCGTCTACTGACCGTGTATATGCATTCGAGTCAACTTCCTACACCTACAAATCGCTTAATGTACTCAAGCTGCTTGACTACTGCATTCCGCCTGAAATCAATATAAATATGAGCACCGACGCAGGCTTTTACGGCAATTATCTGACGGGTCTTAACGAGGGATACGAAAACATTGAAGATTACATCAGCATTACAAACGGCACACTGGAATTTATCCCCTCCGCAAACGGAAACGGTACAGGCTCGGTTCTGAATATATATAACACAAAAGGTATTATATATAAATCATATAATATTGTTATTTTCGGTGATATAAACGGTGACAGCTATGCTGACGCGCAGGACGCCGTTCTGCTCAATGCAGCCCTCGGAGGACTCGGAGAACTGAGTGACGTGCAAAACTTTGCCGCAGATGTGGATTTCGACAATTCATCGGGAGCTGCGGACAGTGATATTATTCAGAAATATGCCATTTTTGATGATTATATTTCACAGATAAGATAAAGATTAAAGAACAGTTTTCGGACTGTTCTTTTCTTTTATGATTAAAAATAATTTTTCCGCATATAATATAAGATAACAATGAAAAAGGTGATATCATGTGCGGAATAATGGGATACATCGGTGAAGAAAACGCCGCTGAGATAATAATAAACGGACTCGAGGAGCTTGAATACCGCGGCTACGATTCCGCAGGTCTTGCGGTTTTTGACGGCAAAGAGCTTAAAACCGTCAAAACTCTCGGCAGTCCGTCACGGCTGAAAAGCAGAGCAAAAAACCTGCGCGGTTCTGTAGGAATCGGGCATACGCGTTGGGCAACTCACGGCGCGGCAACTGAGGAAAACGCGCACCCTCACGCAGGCGAAAAAGGTCTTTTTACCGTAGTGCATAACGGAATAATAGAGAATTATCTTGAACTGAAATCGGAACTTGACGGCGTAAGATTTAAAAGCGACACGGACACAGAGGTTGTGGCTCAGCTTCTTGAAAAGCAATACAGCGGCGACCTGAAAGGAACGGTTTCCGGCGTGCTTAAAACGCTGAAAGGCTCCTATGCGTTCGGTATTTTCTGCCGCGATTACCCCGACACTATCATCTGTGCCCGAAAATCAAGTCCGCTCTTTGTCGGGATTTCTTCATCGGCGGCGTATCTCGCAAGCGATATTTTGCCCATAAGTGATGTCTGTTCCCGTGTTTTCAGACTTAACGACGGAGAAATCGGCATAATACAAAAGGACAGCCTCCGCGTTTACGATACTGACGGCTGCAGAATAAAGAAAAGTGAAGTGAAAATAAAAGCATACGACAGAACCGCCGACAAGGGCGGCTATGAGCATTTCATGCTGAAGGAGATAATGGAACAGCCCTCAGCAGTAAGACGGACTCTTGACGGAATTTCAAAAAATGACAGACTAAGCATAAAAAATATCCGCTGGAGTGCTGATGAGATAAAGAAAATCAGCAGCGTCCGTTTTGTTGCCTGCGGCTCGGCATACCACGCAGGTCTGACAGGTGTGTATGCTTCCGAAAGGCTTTTCCGCCGTCCGTCACAGGCGTGTACAGCTTCGGAATTCAGATATATGCACCCGTGCCTTGATGAAAATTCGCTTGTGGTCATCATCAGCCAGTCGGGTGAAACCGCCGATACTCTTGCGGCGCTGAGAATTGCAAAGGAATCGGGCGCCAAAACCGTATCAATCGTAAACGTTGAAAACAGCACCATTGCCGCTGAAAGTGACTGCGTAATCATGACAAGGGCGGGCAGGGAAATTGCGGTGGCAACCACAAAGGCTTATTCCGCACAGCTTGCGGTCATATATTCGCTGATTATTCAGCTTGCGGTCAGCGCAGAAGAGCTTAACAGAAAAGAAGCGGCAGGGCTTTTCGCCGAGCTTACAAAAATTCCCGACAAAATCGAAGAAATCCTGCTGCATTTCAACGCAGAAAAATATGCGCAGGCAATAACCGAAAGCAACTATATATGCTTTATCGGCAGAGGCACGGATTTCAGCAGTGCACAGGAGGCATCGCTGAAGCTTAAAGAAATAAGCTACATTCCCTGAGAGGCTTATCACGCAGGTGAGCTGAAGCACGGAACAATATCACTCATAGATAAAAACAGCACCGTAATTGCTCTTTGCTGCGGCTCGGAAACCAGAAGCAAAACCGAAAGCAATATCAACGAGGCGGCGGCACGCGGAGCGAATATTATTTCCGTAACCGACACTGACGGCAGCGGAGAAATAAAGGTACCGAAAACGCACAATTTATTCTATCCCATACTTGAAATTATTCCTCTTCAGCTTATTGCTTATCATTCGGCAAAAATCCGCGGCTGTGAAATCGACAAGCCCCGAAATCTTGCAAAAAGTGTTACAGTAGAATAAAAAACACCGTGAAAAGCATTTCTGCAATTCACGGTGTTCATTATTTTGCCGATTTGGTTTTATTTTGTGATTCTCTGTCCGTCTGCAACAAGGTCAGCGTAACCCTTCATAAGAGTTGAGGCTGCGTGCTCGCCGATGGAAACTACCATGCACCATGTCTGAATTGAGATTTCACGAGAATCGTCATTGGGGTTATGACGTGCGTCGAGGATTGAATAAGTCTCGTCGGGGCATACATAACCTGCTGCGTCGTTCATAAGGTCGCAGAGAATGACGTTCTCACCGTAGCACTCACGAAGTGACTTGAGCTCAGAATTCTCAAGACCGTAGCCGCCTACATAAAGCTCACTGTAAAGCTCGCCGGGTGAAAGGAACATCTTAACAGCCGAACCGAACTCAACATAGCCGATTTCTGTGACTGTGTAATACTTGCCGTTTTCCTTATTGTAAGCAAGGTCGTTGCTTGCAAGACCGAGCTTAAGAAGAATCATAGAAACGCTGTTGTCAACCTCAAGCTTAACCTGATTGTGTCTTACATTGAGAACTGCTTCAACAGGCTCTTCCTTAAACTTGGGAAGACCTTCATACCATACGGTATAGCCGTCCTGACCCTTGTACTGATTTACGCCGAGCTTGTCGCCGAGCTGGTCGTTAAGAGCTGCTCTTTCAGTCTTCGTCATTGTGGCGCCGAGGCAGATATAACCCATTTCGTAACCGAAACGCATTGCTGATTCATGGTTATCTGCAAGGTCGAGACCGTCGTTTGACTTGCCTCTGCCGCAGGAGTTTGTACCTACGTTGCCCTGAATGTACATGAAGTTGCTGCCTGCTGCGTTAACAAGCTTTTCCATGTAGTAAACAAAGTCTGATGAAAGCTTTGTATCAAACTCTGCGCCGTAGCTTGTTACCTCGGGATGTGCGCCGAAGGAAGCGATAACTGTGCCCTTGCTGCCGTTGTCGGGATAGAAAACGATGCGGTGCATGTCGTCGTCGCATTCCTTAGAAACTGTTCTTGTTCCGAAATAGTCATCAAGGTCAAGGTTTGAATATGTAAGCTTACCGGGCTTCATGTCAGCGATAGCTTCCTTGACAGAAGCTTCTGTTCTTGCCTTGATTGTGTCGAGGTAATCCTTGTTTACGCCGAACTTGGGCTGTGCAAAACCGAAGAATGAAAGTGCGTTGTTTGCAACAG
>JAZUHE010000157.1:0-6863 GCA_045641565.1 Acutalibacteraceae bacterium | reverse complement strand
CAACATTCCATGCTCTGCCTGTGATTGCGTGGTCTGTCATGGCAAGAAAATCATAACCCTGATTATAGTGGTCAATAATCATTTCGTTAAAATCCGTATCAGCGTCACTGACGGTTGAATGAGTGTGGAGGTTGCCTTTGTAAGCGCCCCACGCACCGTCGCCGCTCCATACAACATCTTCATACGGAGAATTAATAACATAGTCGCCCTTTGCGAATGACGGAATCGCCACTGCAGGGAGCATGAATAAAACGGATAAAAGAATGCAAATTACTTTTTTCATTTATTTCACTCCTTGTGTAATATTAGCTTGATTATATCATTTTTCAATCGGATAATCAACAGAAAAAATCAACAGAATACAGCGTCAAATCTGTTGATTTGACACAAAGAACATATTTATTAAATAACGGGCTGACTCTTCTGAATCAGCCCGCTGTTTTAATCAGTTCTTTATTCTGAATGTGTATTCCGTATCAGGGTCAGCGGCGGCATATACGAATGAAATTGAATAGGTGTTGTCCTTATTCGTGTTTATCATATATCCGTCATATCCCCACGTGGAGGAAAGATTTACATTCTGCCAGCCGTCAGCCGTTTTGATTTCAACGGTGGGCTTCTTCATGGATGTAAAGCCGTCAACTCTGATGACGTTATTGTTTCTGCCGCCCTTAACGGTTATAACAGCTTCGTTATTCTCTGCCTTAATTGTGGGAATATATCCGTCATTCTCGCCGTTCACCGCTGTGAGAGGCTTGAGGAGGCTGTCTTCTCTGACTGTGAGTACGTTTGAATCATCGGGCTCATCACCGTTGCCCCAGGGGAGAAGAATGAGGTCAAGCTTAATGCTGTCGCCCTTTTTGAATGTGATATTTTCCGCATCAAGAGTAAGCACGCCTTCTGTTGTCTCTTCACCCTGGTGCTCCTTGAACGCGAAGGGAATACTGCTCTCTTTGCCGTCAACGGTGATTGCGCTGTCTTTTATAAGAAGAGCGAAGTTGCAGCCGAAATTAGCGGGAGCATCTTCAGAATTCATGCCGTAGAAACCCATATAGGGAGCCTCACTGCCGAGAGTATGGTATGTTACGTCAGAAGAAACATCGCCTGTGACCGTATTGTTGTTTTCATCAAGATAGCTTGTTTTGCTGAATGAAACATATCTTCCGTCAAAATAGAACAGGTCAAAATCCTTCTTGAAATTCTCAAAGGAGATATCGTCTGTGAAATCTACGTTGAGAGTATAATACGTTCTGTTTTCGTCGGTCTGCGGGAATTCCGTATGAGTAACATCATAAGTGAATTTGCCCGAATCCGAAATGTATTTATCTGTTACGCTTGCGTATGTGGGGCCGAATGAGTGAACCTCGCTGCCGGTGAATTCAGACATAACGGGATTTTTAACCGAGCTGTCTCTGTATGTTACAAACTTAAGAATACCGACTGAGTTATGCTGAGGCTGAGTTGACCAGAAATCCGCGCTGGCGGCTCTGAAATCGGGGAGAGTCCATCCGTCTCTGCCAAATACAAAATACGGAGCAATGCAGTTTGACTCAGTTGTACCTGTTGACAGATGATAGTAAGAAACGTGGAACTCTATTGAAGAAATCTGTTTAAGAGGATAATTTCCCCAGTTCTGATAAAGATTAAGAACGGTAAACTCTTTTTTGCTTCCGCTCTCGACGGTTATGGGAGTAAAAGTATCGCCGTAGCAGTAGTCATTATATGAGTACTTTTCGTCACCGCCGTCACCCTTGAAGTTCTTGCAGACTTCAATATCCACGGGCATAAGGAGATTGTTTTTATCAAGAAGTGCTGAGCATTCAAGACAACCTGAGTTCGGAGTAGTGGTACGGATGAAAATATTTCTATCCTGTGTGTCACCCTCAACAGCAAGCTTTACATAATATCTGTAATCGGGGTGCTCATAAGGATAATTGAAGCCGATACCGTCCATTTTAACATCGTATGTACCTCTGAGCGCGTCATAACCGAGCACCTCGGCATTGGCGTTATCGTCTGTTATTGTAACAGTAAGAGGATTTCTCTCTATATCAGCCTCAGCGGCAATCTTATCAAACGCGTGAGTGGAGTCTGTGTAGATTCTGCAGCCGAAGTCAATCTTATAATTGTCATATCCGCCTGTTTCATCATACTTGTTGATACCGTCATATGAGCTGAGGTCAGCAAAAAGAGTAATCGTATATCCACACGGAGTCTTCTTAACTTCAAGGCCTGCAGCACTTCCGTCTGAGGGTACGATAAATCCGACTACACCTGCGCCGTCGATGTCAAAAGCGGCGTATTCCACAGAAGCGGCGTCGACACCGTCAGCGGCGCTGTGAGTGCCGTTTTTGTCTTTAATTTCAAGAGCGTTGACTTTATCTTCTGAAATAAATATCTCACTGCCGAGACCTGCGGGAACCTTCCTGGCCTTATCAGAAAGAAGAGCGTACTGCATATAAAGTCTGTCGCTGAAAACGTGATATTCCTTGTCAATCTTAAGCTTACCGTTATTCATGTCTCTGACGTGAACATCATAATAATACTCACCGAGTCTTATGGTATTAACTCTCGCATCATTGAATGAAGCCTCAAAGTAATGACGAACGCCCAGCTTGTCAGAATAAAATGACTTGAATGTATCCTCAAGATACGCATTTCCGTCTTTGTCTGTAAGTGTTGCGGTCTTTTCAACATCCGTGAGCTTATGAGTGAGCACAGCCTGTGAATTTGACATGATATATGCGTCACGGGCGCTGTCTGAATAACAGCACTGAACCTGATTCTTAACAGATGAAGCGAACTCTACGCTTTTGTAAAGGTCGGTCTCCGAGCTGTCGGGAACAGTGAAATCGCAAGCTTCAACCGAAGCGGGGCTTGCCTGCGCGTTAAGCATATCGGGCTTTTTAATGCCGATATTGATTAAAAATGTCTGTATCAGCGCAAGAAAAGCGGCAAATAATCTTCTGAGTAATACCATAAATAATACCTCCGTAATACTTATTGTTTTTAATATATCATATATGAGAAGTAAAATCAATATTTCAGTTGACACATAAAAAATATCTGTTATAATCGTATTAACAAATAATGTTCGGAGGTTAACATAATGGATAAAAAAGACATAAAAAAAGTAATCGACGCTGTTGAAGATAAAATCGATGTTAAGGCTGTTAAAGAAGCTGTTAAGGATATTGATTTTAAAAAGGTTGCCAACGATATTAAGAAAGACGGCTTCGACCTGAGCGACCTTCCCATAAAAGACGTTATCGACGCTGCTAAAAAGAAATAATCACAATCAGAACATACGCGGCTTTGGATTTTTCAGTCCGAAGCTGCTTTTTTCTGCTTGAAAAATAAAACTGTTTATGATAGTATAAGCATGAATTGAGAACAATTCAAATTCTCTAAAAAACGGAGGAACTGTAATGAAAACTGTAAAAATCGGTATTATCGGCAACGGCGGAATCTGCAAGGGCGCTCACGTGCCCGCGTATCTTGAAGAACCGAGAGCGGAAATTGTTGCCGTATGCGACATTATAAAAGAAAGAGCGGAATATCTCAAAGAAACATACTTCCCCAACGCTAAAGTCTACACTGACTATAAAGAGCTTCTCAGGGATGAGAATGTTGAATCAGTTGATATCTGCACACCCAACTATCTTCATTCAATTATCGCCGTTGAGGCTTTCAAGGCAGGCAAAAACGTATTCTGCGAAAAGCCCGACGCTATCAGCGTGGAAGAGGCTCTTAAAATGAAAAACGCCGCCGAAGAGGCAGGCAAGCTTCTTATGGTTATGAGAAACAACCGCTTTGTTTCCGCTTCAAAATTCGCGAAGAAATATATCGAAGACGGCAAAATGGGCGAAATCTACGCAGGCCGCTGCGGCTGGCAGAGAAGAAGAGGAATCCCCGGCAAGGGCGGCTGGTTCACCACCAAGGAGCAGTCCGGCGGCGGTCCCCTTATCGACCTCGGCGTTCATATGATTGACCTTGCCATCTGGCTCATGGGCAACCCCACACCCGTTGCGGTAAGCGGCAATGTATTCAGTAAATTCGCCGATACAGACACAAGCGACTCCGCAAACTCCGATTTCGGCGATAAGAAGGCCGACGGCACATTTGACGTTGAAGACCTGGCGATGGGCCTTATCAGATTTGACAACGGTGCCGTGCTTCAGATAGAATTCAGCTGGGCATCAAATATCAATGAAGAAAAGCGCTTTGTTGAGCTTCGCGGTACAAAATCGGGCCTTACATGGAACGACAACGATGTTGAATTCTACACCGAGTGCGACGGTCAGCTTCTTGACATCACCCCTGCCGGCAAGAAAGACACAAGAGGACACAAAAACAACCTCAAGCACTATATCGACGTTCTTCTCAACGGCGACGAGCCCTGCTTTAAGCCTCAGCAGGGAGTTGACATGATTAAGATTCTCTGCGCTATTTATAAATCGGCGCAGACAGGATTTGAGGTTAAACTTTAATACTCACAAAAATCAAGCGGTACGCTCACACGTACCGCTTTTTGTTTTTGTATTTTCTGTATATTGCCGCTCCCGCCGCAGTGAGAGCCGTGCCTGCGAGAACCGCGATTTTTGCGGGTATCATATCATCCGCGTCCCGGAAATATCTGAATTCAGTGACGGGATTTTTGCCGCACAGGTCATAATAGCTCAGGAACTGTGTTCCATACCTGCCGTCTTCATAAAGAGTGAATACACGCACTCCCCTGTTTCTGTCTCCGTAACAGCGAAATGAAGCGCAGGAGGTCTGAATGAAATCAATTCCGTCCACGTTTCCGCAAAAGCAGTTAAGGTGGTCGTGGCCGAAAGCAACAGCCTTGACGTCGCCGCATTCTTTCATCGCTTCAAACTGCCCTACGTCTTTTGTCACAACGCTGGGGTATTCCCCCATAACGCCGTCACATCCGCTTCTCAGCCTGTAGTATTTCCCGTCGGGCCCTTTGGCAGAGCTCTCTTTTTTCGGGCACTCCTCGATAAGTCTCAGCGTTTCGATTAAGGGAATATGCTGGAACATTATTGACGGAACAGGCTCACCGCCGTTCTGAGCCTTCAGTTCGGCGCTTTTGTTTTTATACCACTCCACAGCTTCCGGCTTCACATATCCGAAGACCTCGTCCTTTTCATGGTCGAGCCACGAGCTGTCAAGCATCCATAAGTTATACCTGACGCTCGTTCCGTCCTCCGAGAGTATCGGGATATTATAAGTATCGCAGTCGGGAGAGCCGTTGTCGTCATCAAGGCCTGTACAGCACGAAAAGGTGCGGTAAATATCGGCCTGCTCGTCCTTTGTGATGTTGTTCAGATCGTCGTGATTGCCGTAAATCATCGCAAAGGGAATCTTTCTCTTTTCGATAGGGTCAAGCAGCTTGTGAAGAGCCGTTTTCATTCCTCTGAAAACATCGTCATCTGTTTTTACTATCAGAGAATTCAGCGGATGCAGATCATCAAGATGATTGCCCATTATATTGTCCCCTGTGAGCACAATCAGATCGGGATTCACCCTGTCATACGCCTTATCGAGCATATACAGCATCGTTTTTCTCACATACTGAATATCCTGCGCGTCACTCACCTGGAGAACGGTAAATTTTCCGTTTCTGAATCTGAAATCCATATTATTCGCCTGCGGTTGCTTCAGCGGCTTCGGTTTCGTGAGCCTTATTAACCTGATTCGCAATCATGGTACGGCGCTCGTTAAGCTCGCGGTACATTCTGTCACGGGTATTCTTGTCAACCTTATACCAGAACATGGGAATCATACTTGAAAGCACAAGGAAAGCGGGAATAATAGTCGCCATGGCGAAAATCCACTTCTGAGCGCCGAGAGGCTGCTCTCTGCCCTCTGTGTATGCTGTCTGGTCGTAGTTAATCCATTTCTTGTAAAGCGGCTGAAGAACGCCGTTGATTCTCGCGGGAATCTTGCACATAAGTGAGCTGGCGGCGGAAAGTGTGGCCTCGTTTCTGTATCCGCATTTCCACTCGATATAGTCATTGCATTCGTTGCCGATTTCCGTACCGGAAATGCTCTTTACGCCCCAGAAGCAGGCGTATATAATCTCCCACAGAGCGGTAACGGGAAGCATCGGTATTCTGCCCTGGAAGAAGTACTTGCCGTTCTTTGTCTTGAAGCACATTCCGTAGAAGAACAGTGGTATGTAGAAGCTCTTTGCGAATACCTGGCTTATCATGTAAAGAGATTTTGTTGAGAATCTCGCGGCAAGCTGATTATACTTCGAGAAGCCGATAGGCTCAAAGAAGAAAGAGGGAATACCCGCGATAGTCTCAAAGGTGGTCATATTAAGAACCTGACGGTAATAGTCGTTGGTTGTAAGACCTGTTCCGAATGAGCCGAGCGCGTTTGAAAGCATATACATGAGAACGGGCTTGTTTGTGAAAACAATTCTGAGGCTCTCTGTGATTTTCTGCTTTTCAATGCGCTGATGAACACGTTCCTTGGCGATAGTTGTGTACCACGATACAATAAGACCGGAAAGTATAGTTGTAACGGGGCCGACAATCATAAGAGAACGCTTGATAAGTATGTCAGTTGATTTTGTCGATTTTACAAGACCGTTCTTTATGAAGTCGAGCATAAACTCAACAAGCAGGTCGGGCAGTCTTGAATAGATAATGCTGAAATAGCTGGAAATGGCGAGAAGCCTTCGTCTGTCTGACGGGTACGGCGTTATAGTAGAAATATATCCGCCGATTCCTACGTCACGGAAATTTCTGAGCATTTCCATTGACATATCAACAAGTGTGAATATTACAAATTTAGAAATACTGTTGAAATCATTGACGGTTCCCTTTGAAAGAATAACGGGAAGAAGCCAG
>JAZUHE010000156.1:0-5309 GCA_045641565.1 Acutalibacteraceae bacterium | reverse complement strand
CGTTCCGAGAGAAAAGCCCATGCCCGATATAAAAAATTTCAGCTTTGTTTCTCTCGACGAGCTTCTCAGCGAATCTGATATAGTAACGCTCCACTGCCCTCTTACGCCCGAAACTTCTGGTATGGTAAATGAGGAATTTATATCTAAAATGAAAAAGAGCGCCGTACTCATCAACACTTCACGCGGCGGTGCGATTGATGAAAAAGCACTCGCCGACGCGCTGAATTCCGGAAGAATATACGCCGCAGGTGTAGATGTTCTTTCAACAGAGCCTCCAAGGGCGGACAATCCTCTTCTCAGCTGTGACAACTGCTTTATCACTCCTCACGTAGCGTGGGCGGGATTTGAGACAAGAGTCAAGCTCATTGAGATTGTCTACGAAAACCTTAAATCATTCCTCGACGGTAAAACAATAAATAATGTTTATTGATTCAATCTGTAAACATTTGTTAAAATAATAAACATTGTGTATCAAAACTTGAAAAATTAAATTAAATATGTTATTATAATTGCGGTGTTTTTCACCGCAATTTTTTATTCAAAGAGGTTAAACTATGAAAATCGGCAAAAAACTATTAGCTGTAATAATGGCTGTAATCCTCACGGTATGCGCCTCTCAGCCCGCCTTTGCCGCCGGCAAGGGTACAAAAACAGGCTCACTGGCGTTTTCGGTAGTTTCAGACATCCATTATTATCCTCAGTCAATGATGGGCAGCAAAACTGATGACTGGTATCTCTGCTGCCGCCGTGACGCAAAAGAATACAACGAGGCTGACGGAATCCTCGACGCGGCTCTCACCGCCATAGGTGAAAACGCGAAAAAGGAAGGAACAAAATACGTTCTTATTCCCGGCGACCTTACACGAAACAGTGAATACAACGCTCATGCTGAGCTTGCAAAGAAGCTCGAAGCGTTTGAAAAGAAATACGGCGTTCAGGTGTTTGTTATCAACGGCAATCACGACATTAACGTAAACGATGCCGCAACATTTGAAAATGACGTTGAAGAACCTGCAAGATGCATAACCGCCGCTGAATTCAAAGAGGTTTATAAGAATCTCGGCTACGACCTTGCTTTTGATGAATTCAAGCCCGCCGCTGACGACAGTCACGGCATGCTCTCATACGCCGCCAATCTCGGTGACGATTACTGTCTTATCGCTGTGGACTCATGCAAATATGACCCCGACTCTCCTCAGAAGGCACAGACTGACGGATGCATCAGCGACGAGCAGATGGACTGGATTCTTGAAAAGACCGAGCAGGCAAAAGCGGCAGGCAGAACTCCTGTCATGATGATACATCACAGCCTTGCCGCTCACATGAAGGTTGAGCCGTCTATCACATTCGCGTTTGTCCTTGATGATTATGTTGAAGCCGCAGAAAAAATCGCTGACGCAGGTGTTCATTACGCCTTTACAGGCCATCTTCATACAAACGATATCGCTTCAACAGTAAGCGATAACGGAAGCGTTATTTATGACTGCGAGACTCCGTCTCTGACAGGCTTCCCGAATCAGTACAGGAACGTAACTCTTGAAACATACTCAAACGGCGAAACATACGCTTCATACGAAAATGTTGACGCTGACTCGGTTGTTCCGATTACTGTTGACGATACAACATACCCCATGAACAGCTTCAAATACACCTCCTTTGGTCTCTGCTTCGGCGGCGGACTTAAAGAAGGCGGCACTGCTGACGTTACTGACTTTCTGCTTAACATGGCAGTTCAGTACGTAGGTAAATTCGGAAGAGAAATCCAGAAGACAGGCAGTGCTCTTGAATGGCTCAAAAACGATATGGGCGTTGACCTTGAAAGCATTATCTCCGGTTTCCTTGAGCCTTATATCGGCGACGGAATAGGAATCGGCAATATTGAGCTTTTCTCAGCTGACAACATCATGTGGTTTATAGAAGACCTGCTCGACCAGATAGTTACTCTTTATATGGAAGACCCCGAAAATCTCGCTGACGCGGTTCGTCCCGCTCTTGAAAAGATCGTAAATCTTCAGGTTTCAGATGTTCCCTGTACCAAATTCCTTAAGGATTACGGTTTCGGCGACGCTTCAAAGGGCGGTACATTCGGCGACGCTGTTCTCAGCGCTATGATTTACTGGTATCTCGGCAACGAGACTATCGACGATGACGCGTTTATCAAGGATGTTATAGATAACTTTGAAAACGGTGACGCCGCGTTCAATCTTTATGATGTTCTTGTTGATGTGCTTTTCAACGACCTCGTTGACGGAGTTATCCTCTCAAAGCTTGAAATAAGACTTGACAAGCTCTTCGGCGAATCCCCCATAGGACGCAGACTCGGCAAGGGTGTAAACAATATTCTCTGTCCGCTCCTTCGCGGCGACTTCACATACATGAATCTCGTCAACACCGTTTTCGGTCTCGGCGTACTCCCCTACACAAGTCTTTATGATGTTGTGGACAAGCTGCTTATTCAGGAATATCTCACAGACAGTCAGATTGAGTCTGTAGGCCACGTATTAGCCTATATCCTCGAGGACTTCTCCACTGACTCAAATCCCTGCGTATTCGGTGACTCTGATATCACATATTCCTCGGCGGACGTTGCTGTTGAGGCCACAAGAGAAAACTACAGAATCCCCACAATGGTAAGCGTTACAATGGGCGACGATTCCACCACATCGGCAACAATAAACTGGTTCTCAAAATATTCTCTTGACACTGCTGATATTGAGATTTACGAAGCTTCAAAAGCTCCCGCAGCATTCACAGGCAAGGCTACAAAATCAGCGGACTTCACCATAAAGACCGAGTCAAAGCTTGTGGAAAGATATTTCCCCGGCATTGATATAGGCATCATAGGCATTATCAAATATTACTTCGATATGTATCAGCACACCGTAAGCCTTACGAATCTTAAGCCCGGCACAAAATATGTATACAGAGTCGGCAACGAAAAATACGGCTGGTGGAGCGAAGCAGGTACTGTTGAAACATCCTCAGGCAGCGGCAATGTTACATTCTTCCATATGAGCGACCCTCAGTCTCAGAATGAAAAACAGTATACAGAAGCATGGGCAAACACAGTTAAGACCGCATTTGACCTCTACCCCGAGGCAAAATTCATCATGAACACGGGCGACCTCGTTGACTGCGGAATGAACAATCATCAGTGGCAGTGGATGTTTGACACAGCGTCAGACAATCTCATGAGTACATATCTCATGCCCGCCACAGGCAATCACGAAGAGAAAGATGATTATTCCACTGTTTCAAACTTTGTGCTTCCCAACATGCCCGAGCAGGACACAACAACAGGCGTATATTACTCATACACTTATAATGACGTTCACATTGCCGTGCTCAATACAAACAATCTCGGCGAAGATGACGCGCTTAATAACGAGCAGATTGAATGGCTCAGGAATGATATGAATTCATCCTCCGCTCAGTGGAAGGTTCTCGCTTTCCATAAGGCGCTCTATTCAAACGGTTCTCATTACGATGACGACGATGTATGCGCAATGCGCGACCAGCTCTGCTCACTTATCCCCGAGCTGGATATCGACCTTGTACTCCAGGGCCACGACCACGTTTATATGAGAACATTCTCTCTTGACGGCAACGAGGTTGTTGAAGAGAAGAAGATTTCGCTCGAATATGACAATCAGGTCTATGACACATACGTTGACCCCACAGGCGCTTCATACGTTATTGACGGCTGCTCAGGCGTTAAGACATATATTGTAAAGGACACCGAGGAAACCGACAAGCTCTTCCCGAGAGCCGCCAAGGTTAAAGAGGCTGACTCTCAGATATTCTCGGCGATTCAGATAGTTGACGGCGTACTTTACTTCAACGCGTACAAGGTAAGCGGCGACGAATACGAATGCATAGACAAGTTCGCGATTCAGAAGAACGGAGCGGGAACTCAGACAGATAAAACACCCGACATCCTCCCCGACGAGCAGACAGAAACAAAGAACTGCTTCATGGTAAAGGTATGGAACGTCATTAAGAAAATTTTCACAGTTGCGTGGAATATTTTCAGAATGTATGTAATCGAATACACTTGCAAAAAGTGCTCATAAGCCAACCGGGCTGTCGAGAAAATTACAGAGACAAGGAACCGACGTTTGTCGGCGTATAAAGATACGGTAAAACGTCGGTGACGAAGTAAGAAAAAATCTGCGTGGTTTTCAATAAGCCACGCAGATTAAATTTTTATTTTATGAAATTTTATATGTTATATTTGTTTATGATTTATTTAATTTGTTTCGGTCTGTGACTTTATCGGCAGTCCGGCAGTGCGGTGAAATATCCGCACTGTTTTATTTTATTGCTATTGATAAAATGTTATGATATAATCCCATTGAGGTGGTTAAAATGTTCCTTACAGAAAAGACTTATGATATAGACGAGCTTTGCAAAGCCAATATGCACACTCACTCGGTGTTTTCAAAATGCTCAAAGCCAGAGATGGTTTTTGAAGATATGATTAAAGCGGCGGAAGGCTTCGGCCTTGAAACGCTCGCCATTACAGACCATTCGGATTTATTTGACGAAATAAATTCCGTCGGGAATTTCCGCAAGCTGAAAAAGAGGCTCGAAAAAGTTGACACAAAAATGCGCGTGATTGTCGGCGCGGAAATGTCGGCATACGGCATAGGCAAGTTCGCAGAGCCCTACAGAATTGACAAGGAGATAGAATTCACCAGCTATTCCTGCGTACACTATCATCTTGACTACTGGCATCAGCCTGAAGACAGAAGCCCGAGAGGATATGCCGTTCACATGATTGACGTTATGTCCGCGCTGTTTGACACAGACAGGGCCGACAACATTGCCCATCCCTTCTCCCCCTGCAAGATGAAGTTTTTTAATCAGACAGAAAAAGAAGAGATGCTCACTTCAATAACCGACAACGAGCTCGGCGATATTCTCATAAAAGGCGAAAAAGCTCAGTGCTCCTGGGAGCTTCATAAATCCTCGGTAATGTGCTTCCCGGAATTCTACAGAAGAATGTTCTTTATCGGCAAAGAGGCAGGAGTTCATTTCTGCGTCGGTACAGACGCCCATCATTTAATAGACCTTGACACGAGTGATTTTGCGCAGGGACTTAAAGAAATACTGAAATAAAATATATATGAATTAAGCGGCAGGACCGAAATCCTGCCGCTTTTAATTTTAGAACTTGATTTTGAAGTTTCTGATTTCGAAGGGTTTGGCTGTGAATTCAATCTTATTGCCGCAGAAATCAATGGGTTCATCGTTGCGCTCGATAAGGTCACATTCCGCCGCGTAGGTAATATCCTTAAAGAGAGTGA
>JAZUHE010000155.1:0-20421 GCA_045641565.1 Acutalibacteraceae bacterium | reverse complement strand
TTTTTTTATCAAAATCTTTACTTGTTTGAACAAAATGCCTAAAACTTTATAAATTTGTCAACGTTTCTTGTAATTTTAACTAATTGATTTTTTTAATTTATCTGATATAATCTTAATGTACCACATAAAGTCCCCAAATTATGTCAGTGGTTAATAATTTTCAGGAGGAATAATTATGAAAACCAAAAAGATCACTAAAATCATTTGCGCTTTACTTGTTATGGTGTTAATTGCATCTTCAGCACCTGTTATGAGTTTTGCAGCTGATGCAGGCAAAATCACCACAAGCATCGCAAACACAAACACAGGCGTTAAGCTTTCATTCACACCTGTAGATGATGCAGAAGGCTACACTGTTTACAAAATGAACGAAGCAGGCGAATTTGATGTTGTTGCTGAGCTTGACGCAAATACAACAAGATTCATTGATACTGACGTTGTCAGCGATGGCCTCTATACATACGAAGTAGTTGTTAAAGGCAACGACTTAACAGGCGATGTTAAGACAATCAGATTCATCGATTCTCCCGAGTTCTCACTTGAGAATGCAGGTACCGGCGTTAAAGTTACAATTCAGCCCGTTGAAGGCGCTGTTTCTTATAACGTTAAGCGTCGCGTAGGTACAAGTGGCAATTATGAAAAAGTTGGCGCTGCATCAGGTGATGCTCCTGTATTCTTCGATAAGACTGCTGAGAGTGGTGTTAAATATTCATACATCGTAGTTGCTAACGACGGTAAATACAGCAGTTATTACTATACTGAGACAATTACAGCTTTCCTTGCTAAAGCTCCTGTTCTTACAAATGTTCAGACAGGTGTTAAGGTTGCTTACACTAAGGTTGCAGATGCAACAGGTTATACTCTTTATCGCAGAACAGATGATACTGATTGGGAAGTAATTTATTCAATCAAACCCAGATCATATTATTATTTCGTTGATACAACAGCAGTTAGCGGCACAGTATATTACTACTCAGTAGAAGTTACAACAGCTGATAACACAACAGGTTGTGACTATGAAGGCACAAAGATCATGTATCTTGAGGCTCCCACACTCTTCCTTTCAAACGATGAGAGCAGTGTTACAATCGACTACACAGCAACTCCCGGCGCAGCATCATACAAGATTCTCCGCAAGGCTGCGAGCGCAAGCTCATATAAGACAATCGCAACAGTTGACGCTGATACACTCAGCTATGTTGACACAAACGTTGTTGAAGGCGAGTCCTACACATATGCAGTAAGAGCTTGCAACGGCGGTTATATCAGCTATCTTAACGGTGTTAATATTGATGTAGCAGTATTTGTTGTTGACGGTGACTTCTCTGATTTCGGTACAGTTGATAACCTTGATATTGAAATCGCTGATGACGTTATCCTTGACACAGCAGAAGAGTTCACTTTTGACGATGCTGCTGAAGAAGATATTGCAACTGCAGTTGCAGCAGCTGATGTAAATGCTGAATCAGTTCTCAGCTTCTTTGATAGCCTTGTTAAGATTTTCGATACAGACGGAATCGCTGCTCTTAAGAACCTTGTTGCAGCAATCAGTGAAGTAATCGATTTTATTACTGCAGTTTTTGGTCTTATTAAATAATTATTTAATCAATAATTTACCCTCCGCATTTAATGCGGAGGGTTTTTGCTGTTTATTCGATAATAACAACTGACTCATCATTTTCCAGAGCTGTGACATTATATTTACCTTCATTTTTCAGTTTAATATAATGTTCTTCTCGTTCTTTTGAATAATGACATATAAAAATGCCGTTATATAATCCTAATCCTGTGAAATCTTTCATTACTTCCTGAGGTGGGTCATAGATTTTTACATGAGAAATATCTTTTGAAACAATATGCGCACCTGCACTGCCGCCGATATAAGTTACGCCTGATTTAATATATTTGACTATTTCTTTATCAAAACCGTGACTGCGAAGTCTGTACAGCATTTTGCAGGTGTTTCCGCCGCTTATGTATAAAACATCAATATCCATATTACAGAAATTTTCTGAATGCTTATAATCAAAAATATTAATATTTTCTTTTTTGAAGCCAAATTCTTCCATTCTATCATGATATATTCCACTTTTTAGCTTTTTAGGTGACTGTTTTTCATTTGGAATAAACAATAACCTGCACTCATTAATAGGCTTTGGCAGATTATTAATTATTACATTTCTCGATTTTTCGTTTCTAAAATCACATGAAGACAGTATTAATTTCATAATTTATCCTTTTATAAGTATTTTTTAATAATTGACCATTCGTTTATAAGCATATCGAGTGTTTTGGCCGCGTTAGCCGGAGAGGTGGATGACAAAGTAATATACTCAATATCACTTTTGATGAATTTATTATAATATTTTTCTGCAGTTTTGCCGTTTAAAAAAATAATTTTAATATTTGAATTACTTATAATTTGATTAATATCATTAGGTATAACATTTTTTATAGTGCTGTCAGAGCTTCCGTTAATTTCACAACTGCCGATTACATCCCAAACAGCAATTTTGTTTTCGAGTAATAATTTCTTCTTTTCTTCTGTATTTTTCGGTACAGAGCTATTGGTTACAGATGAAATTACCTTCCAGAATCTGTTGTGAGGATGTCCGTAATAAAATTCTGTTTCTCTTGATTTAACTGAAGGAAAGCTTCCGAGTATCAGAATTCTGCTGTTCTCATCATATACCGGATTGATATTATGAATTTGCTTATCCATATGAACCTCTATATTATAAAATAAATCCGAACCGCATATGCAGTTCGGATTTTGGTGCGGGTAACAGGACTTGAACCTGCACAGCCTTGCGACCATTAGAACCTGAATCTAACGCGTCTGCCAATTCCGCCATACCCGCAGATATGAACCTCTTATTTTTACACGGCTGAGCTGCCGAGCGTCGAAACGAAATACGTTTAACCGACTTGTAAATTTTACTACAGTTATTTCTTTTTGTCAAGAATTATTTTTATTTAGTATTGACTTTATATATTTACTTTAGTAAACTGAATTAAAAGGGGGTAATTTTATGGATTACAAATATCATCTTATAGGTAACGCGCATCTTGACCCTGTATGGCAATGGTGTGTTCCTGAAGGACTTTCACTTGTTAAATCTACTTACCGTTCAGCGCTTGACAGAATGAAAGAATTTCCTCATTACAAATTTACAAGTGCTTGCGCAGGTTATTATAAATGGATAAAAGACAGTGAGCCTGAAATGTTTGACGAAATCGTTGAGCGGGTTAAAGAGGGCAGATGGGGTGTAACCGGCGGTATGTGGGTTCAGCCCGATTGCAATATTCCCTCAGGTGAGGCTTTTTGTCGTCATTTTCTTTATTCACAGAAGTTTTTTAAGGATAATTTCGGATTTACAGTTAAAACCGGTTATAATGTAGATTCTTTTGGTCACAATGGAATGCTTCCTCAGCTTTTTAAGAAGTCTGGAATTGATAATTATGTGTATATGAGACCAAACAGAGAAGCTGAAAAGCCGAATCTTCCGTCTGAAAATCTTCATAAATGGGAAAGCCCCGACGGAAGCACAGTTAATGCGTTCAGAATTCTTGACGGATACGGTGATAATCTTACTGACAGACGTATTTCAAGATATGATGAAAAAAATCAGCCGCAGATGCTGTTTTACGGTATCGGTAATCATGGCGGCGGACCGTCAAAGGTTCACCTTGAGCAGGCCGAAAAACTGATTTCCGAAGACAGAGCTATGTATTCAACTCCCGATGAATACTTTGATTCTGTTGATAATATCAAGATGCCTGTTGTTTCAGAAGACCTTCAGCATCATGCCGCAGGCTGTTACAGCGCAAACAGTGTTGTTAAATCAGCAAACAGACGGGCTGAATGTGAGCTTGTAAGAGCGGAAAAGCTTGATGTTCTTGCAAATCTTCTTACAAAATCGAATCTTCACAGCAAAACAATAGAAAACGCGTGGGAACGTGTTATGTTTAATCAGTTCCATGATATTCTTGCAGGCTGTTCCATAAAAGAAGCGTATGAAGACGCTAAAAATGCTTTTGGCTATGCTAAAGAAACGGCTATGGAAATCGGAACTTACGCTTCTGAGCGAATTTCATGGCGTATTAAGACAACTGATTTCCTTGAAAACGGCGTTTCTGAAATGAGAGACAGATTATGGTACCGCGATGGCGAAGGCGGACCGATAGTTGTATTCAATCCTCATTCATACCCTGTTAAAGCTGCCGTTTCTTTTGGAATGCAGTGGATTTCACGTGTTGTTGATATTGACGGAAATGATTTGCCTTATCAGCTTGTAAGAGCGTCTTATACCGACGGCCGTCATGTAAATAAATGCCTTTTTAACGCTGAAGTTCCCGCATACGGTTACAGAGTGTATTTCTTATACAAAAGCGAAGATTATCCTGAGATTAATTTTGATTCAGACCTCAAAGTTAACGGAAACTGTATTGAAAACTCTGCTGCTAAGGTTATTATTGATGAAAAGTCAGGTGCTGTATCATCGTTCATCTTTAAAAACAGAGAATTTTCTAAAGATAAACTTGGCAAAGTAATTGTATGCGACGATGAAAAGAATGATACATGGGGTCATATGGTAACAGATTATAATATCTGCATAGGCGAATTCAGCGACGGAAAACTCGAGATTGTTGAGAACGGCCCCGTAAGAGCAACAATTAAATCAACAGTTAAATACAATAATTCTGTCCTTATCAGATATTATTCTCTTTATGCAGGTTCCGAGAAGCTTCATGTAAGATGCGTTCTTGATTTTGATGAGCCATATAAATCGGCAAAGATTTGTTTTAATACAAATATTGAAAATCCTTCTGTTACATACTCCATGCCTTACGGCTTTATTGAAAAAGTTACAGACGGTCAGGAAGAACCCTGTCATACATGGGCAGATATTTATGATGAAAACGGAAATGGACTCGGTCTTATTAATGACTGCAAATACAGTTTCTGCGCTGTCGGCAGCGATTTGAGAATGACTGCTGCGAGAAGCTGCGCGTTTCTTGACCATTTCGGCCAGGATCATCGCGATAATGAGATGCAGTTCCTTGATAAAGGAGAACAGGAATTCAATTATATACTTGTTCCTCACCTTGAAAAACAGAACTATGCGTTATTTAAAGAAGGGGAGATACTTAACACTCCGCTTCAGATTGTTCAGGAAACTCATCATGACGGTTCTCTTCCCCAGAAGTATTCCGCGATTGAGGTTGATAAAGAGAATGTTGTTGTTACTGCTGTTAAATCAGCTGAAGACTGCAACGGTCTGATTCTTAGAATCATTGAAACAAACGGCGAAGAAACTGATTGTACTGTTGATTTTAAAGCTGTTGACGCAAAGTTTAATTTGAAATTCAGACCGCAGGAGATAAAAACAGTAAGAATAGCCGCTGATAATACGGTTGAAGAGATTATGATAATAGAATAATAGACACATTATTGAATTATTTTACTTGAATTATTATTAATTCAATGATATAATTAAATTTAGCAGAAAATATGCTATATTATTTGAAAGGAATGGTTAAAATGGCAGAAAACAGATTTATCGGCGATTATCCTGTAATAGGAATCCGTCCCATTATTGACGCAAGACGTGGCCCTCTGGGCGTAAGACAGTCTCTTGAAGAGCAGACAATGGGTATGGCAAAGGCAGCCGCAAAGCTTTTCACCGAAAACCTTAAATATTCTAACGGAGAGCCTGTAAAGGTTGTAATTTCCAACACTTCAATCGGTCGTGTTGCTGAAGCTGCAGCATGCGCAGCTCAGTTCAAAAAAGAAGGAGTAGATATCACTCTTTCTGTTACACCTTGCTGGTGCTACGGTTCAGAAACAATGGATATGGATCCCAACACAATTAAGGGCGTTTGGGGCTTTAACGCAACTGAGAGACCCGGTGCTGTTTATCTTGCATCAGTTCTTGCAGCTCATGCACAGAAAGGTCTTCCCGCATTCGGCATTTACGGTAAGGAAGTTCAGGAAGCTGACGACACAACAATTCCCTGTGACGTTAAAGAGAAACTTTTAAGATTTGCTAAGGCAGCTGTTGCAGTTGCTACAATGAGAGGTAAGTCATATCTTCAGATCGGTTCTATCTGCATGGGTATCGCCGGTTCATCAATCATCCCCGAGTTTATCGAGGAATATCTCGGCATGAGAGTTGAGTCTGTAGACGAAGTTGAAATTCTCAGACGAATGGAAGAAGGCATCTATGATAAGGCTGAATTCCAGAAGGCATATAAGTGGACAAAAGAGCATTGCCCCGAAGGATTTGATAAGAATCCTGATTTCGTAAGAAAATCTGATGAACAGAAAGAAAAGGATTGGGAATTCACCGTTAAGATGATGGTTATCATTAAAGACCTCATGAACGGCAACAAGAATCTTCCCGAAGGCAGAGAGGAAGAAGCTCTCGGTCATAACGCAATAGCAGCAGGCTTCCAGGGTCAGCGTCAGTGGACTGACCATTGGCCGAATGCCGACTTTGCTGAGGCTCTTCTCAACACATCATTTGACTGGAACGGCGTCAGAGAACCGTACATTCTCGCTACAGAAAATGACGTTCTTAACGGTCTTTCAATGCTTTTCCAGAAGCTTATTACAAATCAGCCCTCAATGTTCTCTGATGTTCGTACTCACTGGAGCACAGAATCTGTAAAGAGAGTTACAGGCTATGAGCTTGAAGGTAAGGCTAAAGAAGCAGGCGGTATTATTCATCTTATCAACTCAGGCGCATCATGCCTTGACGCCTGTGGTGAGCTCAGAGATGAAGAAGGCAAGCCCTGCATGAAGAAGTGGTTTGACGTTACAGAAGAAGACGTTGACAAGATGCTTAAGGCTACAACATGGAACGCGGCTGATAACGGTTACTTCAGAGGCGGCGGATATTCATCACGTTTTGTTACAAGAGGCGAGATGCCCGCAACAATGATTCGTATCAACTGGGTTAAAGGCCTTGGCCCCACAATTCAGATCTGCGAAGGTTATTATGTAGCTCTTCCCGACGAAGTTACTGACACACTCTGGAAGAGAACTGACTATACATGGCCCTGCACATGGTTTGCTCCCAAGCTTACAGGCAAAGGCGCATTCAAATCAGCATATGACCTTATGAATAACTGGGGTGCTAACCACGGCGCTTCAACATACGGTCATATCGGTGCTGACCTTATTACAATGTGCTCAATGCTCAGAATCCCTGTTTCTCTTCACAACGTTGATGAGGATAAGATTTTCCGTCCCGCATGCTGGAATGCTTTCGGTATGGATAAAGAGGGTCAGGATTACCGTGCCTGCGAGAATTACGGCCCTATGTATAAATAATTTATTCTTTAGGTGCCTGAGTTAAATCTCAGGCACTTTTTATTTAAAAAATATTGACAAAATCAGCAACATGATATAAAATAAATATACATTTAAATATGACCTCGTTAGAGGGGAGTAGCTTTAAACCGATAAGTCAACAACCGTCGATTATCGACTGGCTGTCGGTGCATATTTTTTATGTGAGCAAGACCTTTAGCATAGCATTTATATGCTATGTTGGAGGTCTTTAATTGTAAAAAAATTATAGAAAGAGTGATGTTAATGAAGCATTATCTTGAAGAAGCTCAGGACGTTTTAAATGAACTTAAGACTTCCGAAAACGGTCTTTCTTCTCATGAAGCAGAAAAAAGACTTGAGCAGAACGGCAAGAATAAGCTTAAAGAAGCTGAAAAAGACAGTCTTTTCAAAAAATTCATAGGTTCACTTGCTGACCCCATGATTATCATGCTTCTTGTTGCTGCCGCAATTCAGGCGGTTGTTGCCGTTATTGAGGCAAAGGGTGTACCTACTCTTAAAGACTTTGCGGATGTTCTTGTTATTCTTGTTGTTGTTATTATCAACACAATTATGAGCCTTGTTCAGGAAAGCAAGTCTGAAGCAGCTATGGAAGCACTTATGCAGATGACTGCCGCAACATCAAAGGTTCTTCGTGACGGTCAGATGACTGTTGTCAAGAGCGAAGATATGGTTGTCGGTGACGTTGTTCTTCTTGAAGCAGGTGACGCTGTTCCTGCTGACTGCCGTATTCTTGAGTCATACTCAATGAAGGTAGAAGAAGCTGCTTTAACAGGTGAATCTGTTCCTGTAAGCAAAATCGTTGATGTACTTATGTGCAAGGACGAAAACAGCGGTGATGTAGCTCTCGGCGACAGAAAGAATATGCTTTACAGCGGTTCTACTGTAGTTTACGGTCGAGGCAAGGCTGTTGTTACAGGTGTCGGAATGGATACCGAAATGGGTAAAATCGCCGATGCACTTTCTCAGGCAGAAAAAGAGGAAACTCCTCTTCAGAAAAAGATGGGCGAGCTTTCAAAATTCCTTACAAAACTTGTTATCGGTATCTGTGTTCTTGTTTTTGTTGTAGGTCTTGTAGAGTCTCTTGTTCTTTCAGATAAGGCTTTTTCAGCCAGCCTTCTCGGTGAAGTTTCTCTTGCGACATTTATTTCAGCTATTGCTCTTGCTGTTGCAGCTATTCCCGAAGGACTTCCCGCAGTTGTTACCATTATTCTTTCTATTGGCGTTACAGCAATGTCCAAAAGACAGGCTCTTATCAGAAAACTTACAGCTGTTGAAACACTCGGTTGTACTCAGATAATCTGCTCAGATAAAACAGGTACTCTTACTCAGAATAAGATGACTGTTGTTGATGAATTTACAGATGATAAAGAGCTTCTTGCGAGAGCTATGGCTCTTTGCTCAGATGCTGAAATCAAACCCGGTGAAGAGCAGTCTGTTGGTGAACCTACTGAATGTGCTCTTGTAAACTATGCAAATAAGCTTGGTCTTCCCAAGTATGACCTTGAAAAAGTCAGCCCCAGAATCGGTGAGGCTCCCTTTGATTCAGGCAGAAAGATGATGTCAACCGTTCATGAGGTTGAGGGTAAGTTTGTTCAGTACACCAAGGGTGCCTGCGACGTTATGCTTTCAAGATGCACAGGATACCTTAAAGACGGCAAAGTTATTCCCATGACTCAGGAGCTTATTGATGATATCAACAAGCAAAATAAAGATTTCGCAGATAGAGCTCTTCGTGTTCTTTGTGCTGCATTCAGACTTCATGACTCAAAGCCCGAGTCTTTTGAAGCTGAAGACCTTGAAAAAGACCTTATTTTCATCGGTCTTACAGGTATGATTGACCCCTGCAGACCCGAAGTATATGAAGCAATCAAAGAATGCCGTCTTGCAGGTATTCGTCCTGTTATGATTACAGGTGACCATAAAGATACTGCTGTTGCAATCGGTAAAGACCTCGGTATTATTGATGACGCTGCTCAGGCTATTGTCGGCGCTGAGCTTGATAAATACACTGACGAGGAACTTGTTGAAGAAGTTACCAAGTATTCAGTTTATGCACGTGTACAGCCCGAACATAAAACACGAATTGTTAAGGCCTGGAAAGCACGCGGAATGGTTACCGCAATGACAGGCGACGGCGTTAATGATGCTCCTTCAATCAAGGCTTCTGATATCGGCATCGGAATGGGTATCACAGGTACTGACGTTACCAAGGGCGTTGCTGACATGGTTCTTGCAGATGACAATTTTGCAACTATCGTTCATGCAGTTGAAGAAGGCCGTAAGATTTACGATAACGTATGTAAGGTTCTTCAGTTCCAGCTTTCAACAAACCTTTCAGAAGTTCTTATAATGTTCTTCGCAACAATTTTCCATTTCAATATTCTTGACGCTGTTCATCTTCTTTGGATAAACATGGTTACCGACTCACTTCCCGGTCTTGCTCTTGGTATGGAAAAGGCTGAAGGCAACCTTATGAAGCGTAAGCCCCGTGCGACAACAGACGGCATTTTTTCAAACGGTGCCGGTGTTGATATGGTATGGCAGGGTATTTATCTTGCTTTAATCGAAATCGCTTCTTATATAATCGGTTTCTTCCTTGAGAATAATACGCTTACAGGTCTTATGAACGGTGAGCATTGCGCTAACGCCATGGCAATGGCATTCCTTACAGTTAACTTTGCTGAAATGATGTGTGCAATTAATATGCGTTCTCAGAAGGGTTCACTCTTCTCAAAGGGTATGTTCAAGAACATGAACTGGTGGTTAGTTGGTGCGTTCTTCGCAACTACAGCTCTTACACTTGTTGCAGTTTATGTTCCCGGACTTCGCGGAGTATTCGGAATCGAATCAGTTTCGTTCAAATGGAGCGCTGTAGGCTTTGACCTTGAAGAACTTGCCATTTCTGCAGGACTTGCACTTTCAACAATTCCTGTATTTGAAATCGGTAAAGCAATTCACAGAGCTATTGACAAGAAAAAGGCTTAAATATAATACGGGCGCGGCGTAAAAACCGCGCTCTTTTTATTAAGATAATTGTTGTTGATTTTCTAATTTGTGTATGTTGACAGCATTATTTAAAAGTGTTAAAATTGATAATATACACAGATTATAACGAGGTGCAGAAATGAAAAGATGTCTTGTTTTTCTTACAAGTTCGTTTCCGTATGGTGGTAATGAACCATTTATTGAGAATGAAATATTTTTTCACGAAAAAAACTTTGATAAGATAATAATTCTCGCTCAGGAGCTTGAACCCGACGCAGTTCTGAAACGTTCTGTTCCTGAGATTGCAGATGTTTATAATATTACAAAAAAGAAAAAGAAAATTGTTCGATACAGCGACATTTTAGGCGGCACTGTTAATCTTATTAAACCCTATGAAATGGACGATGATGATAAACAGGAAATGGGCAGTTCACCTATAAACAAGGTTATTGCCGGATATTTCAATCGTCGAGCTTTTCGTCAGTTTGAAGAAGATAAAAAAATACTTGAAATATACAATTTTTCTGATTTTGATGAAATTGTTCTTTACAGCTACTGGTTCTTTTCTAACTGCAAAACCTGTCTTCTTTTAAAAAAATGGTTTGAAGATATGGGCAAGAAGGCTATTGTTTTTTCGCGTGCACATAATTATGATTTATATAAGCATCATAAAAGATTTAATTATCTTCCATGCAGAAACGAGCTTCTTAATGGAGCAGAAAAAGTCTTTGCCTGCTCTGAAAACGGCAGTGAATATCTGAAAAAAGAGTATCCGAAATATAAAGACAAAGCGGAGTGCTCATATCTCGGCACTTTTGACCACGGACTTACAGGATTTGATAAAACATTTCATATCGTTACCTGCTCAAGAGTTGTTGAATTCAAAAGACTTGACAGGCTTATTGAAGTGTTTGCCAGTATGAAAGATTCACTTGGTGATGTATACTGGACTCATATTGGTGAAGGGCCGCTTTCTGAGGAAGTTAAAGCTCTTGCTAAAGAGAAATTAGGCGATTCGGTTAAATATGAATTTCTCGGAGATTTTACCAATCAGCAGGTTCTTGAGTATTATCAGAATCATCCTGTTAACCTTTTTATTAACGTCAGCCGTATTGAGGGACTTCCTGTTTCGATGATGGAGGTTATTTCATATGGTATTCCCGTACTCGCTACAGAGGTGGGAGGAGTTAACGAAATTATTTATGACAATGTAAATGGTTTTTTATTGAAAAAAGATTTTACAGATGAAGAATTTGCTCAAAGACTTAACAGATTTATAAATATGAGCGAAGAAGAATATCTTGAATTCAGGAAGAATGCCCGTCGAATCTGGGAGGAAAAATTCAACGCTGAAAAGAATTATCCTGAATTTTCCGCTAATCTTGTTAAACCGTTTGAATACGTATAAAAAATGCTCCGGAAGGTTTTGCCCCTCCGGAGTTTTTTGAATTTATTATATGTTATATGCTTTTTTGAATTCCTGTGTAAGTGAATACATCTGTTCAATCTCAAGCTGACGGTTTCTTGTAAATTCGTCAGCATTTCTGTTTCTGCATTTAATAGAAATATCAACGCCGTCAAGACCAAGATAATATTTTGCATTAACGGGATACATCTGGCATTCTGCAACAGAGAAGAAGCCTACAAAATCCTGAACAATCTTTGCTTTTTCGGGTTCTTTTTCAAAGTTTTTGCAAAGGTAAGAATAAATCTCGGGATGGAAGTTTGCCATTACTCCTGAATAGCCTGAAACGCCGAGCTTAAGAGTTTCGAGAAGAGTTGCAGCATTTGCGTTATAAATCTTAAAGTCTGTGCCTTTAACAGCATCAAGCTTCTCTTTAATCTGCTGTATATCGCAGCAGGTATCTTTAAGGAATCTGAAACTGCCCATGTTTGCAAGCTCTTTCATTACAGCGGGAGTAATAAGTCTCTTATAAGGATAAGGACATTCATAAATACCGAGAGCGATTTCAGGAATACTCTTTACAGCGTATTCAAAATTCTTAAGAAGAACAGAATCGTCTTCATCTTCTTTTGCGAATCTGTTTGAAATGAAAACGTAAGCGTCAATGCCTTCATCAATAAACTTGTTTGCCTGATAAAGCTGAGTTTCAATATCATCCTCAGTGTGACCTGAAGCAACAATGCTCACACCCTTGGGGGCGTTCTTCATTATGAATTTTAAAAGTTCAAGTCTTTCTTCAAAAGAAAGATAGAAAATCTCGCTTGACTGGCAAATTGCAAAAATGCCGTCAACACCTTTGCTTTCGTACCACTGAAGAAGCTTTTCAACGCCGTTGTAATCAACTTTGTTGTCATCTGTGTACGGAGTTACCATTGTCGGGAAAACGCCGTTGGGAATTGTTTTAATCATTGTAATCAACCATCCTTTATCTTGTTAAATAATCTAACGGGTTAGTGTACGCGCCGTTATATACAATTTCAAAGTGCAGGTGAGGACCTGTGGAGTTACCTGTACTGCCTACCTGAGCTATCATCTGACCCTGTTCTACGTGGTCACCTACGTTTACTATAATTGAATCGGCAAGGCAATGACCGTAGCGTGTCTTTATTCCGTTGCCGTGGTCAATGAGAACGCTGTAGCCGTAACCTGTATTGCCGGCTGTTACAAGCTCAACAGTTCCTGCTGCAGAAGCAATTATAGGTTGTCCGAGAGCGTTTGCGCCGCTAATATCAAGTCCGCGGTGGAAATTAAGCTCATCATAAAGTATTCTGTAACCGAATTCAGATGTTACATAATCCACGCCGACAGCAGGCCAGATAAACATGCCTTCCTGTACGCCGTACAATTCAACAAACGAGGGTACGGGCTTGGTTCCTACATATATTTTTTCATTTACCGCTTTTTCTGTTACTACAGAATTTATTTCTTTTTCAGATACTTTTTTGCCGTTTATATATGTGATAAGATTGGTAATCTTCTTTTTGCCGTTTTTACCTTCGGTTACTGTTTTGCTGATTCCCTGATATAAGGAATCGGTCTTTATTTCTTCGGTTTTATACTTGATTTCTTTTATTTCAACTTTAGTTTCAGAAACGGAAATATTTACAAACGGAATCTTTTTTATAACATTTAGCTTTGTTCCGGCACTAATAGTACTGTCCTTTTTTATTTTAGGATTCAAAGCGAAAAACTGCTCTTCAGATAAATTATATTTGTTCCTTACAGACTCAGCAGTATCACCTGAAACAGATGTGTATGAAGTGCTTTCGCTTTTATCATGACTGTCAATGTATTCATCAATCTGTTCAGAAGACATAAGAGTACTATCTGAATAGATACCCTGAACATATGTTATTTCTTCAACAATATTCACCATATATTGCGAGTCATGCTGATTGATATTATTTTTTTTGCAGTAGTCGCTGATTATTTTTTTGAAGACATATGATGCGTCACTTTCGTTTTTTACACTGCAGATAAACTTGCCGTCTACATATACTCCACAGGCTGTTACAAGACCGCTTTGAGAATTCTCAATTATTTTTTCGCATATCTGAGTTGAGTCTGTCAGCTCATTCGGATGAACAACAGAAATTTCATATTCGGGGTTTGAAATAATATCTGATGAATATTTCTGACCGCCGAGAGCAAGTCTGGTTTTTATAATGTCCTCGGCTTCTCTGAAAACTTTTTCATTTTCAATATAACCGATTTCAGCATCATTATAAGTTACTTTTAGCGCAAAACTCAAGCTGTTATTAGAATTAATAACAATTATCAGAGTCAGAACGGCGCAGACGGGCAGGAAAATATTAAGCAAATGAATTAAAAACGATTTATGATTCTTCAATCCTTCTTTTATAAAACTGTATAAAAGAGTTGAAGAATTTTCACGATCGCCTATATCCGCTTTATTATTAGATTTAAGTTTTTCACGTGCTTGTTTAATATCATTTATGAAGGCTTCTCTTTCAGATCTGACATCATTATTCATTTTTCTGAATAACGAAATCAGAGCGAGAACAGCAGCTTTAAATAATCTGAAAATAAAGAGCAGGGGAGTGATGAACAGACTGCTGAAAACGGTTTTAACACCTTTTTCAATATTTAATCCGAAATCGGAAATAAGATTGTAAAAGGTATTACCGAAATCATTACAGCTTTTCAAATTTTCACCCCCTTAGCATTAATTCATGTTTATTTTACAGGATATATTAAATCTTTTTCTGACCAGTCTTTTATAACGTTATATATCATATCGGCTTCCTTTACAGCACCGTCAAGGTCATGGTCAAGATAATTTCCGCATTCCTCAGGACTTACACCGGGAATTTCGTCATTATACTTTCTGATAAAATCAAATGCTTCAATTATAAGCTGAATTGCGTCTGCTTTTGAAACATTATCTCTTACAAGAAAATAAAATCCTGTACGGCATCCCATAGGGCCGAAATAAATAATGCTGTCGGCATATTTACTGTTGCGGGCATATGTTGCAAAAAGGTGCTCAATAGTGTGCATCGCGCCGTTATTCATTACTTCTTCTTTATTAGGAAGTCTCATACGGATATCGTATGTAATAACATCTCCGTCAACACGTGAGGTGTATATTCCTTTTGGCAATATAGTATGGTCAATCTGGAAGCTTGCGATTTTTTTCATGTTATTCATTCCTTAATTTAAGTATTTATTTTTATTAAATAAGCTTTTTACAGCTGCTTTCAGCCCTGAATTTTCGGGGAGAATTAAGTCTCTGTCTTTTTCGATTACTTCTTTAGCAAAGCTGTTAGCTTCTTTTAATGTAAATGTGTCGGTAAGCATTGCTATTTTTAACTCGGGAAGACCGTGCTGTCTGTTGCCGAAAAAGTCGCCCGGTCCTCTAAGCTTAAGGTCTTCATCAGCTATGACGAAACCGTCGGTGGTTTCGGTCATTATTTTCAGTCTGCTTTGAGCTGTATTATTCTTAGCGTCAGAAATAAGGATACAGGTGGATTTGTATTTTCCTCTTCCTATACGTCCTCTGAGCTGATGAAGCTGTGAAAGACCGAAACGCTCAGCGTTTTCTATTACCATAATAACGGCATTCGGAACATCTACTCCAACTTCAATAACTGTTGTTGATACAAGAAGCTGTATTTTACCTTCAACAAAACCCTTCATTACAGCGTCTTTATCCTTAGGCTTCATTTTGCCGTGAACAATACCTACACTGTAGTTTTTGAATTCGTTTTCCGAAAGCTTTGCGGCAAAATCTTCAGCCGCGGCGAGCTGGACAACATCACTTTCTTCAACAAGAGGGCAAACAATATATCCTTGTCTTCCATCGTCAAGATGTTTTTTTACATAATTATATGCCCGCTCCCGCTTTGATGAGTCAACAGCATAAGTTTCTATCGGCTGTCTTCCCGGCGGTAATTCATCAAGAACAGAAATATCAAGGTCTCCGTAAATCATCAGCGCCAGAGTTCTCGGTATTGGCGTTGCGGACATGACGAGAGTATGAGGCGTGCATCCTTTTTCGGTAAGCGCGTTTCGCTGATTAACACCGAAGCGATGCTGTTCGTCTGTAACAACAAGTCCTATTTTGTGAAACACAACATCAGACTGTATCAGCGCGTGTGTTCCTATGACAATATCTGTTATTCCGTTTTTTAAATCATCTTTAATCTCTTTTTTTGCTTTAGCGGAAGTCGAACCTGTAAGAAGTCTTATATTAAAATCTGTGTTTTTAAAAAATCTGCTGATTGTATCAAAGTGTTGGGCCGCTAAAATTTCCGTGGGAGCCATAAACGCGCACTGATAACCGCTTTTTACGGTGCTGAACATTAATGCGGCGGCAACCATTGTTTTGCCTGAACCTACATCGCCCTGCAAAAGTCTGTTCATCGCATAGTTGCTTTTCATTTGTGTCAGACATTCGTTTACTGTTCTTATCTGAGCGACGGTAGGTGAAAAAGGAAGTGATAAATAATATTCGTTGCTGTAATCATTAATTATTATATTATTCTCAGCACGTTTATTATTTTTTATGCTCATGAGACCAATCTGAAGTATAAAGAGTTCTTCAAAAACAAGTCTTCTTTTGGCTTCTGCAAGTAAATCATCATTTGTCGGGAAATGAAGCTCTTTGAGTGCATCATTAATCTTCATAAGACAAAGCCTGTTTCTGATTTCGTCAGGCAGAGTTTCATTGCAGGGGAGAGGATTCTGAGCATAAACACTGTAAACAAGCTTTTCAATATATTTTGAGTTAATTCCCTGTGTCTGTGAATAAATCGGATGAATTTTTTCGTTTTCTTCATCGGCAGCCAGAATTTCCGGAGAAGACATTTCTTTACTTGTAAAGCTGCCGCTGATTTTGCCGTAAAAAATAAATTCTTTGCCTGCTTCGAGCCTCTGAGCAGAAAACTTACTGTTATAAATCGTGATGTTCATAACATCAGTTCCGTCGGTTATTTTTGTTTTAAAAATTGTAAGGCCTTTTCTTATTCGTGCACCGACAGGATTTCTGTCTACAATCCCTTTTACGCAGCATTCCTCTCCGGGGACGACACTTTCTATTGATTTGATTTTGCTTAAGTCTCTGTATGCTCTCGGGTAGTATCTCAGTAAATCACCGACAGTAATAATACCGAGTCCTGCAAGAGCTTCGGCTCTTTTTTCGCCTACTCCTTTGAGATATCGAACGCTTGAGTGTTCATTAATCATTTTCAGTCTTCCAATTATCAATATTATGGTATTTGTCTGTTACAATAGAATTATCAGGCTCAGCCAAAAGTGAGTTTGAATAAATATTACCGTTGCGGTAAAGCAGGGGGATAAAAGGTAAATCTTCTTTAAAGGTATTGATGAAAGCTTCAGCATCAATGCAGTCGGTTTTATATTCTGTATATGCAAGTGCTGTATCTGATGAACTGCTTATGCCTGATGAAAGTGAATTGCCAGAAGTGAAGAAAGATGTCAAGTCAAGGTTGTTGCTGAGCTTTGTTTCACCGAGATACATATCATAACTTCCCAAAGAGATAACATTAAAGAAATCATTTTCATAATATTCATATAATTCTACACGAATATTTGCTTTTGCAAGCTGTTCCTTGATTTTTCTTGCGGCGCTTATTTTAAATGCGTTGTTTTTGCAGACCGCAAGCCTGAATTCAAGTATTTTGGTAGTTTCACCTGATGAATATCTGAAATTATATTTCGGATTAATCTGATCGTAGCCATTGCTTTCAAGAAGCTTAACCGCATCATTGAATGTGTTGTTTTCAGGCTTGATTTTAGCAGTTTTATAATAGTTCGGATGGAACGGAAGCTCTGTGGCATAAGCGTTGCCTATAAATGAATAATCGCAAAGCTCTTTTCTGTCAAGGGCATAACTGATTGCTTTTTTTACTATAGGGTCCTGCAAAGCGATGTTGCTTGAATTAAGTGCAAGGTAAATGAAATTTGACATTGTAATTTTGGATGTGTTGCCGATTATCTGAGTGTATTCACCGCTGTCATATGTGTCTGATACAACGTTTATCCGCCCGAGAGAATAAAGCGAATTAATTTTTTCGGTATCAGCCGTACCGATAAGTCCTATGTTTCTGTATGTCGGGAAATATCCTCCAAGCCGCTTGGTATTACAGCAGAGATAATAAATATTATTGTCATCTTTTGTCAGATAATATCTGCCGCTTCCGATTGGAGCGTCAAAAATATTAATACCGTTATTTTCATCAGTACCTGTTGTACTGCTGTAATAAGTGGTTTGTTGTGTGTCGTTATTTTCCGCAAGTTCGGATGAATCAACCTTAATAACAGGGAAAGTGAGAAGATTCATCATATCAGACCTCTGAGATTCGAATGTAAATGTGACATCGTGAGCACTGGTAACCTCTGCTGATTGAAAAACTGAAAGCTCGTGTTTATACCTCTCACACTCTTTAGCCTGTTCAAATGAATGAACAACATCTGTAACCGTTACAAATGTGCCGTCTGAAAATGTTAATCCTGATTTTATCGTAACGACAAGTGAATTACCCTGAATTTTGCAGCTTTCTGCAATCAGCGGCACTGCCTTGAAGTCATTGCCGATTTCATAAAGAGAATCATACAGCAGAGATGTAAGGTTCTGATTTGTTTCAGTCTGTGCCTTAAAAGGGTCTATATAATCACCGTTAATATACGGCAGGTTAAATTTAATATCTTCAACAGGTTTATAGTTGTTTTCGTTTACAGGCTCTATTGATTTTTTTTCTGTCATTTTTGACGGGTCAAAACATCCTGCAAGTGAAAAAATCAAAACAAAAGTAATTAAAAAAGATATTGCTCTTTTTATATTATTCATTATTATCCACCTATTATAATATTTTTAACAGAAATTGCTTTTCCGCTCTTTTCGTCAACTTCAAAAATACACCCTTCAACAGTACAGGGATTTTCTGAGTTCTTAAATCTTTCGGGCAGACCTGTTTTAAGTGCACGTATGATTATTTCGGGCTCTACACCTAAAACTGATTGCTGAGGTCCGCACATACCGAGGTCGGTAATATATCCTGTTCCTTTAGGTAAAATCTGAGCGTCAGAAGTCTGAACGTGTGTATGTGTGCCGAAAAGTACAGATACACGTCCGTCGGCATAAAAACCGAGAGCCTTTTTTTCGCCTGTAGCTTCTGCATGAAAATCAACAATTTTAATTTTGCAGTCACTTAGTTTTTCAATGGCTTTGTCAAGGGCGTCAAACGGATTTTCACTGCCTGACATAAATGATTTACCTGAAAGATTAATAATTCCGATTTTATATCGTCCCATATCAGCTATGCCGATTCCGCTGCCGGGGCTTGACGGATGAATATTAAACGGACGAATTATTCTGTCATTTTCATCAAGATAAGAGTATATTTCACTTCTTCTGAAAGTATGATTACCGCCTGTAATAAAGTCAACACCGCTGGTAAAAAGATGGTCAGCACTAAAGGGGAGTATTCCGTTGCCTACAGCTGAGTTTTCGCCGTTTGCAATACAGAAATCAATGTTTTCTTTACGCTTGATTTCCGGCAGAAGTTTTCTGATTATTTCACATCCGCCGTTGCCGACTACATCGCCTAAAGCAAGTATTTTCATCTAATCACATCTTTCAGAATAATTCATTTTATTATATCAAAAACAGCAGAAATATTCAAGAAATTATATCAAAAAACTTACTGATAATATATAAAAAAACGACTCTTAAATGAGCCGTTTTTTGTTTATTGTTTCGGTTTGCAGACATCAATCCATTTAACATAGTTTGAATACTTCTCAAGCTCGGTCGGAGTAAGTTTTATTGCACTGTTGCTGCTTCCGCAGGCAGGGTAGACATACTCAAATCTTTTTAATGATTCGTCAAGATAAACGGTACAGCCTTCTTTTAATGCAAAGGGGCATATTCCGCCGACAGCGTGCCCTGTTTTTTCGAGTGCCTCGTCAGCTGTGAGCATCTTGGCTTTTGTATGAAATACCGCTTTGTATTTTGCGTTGTCGATTTTAACATCACCGGCGGCAATAATCATAACACAGTCACCGTTTATGTTGAATGTCATTGATTTTGCTATTTTTTCGGGTTCACAGCCTACTGCAAGTGCGGCAAGCTCAACTGTGGCGCTTGATACGTCAAATTCAAGAATCTGATCCTCCATACCAAACTGTTTAAAATATTCTCTGACTTTTTCTATAGCCATATTTTATCCTCCGTTTAATCTTCAATGGCGGCTTTCTGTGAATTTATTTCTTTAAAGATGTTCATATCAAATTTAGCTGTTCTGTCGTAGCAGTAAAGGCCGTTCTGCTCCTGCTCAACATCATAAAGCTGTGTATAACAGAATCCGAACATTTTATCGTTAAAAAGAAGTGCTTCGGTAAGACCTTTGTATCTTTCTATAAACTCTTTTTCACTCTTTGGTGTATCACCGTAGCCCCATGAATTGTCAACATTGCTGAGAGTCCATTTTATGCCGCCGTATTCACTGACGAATGTAGGTTCACCATTGTATTTCTGTATATCTGAGAAGCGGTCGTGAAGCTCTCCGTTTTCCATAAGCTTATCATAGTTGTTTTTAAACAATGAAACATTCTGTTCATAGTCATG
>JAZUHE010000154.1:0-4639 GCA_045641565.1 Acutalibacteraceae bacterium | reverse complement strand
TAAGACCGCTTGGCCTCCGACTTATCCGCTTTATAGCTGTCACCGCACGAGCAGGTATAAGTTGTGTAGCCTTTTGCGGTACAGGTCGGCTTTGTCACAACAGCCTTATAGCTGTGGGCTATCGTACTGATTTTTTCTGTTTCATACGCGTCACAGCGTGTGCAGTATCTTGTTTCCACGCCATTCTCAGTGCAGGTGGCAGGCGTTGTTACTTTCCACTCGCCGTAGTGATGGCCAAGTGCTTCCAGTTCGCCTGTTTCATATGCGGTGCATCCTGTACAGCGTCTTATCTTCACGCCCTTATCCTCGCAGGTCGGGGGAGTTTTCACCTTCCAATCGCCGTAGGTATGTTCAAGCTTCTCAACATAATCCGCTTTATAGCTGTCACCGCAAAGGCAGGTGTAGGTTGTGTAACCTTCTTCCTTGCAGGTAGGCTTTGTAATTACCGCTGTATATATATGGTCAGCCTTTGATACATGTCTCTCTTCAACGGTTTCTCTTACAAATATATCAAATGATTTATATTCGAACCATCTTCCTCCGCACAGATAATAAACCGTAACACTATGATTACCGACTGTATCAAAATTACAGGGAATTCCGCTGTGCAGGTCTTTCGTTTCTGCTAAAACATTACCGTTTTCCACAAGTTTGACCTTTGATATATCATCGCTGTAATTAAAGGTTATATTAAATTCTTCATTTTCAAAAACGCAATCGGGATAAGCTACGTCTGAAATGGTCTGAGTAAGATTAAGCAGCTTCGATGAGGGATAGGTTTTCACCTCTGCCGCGCCTCCGGATTGCTTGGCTGTCACTTCAAATTCGGATTTGGATGCAACCAGACCTCTGCGAATGGTCCAGAATTCTATGCCGCCCAGTGTTTTCAGTCCGACTACCTTATGTGAGCTTGAGCTCTTCTTGAATGTAGCCACAGTGTCGCTTGTTCCGTATGAAAAAGTAACCGTACTTGCAGGAGCCTTGACGGCGATTACAATATTGTTTCTCGCGTTATCTCTTGTCGCCGCCGAATGATAGCAATCGACAATCAGCGAATCGCCTGAATTAAGAACACCTATAGCGTCGCTTAATATCTTATAATTGCCGACCTTGGCTTTCGCCGATTCGCTCAGCGCCTCATACTGTTCCCACGCCTCGGCTGTGTATTTTACGAATTCTGTGCTTTCGGTGTCGGTCGGGATTTTACTGATATACCGCTCAGCAAGCTCGTAATCCTCTTTAGGATTAACAGTCAGAGGAATGCTCACCGATTTAGGTCCGCACGCTAAAACAAGCACCGCGGAACCGCATTTTTCCGTAACCTTATTGTAGCAAAACAGCTGAGTATCAAGAGAATCCGTTACCTTAGTGTAAACCATATCGGGATTGACAAAAGCTGTCAAGCCGTCTTTATATGTCGCTTTGAGCTTAAGTCCGGTTAAATCAATGCTGTCCCCTGCTGAATATACGGTTTTAACAGGCTTCTCGGCAACACTCAATGAAGTGATATAATTCTGATTGCAGATATAATTTCCGCCGACGGGAGTATTGCCGGAATACGCGACAACAGAAATAATATCATCGTCCGAAGCCGCAACATTTATATTATTTAAATCAGAATTCTTATCTATGCTCTGACTGAATTCGCCGTTAACAAAAACGCTGAAGCCTGTAGGCTCAATACCTGTTGCTGATATACCCAGAACACCGTCCTTGAAAGACAGACTTATGTTTGAGGAACGTGCCGTCTCCGCGAAGGTATACGAGGATTCCAGCGTTGCAAGTGTTGAATCCATCCAGCTGATTTTATCCTGCAGTCTGAATTTGTAGTCAGCTGCGTTTTCTTCAAAATCAACATCTCCGCTCCAGAGCTTATCGTTGTGAATCGAAGCCTCGTAAATTTTACCGTAAGCTTCATCTATTTTTCCGCCGTCTTTTATCACATCACAGATATCCGTATATCTGTATTCCCAGTAAATATCTCTAAGCGCTTTCATAAATACCGGGTCCTGATAAAGTCTTTCTATCCACGGTCTTACCCTTGAGAACCATGCGTCCGCGTTGTTATTAAGACACGCATCCATATCCCATACAGGGCCGTAGAACAGTCTGCCGTCTATGTCCTTATAGAAATATGTGCTTCTGTAAGCGAAATCTGAATTCTGGAACATTTCATTGAGTATAACGCCTTTGGCAAAGGAGTCAACATCAATAAGCTCTGTATATCGCGTTCTGCGGCCATTATATTCCGTACAGAAATCATCTGAATACAGCGCATCCTCAAACGTCTGAACATACGAAGCTATAGAGGCTTTCATGTCATCGCTGACTGTTTCTGGCGTATTCACCTCAAGCTCGACTTTCTTCGCCGTGGTGATTTTAGGCTCTTCAGCAAGGGAAGTCAGCTCAAGCAGATATCCGCCGTTTATACTCGGAACGTCATAATAGTCAGAAACTGTATATTCCACACCGTTATAAGTGAATTTATCGGATGTGGTCCAGCTCAGATCTTCAATCATAAGATCGGTTAACTCATTGCTCTGGTCTTTTGATATAACATCCTTATTCTTTTTATAAATCGCCTTCGCCGCGTCCTCTGCCACCGATTCCCAGTCGGTGATATCTGTACGGGTTGAGCCTACGCGTATATGCTCGGCTATGTAATAAAGTCCGACATCTTTTCCGTTAAGAATCAGTTCGACCCATGTTCCGTCCTGATAGCCTAATCCCATTTTACCCGACAGCTGATAAGCGATATCGTTTCTGAGATTGCTTTTGTCCGCAGGGTTGGACAGCAACACCCAGTGCTTGTTTTTACCCATGCCGAAAAGATCTGATTTGCTGTCGAGCTTAATCTTATACGGCTTTTTGTCATAATATTTCCACGTTGAATTGCCGCGGCCTTTAATCTGAATATCGCCGTTGTAAAGAACGTCATCAGAGTTGAATTCATCATTGCCCTGAATGCTCATTTTGGCTTTCAGATTTTTCTCTTTTACGACTATGGCTTCTCTGTCTTCGGTTTCTATATATATAACGGGGATTTTGCTTATAAAAATATTTTTAACACCGACCGACTCTCCGTTAAGGTCATACACCTCAACAGTTACCATTTTTTCCAGATCGTCCTCTACCGGTGTATACGTATCAGAATAATTGTTAATCTGAATACCGTTTATGCGCCAGCGGTATAAAAACTCTTCACTTTCTCTTCCCTGCACAATAATCTTCATCGGCTCCCCTATTTCAGGAAAGCTCGGCAGAGTTTCAATTATGTCACTGTTTATTTCAGTAATAAAATCTTTGGGAACAACCTCCGACTCCGAAGCGAAGCCCGGAACAGCCGCGCAGGTTAAAAACGTCAGAACAGCCATTAAGGCAGATAATATTTTGACGAATTTTTTCAAAGCAAAGCACCCTCTCATTATAAGACATCACTGTAAATATATTATTTAAAGCTTCTTTAATTCTAAAATAATGCGAAAAACAGGTTATTTTTGGCATTATAACACAAAAATATAAAATCAACAAGTAATTTCCGGCAACTTTTATATCAGATTTTTTACTTTCTGCCTGTAATACAGCAGACTTCGCTCAGACAAATTTCTGATTTGACATAATAATCCAGGCAGGCTGTTGAGAAAGTTACAGAGACAAGGAACCGACGTTTGTCGGCGTATACAGATACGGTAAAACGTCGGTGACGAAGTAAGAAAAAATCTGCGTGGTTTTCAATAAGCCACGCAGATTAATTGTTTTTATGCCGAAACTCACGTTTCGGTCGGCAAGGACAAGCCACTTGTCCCACTCTCAAGTTTTAATGTTTTTAAATCTTTTCGGTCTGTGACTTTATCAACAGACTGAAGCGGAGAGCCGAGGCTCTCCGCTGATTAAGCTGTTATGTTATTAATACCAAAGGAATCCGAGAAGAAGAATCCATATAAGCCACTGACCGAAAGAGAACTTGACGTTGAGCGTCTTTGTATCCTTAACGGAGTTTCCGAATTCATCTGTTACAGTGCAGGTTATCTTTGCTGTACCCTTATGTACTGTTGCGATGTTTCCGTCCTTGTCGATTGTTGCAATCTTCGGGTCGGATGACTCAAATTTAACAGTATATTTTATCTCGCCGTCGGTTTTTATCTCAGGCTTAATCACAGCTGTATCTTTATACTTAACCTCTGTATCGCTGATTGAAACAGAAGCGACTCTGCCTGTAAGCGCAGGAATGGGCTCTGTCTTTATCACGCTGCCGCACTCATTACAGTAAAGCGTTTTTTCGCCCTCCTGCATATATGCCGCAGGCTTTGTTACCTTCCATTCGCCATCCGTGTGACCTTTTTCGGCAACAAAACTGTCTGTATACGTATCCTTACAATGCTTGCAGATATGCGTTGTATATCCCTGCTCAGTACAGGTAGGAGCAACCACTGTATCTTCATATTCGTGAGCGGCTTTTTCTGTAAAGGAATCTGTATATGTGTCCTTGCAGTATTTGCAGATATGAACTGTATAACCGCCCTCTTTGCAGGTGGGTGCAACTACTGTATCTTCATATTCGTGAGCGGCTTTTTCTGTAAAGGAATCTGTATATGTGTCCTTGCAGTATTTGCAGATATGAACTGTATAACCGCCCTCT
>JAZUHE010000153.1:0-5092 GCA_045641565.1 Acutalibacteraceae bacterium | reverse complement strand
GACAGAAAAGCTGACCGCGGTATTCACTTCCGCAGGCTATATAAACCGTGTTGCCGTTTCTGAGTTTCAGGCTGTTCATTTTGTCGAGAGACTGAAGCGGTTCTTCAATACTCTTTCCGCTGTTGGAATCAGAGCCGTTGACGGAATCGAAGTAATAGACTGCGTTCCACGGCATAAGATTCGCTAAGGATGAGAACAACATAGTAATAACGGTAATAATTGAAGTGATTATTTTCATAACAGACACTCCTTATTATTCATTCAAGCTGATAATATCACACTTTTGTTTAATATTCAATTTATTATTTATAATTCTGAAAATTCTCCTATTTTCAGAATTTTTACCTCCCGGGAATGTACTTGTTTTTGAGCTCGCCTATACTGTAATACCTGCCATTATGGTAGAGTCAAGAGGTTTTGAAAAATTTTTTAATTATTATATGAGAATCCGTTTGTCTGCAGCTATGCGTTGTAATACATATCGTAAACAACATATCCGCCCTTATCTTTCAGTGAGCCGTCATACAATTCCATACACATCTGACATCTCGGCTCGGTCATGGGATAACCGCTGACGGGATATATGCCGTACTCTGACGATGTTCTGAAGCCGACAGTGTTGTAAAACCTATAGTTGCCCTCAACGATAATGCCGCTGAACCCCATCTCTCTGACTTTGTCAATGCCAAGCTTCAGCATTGCCGTGCCGATGCCCTGCCGCAAGAAATCTGCGTGAACAGATACGGGTGCAAGCATTACAATGTCGGTGTCATTCGCACCGCCGTGTCCTCCCTGCGGCGTCCTTGACAGTGGAAAACGTGAAAAAAGGAAATGCCCGACGACCTTACTGTCAAGCTCCGCAACAAAGGAAAGCTCGGGAATATAGTATTCGGAATCCCTTATTTCTTCAATCAGCGCAACAATATCCGTGCCGTCAGAGTAGTCCGTTCCCTCTTTGAAGGAACGAAGCACAAGTGACACAATATCCTTATAGTCTCTGTGCGTTTCGGGACGGATTATTATCTGCTTATCAGATTTCGTTTTACAGTTTTCCACAAAGAAGTCCTCCAAAGTTGAATGAAGTGACCAAACGGTCGTAATATTATTATAACGGCCGTCGCTCGCCTGTCAAGGTTTATTTGCAAATATTAAGATATGGTAAAGATTGTTGAACTTCATTATATTTGGATTTATAATATTCACAGAAAACTTTGGTGGTGATCATGTGAAAACAATAATGATTATTGACGACGATATAAACATAAACAATCTGCTCAGTGAGGCTCTTTCGAAAGAAGGCTACAGCATTCTTCGTGCGTGGTCGGGTACGGAAGCGCTTTTAATACTTGAAGCTTCGAAGCCGGATTTAGTATTGCTTGATTTAATGCTTCCTGGGATGAGCGGCGAAGAGCTGATAAAAAAGATAAGCGGAATACCCGTTATCGTAATCAGCGCGAAGGTCGATGTTGACAGCAAGGTCAATCTGCTTCTCGGCGGTGCGGCAGATTATGTTACAAAACCGTTTGAATTAAAAGAACTGCTGGCAAGGGTTGAAATTCAGCTTCGCAGAAGTGGTTTTCAGAAAAAGTCAGATTTAATTACAATCGGCGAACTTTCGATAGATGTAAAGAGCTTTTCAGCCTTTATAAATGAAAATGAACTGAAGCTGACCAAAACCGAATTTGCGATTCTGAAGGTGCTTATGCTTAACCACCCCAATGTTGTTACAAAATCGGTGCTTCTTGACAAAGTGAGCCTTGAAACGCCCGACTGCGTCGAAAGCTCTTTGAAGGTGCATATCAGCAACATAAGAAAAAAGCTTCGTGAATACAGCGATAAAGAATACATTGAAAGCGTATGGGGAATCGGCTTTAAATTAACTGATTCTTAACTCTTTCCTTTACCGATTTTTTAAGATGATGAAATATACTTTCCTTAAATCAATTAAGGAGGTCTTATTATGGACTACATTTTAACTTCGCAGGGTCTTTGCAAAAGCTATAAAAAATTCAAGGCTCTTTCAGATTTTTCGATTCACATTCCGAAAGGCTCAGTCTACGGTCTTGTCGGAAGAAACGGCGCGGGTAAAACCACGTTTATCCGCCTTGTGTGCGGTCTGCAGGAGCCGACGTCCGGAAGCTACACCCTTTATAAAGCGGAAAGCGGAACGAAAGAAATCTATCTTGCCCGACGCAGGCTCGGAGCAATTATAGAATCGCCCGCTATCTACCGCGACATGACGGCGGAGGAAAATCTCCGTCAGCAATACAGGGTGCTGGGTCTCCCCTCTTTTGACGGCATTGATGATTTGCTGAAGCTCGTCGGTCTCTCGGACACAGGGAAGAAAAAAGCAGGGCATTTTTCTCTCGGCATGCGTCAGCGCCTCGCGATAGCGATTGCACTGTGCGGCAACCCTGATTTTCTTATTCTTGACGAGCCGATGAACGGACTTGACCCGCAGGGAATTATCGAAATTCGCGAGCTTATCTTAAAGCTCAACCGTGAAAATCAGGTTACGATTCTTATTTCAAGCCACATTCTTGACGAGCTTTCAAAGGTCGCGACTAATTACGGCTTTATGGATAAGGGCAGAATGATTAAGGAAATGAGTGCGGAGGAGCTGAACTCCGTGCAGAGAAAGTGCGTACACGTTACCGTTGACGATAATGTGGCTCTTTCAAATCTGCTTGAAAAGAAAGGCATTGAATACAGCATTGTTTCTGACAGAGAAGCCGATATTTACGGCGAAATAAATATTGCGAAGCTGATAGTCAAGCTTTCGCAGAACGGCTGCAATGTTCTGTCAATAAATGAAAAAGATGAAAGTCTTGAAAGCTACTTCATCAACCTCGTCGGAGGTGAAGAAAATGGCTAAGTTGCTTCGCGCGGATTTCGCGAGACTTTTCAGCTATAAACGCTTTCTGCTTCTTCTCGGCTTGACCGCCGCGCTTGCCGCATATCTCAATTACGGCAATATTGTTTCGTTAAACGAAAACCCCCAAGTCTATCTTTATCCGTTTGAGCTTTTGATATATTGCTCGTTTATCATCACAACATTTATAGCGTTTTTCTCGGGTATAAATTTCACGGACGGAGTTATAAGGAACAAGCTGTTCGCAGGCTACTCAAAGGCGCAGGTTTATTTTTCAAACGCAGTAGTTTCGGCGTTTATGGCGTCGGTTTTCACAGTGCTTTATATGCTCGGCAGCGTATGGCTCGTAATAAAAAATGTTATGGACCTGAAGACATACCTTGCCTATATTTTTGTCTGCGTACTCGCCTCAATCGCGTTCAGCTCGCTTGGCACTTTCGCGTCGTTTGTCTGCAGAGGAAAGGCGATTCCCATTGTTGTGTCCGCGTTGATTATTGTCGGCATGTTTTACGGCACAGACAGACTGAACGAAATTCTCAGCATTCCCGAATACTCGGAGGTTATCGACACGGTAGACGGTGTTCCGCTTAGTGAAATTGAGAGCTTATATGATGACGCTGATATTGTGTATAAAAAAGTGAAAAATTCGCAGTACATTTCCAATGAAAACATTCGCAAAACGCTGGATGTAATCTGCAGATTTTTTCCGACCACTGAAAATATTTCTGCGACATCGTGCTGTTACATTCCCGAAAATTCAAAGTACCTCTGTCACAGAGAGAATTACACTGAAATGACCGAAATCAAGTCACCGAAAAACGCCTTTAACATCGGTAATGTCGCCTACAGTCTTGCGTTCATCGCAATATTCACCTGCGCTGGAGTTTTCATCTTCAGAAAAGAAGACCTGAAATGAGGTGAAGAGAATGTTCAAGCTTTTAAACGCGAATTTCAGCCGATTATTCAAAAACAAACTGTTCTGGGTCTGCGTTATTGCAGTTTTCGTTTTATCGGTTCTGAGTATTCTCACGGATATTCCTTCAATAGAAACCCAGTTTGAAGAGTTTGGCGAAAGATATACTCTTGAGCAGGCTCAGCTCGGAATGTCCTCAATTCTCGGCGGCGTTTTTGCGCTGCTCTGCTCAATGTTTTTCGGCACGGAATATACTGACGGAATGGTACGCAATAAATTTCTCGCTGGAAATTCGAGACTTTCGATTTATTTCGGGAATTTTCTTACCGCCTGCGCGGCAGATATTATAATAACCGTCTTCTTCATGCTTGCAGGATTTGTCGGCGTTAAATGGTTCGGCTGGTGGTCTCTTTCGCCGTCTGAGCTTCTTGGATACGCGGCCGTGCTGATTATGAACACGGTCTGCTACACCGCCGTTTATACTATGCTGTTTATGCTCATTGACAACAGAGCCGTCTGTGTTGTAGTGTCCAATCTCGTTTATGTTGCCATGGCTGTCGCGGCGTCGATTATTTTTCAGTGTTTTGAAGTCCTGCCGAACAGTCTGCAGAGTATTTCCACGGCGGTTATGCTCACACTTCCCCCCGGTCAGATAATACTTATTGCCAGTCTTCTTGTTGACAGTGCCTTGAAATTCTGCGCTTACTCTCTGGCTGTTTCAGCGGTACTTGTCTTTGCAGGCTTTAAGCTTTTCAGAAAGAAAGATATAAATTAAGGTTGTGCTGTTATGAACGCGTATTTTTATCCCGTTGTTGTTTTACTGTCTGCGGTTATCCTTGTGCTGATTTTAAAGGTGTTTCTGCTCAAAAAATCGGCAAAGGAAATAGAATCGCAGCTTAAAGAAAAAACAGCCGAAGAAACCAACACTCTGATTGAAATTTCTTCGGCTGATAAGGATATGCGTTCACTTGCCGCCTCACTCAATACGGAGCTGAAAACTGTCAATGAGCTTCGGCATAAATATTCGCAGGGCGACAAAGAATTAAAGCAGGCAATAACAAATATTTCCCACGATCTGAGGACGCCGCTGACGGCAATTCTCGGATACATCGAAATGGCTAAAAGTGAAGAAAGCAAAGAGAAAACAGACGAATACCTTTCTATAATCGAAAGCCGTTCTCAGAAAATGAAAAGCCTCACCGACGAGCTGTTTGCTTATTCAATGATAAACGTTGCTGACAAGGAGCTGAATATCACAAGAACTGATATCGGCTGCGTACTTGAAGACAGTATCGCCGAAAACTACG
>JAZUHE010000152.1:0-1879 GCA_045641565.1 Acutalibacteraceae bacterium | reverse complement strand
GATAACGCTACTCTTGTTTCAATTTATGATAAGGTTAATGAGCGCGAGGTTCTCTCTGAGGGCGGCAAGGGCAACGATTTCAGACTCTTTGAGGATATGCCCGGCGGCTATGACGCATGGGATATCGTTGCGACATATGTTGACCGTGAGTATGAGCTTAAGGATGGCGTTGTTAAGGACATCGTTTCAGGCGATGTATACACTATGATTTCTATTGAGAAAGAAGTTCTCAAGTCAGTTATTCATCAGAATATCATTATCTATAACGAACTTGACAGAATCGACTTTGATACCCATATCAGCTGGCACGAAGACCAGAAGCTCCTCAAGGTATTCTTTGACGTTGATCTTCAGACAAAGACATATACAAGAGATATAGCCTATGCCACAATGGAATGCTGCTCATACAGATACAATCCATATGACAAGGCGAAGTTTGAGGTTAACGCTCATAACTGGATTGATATGTCTGACGAGGACTACGGTGTATCGCTTCTCAATGACTGCAAATACGGTCACGAAGTAAACGAGCATAAGATGATTCTCACTCTTCTTAAGGCTCCCATCAAGCCCGACCCCACATCAGACAGAGGCGACCATTACTTCACATATTCTCTTTATCCTCATAAGGACAGCTGGAAGCGCGCTGACACTCTCACAAGAGGTCTTGAGATTAATCATCCTCTTGTATGCGCCCCGATTGCTGACGACGCCAAGGGCGAGAGCACAGGCTCATTCATTAACCTTGACTGCGACAACATCACTCTTGAAGCTGTTAAGAAGTGTGAGGAAGAGGACGCTTATATCGTTCGTATGGTTGAAAAGACAGGCAGAACAACAAAGGCTGTTCTCACTCTCTTTAAGGATATTACCTACGCGGCGGAATGTGACCTTATCGAGCGCAACGATGAACCCATTGATTTCTGCGGCAATAAGATTGAATTCACAGCCAAACCCTTCGAAATCAGAAACTTCAAGATTAAATTCTGATAAAAAAAACATTCGGCGGAGCTTAATGCTCCGCCGATATTTTTTGCTTTTATGATAACGCTTCTTTACTTTCTTTATCGTATGTAATTATACTCTTATCAAAAATTTCAAGGAAACTGTTAATTCTGTTATAATTATGACAGAAGTCATCTTCTGTTATTTCAAATACAGAATCTTCTGTCTTTAATTTTATATTGATATAATATCTTCCGGGAATACGTATTCGCCCTCCTGAAGAAAATTTATATTCCATTGTAACGTTAACGGCTGTAACGTCTGTGTATTCCAATTCTTCTTTGTCTTCTTTGAATGTACTGTACAGCACAACGGATTTTTCTTCACCGATGTATTTCTCTGTACCTCCCAGACAAAAGAAAACGGAACACAACAGAATTGCTGCAGCGGTTTTTATTGCCATTGTTTTAATCTGTCTGTTTGCTTTCGGATTCTTACGGGAATAGTATTCTTTTATGGTCTGGTCCAGTTCTTTGGCTTTATCAATATAACTACGAAACATGATAACAATAACAAACAGCGTCAGATAAAACAAAACAATAAAAAGATTCAGCTTTATCTGATAGAAATAATCATTCCCGCCGGTAAACAGCCATGAGCAGAAATAGTTAACCCGTTCATAATTGAGCATTAAGCCTAAAATTATCACAAGCGGAATAATAAGCAGACAGTCAAACTTTCTGCGCTCTTTCGGGTCCGTTCTGTATTTGTGAAGCTTTTTCTTTTTCTTCTGTTTAGCCATAAATTTTCCTTATCCTATATAGAAATCATACTCTGATTCATTTCAGTATTTCTTTAAGACTTACCGCAAAATCACTCGTGTCAAGGTCTCTTAAATGATGGGCGTCTGTACCGACGCAGAAATGAACTCCTG
>JAZUHE010000151.1:0-12121 GCA_045641565.1 Acutalibacteraceae bacterium | reverse complement strand
CTTTGTATCTCTCGCTTCTATATCGTGGTCTTCAATATGAATTGAAGTGTAAACGTCGTCTCTTACAAGCTTTTCGTTGATAAGAACAGCATCCTCGTAGTTGTAGCCTTCCCATGTCATGAAGCCGATAAGAGCGTTCTTGCCGAGGCTGATTTCACCGTGGTCGGTAGCGGGGCCGTCAGCGATAACTTCTTTTGCTTCAACATGCTGGCCGATTTCAACTATGGGCTTCTGGTTTACGCAGGAGCTCTGGTTGGAGCGCATGAACTTGATAAGAGTGTATTTATCTGTAAGTCCGTCTTCATCAGCTTTGATTTCGATGAAATCAGCGTTAACGTGAACAACGGTACCTGCTCTCTTTGCGAGGACGGCAACACCTGAGTCAACAGCTGCCTTATATTCCATACCTGTTCCTACGATGGGAGCGTCGCTTGTAAGAAGCGGAACTGCCTGGCGCTGCATGTTCGCACCCATGAGAGCACGGTTCGCGTCATCGTTTTCAAGGAAGGGAATCATTGCAGTAGCAACTGAAACAACCATCTTGGGTGAAACGTCCATATAATCAACGCGCATCTTGTCCATTTCGTGATATTCATCGCGGTAACGGGCCATAACGCGCTTGTTTTTAAACATTCCGTCTTCGTCGAGGGGCTCGTTGGCCTGAGCAACAATGTACTCATCCTCTTCGTCAGCGGTCATGTAGCGTACTTCGTCAAGAACCTTGCCGTCAACAACCTTGCGGTAGGGAGCTTCAACAAAGCCGTACTTGTTAATCTTTGCGAATGTAGCAAGATAGGAAATAAGTCCGATGTTGGGTCCTTCAGGGGTCTCAATGGGGCACATGCGGCCGTAATGGCTGTAGTGAACGTCACGAACCTCGAATCCTGCTCTGTCTCGTGAAAGACCGCCGGGGCCGAGAGCTGAAAGACGGCGCTTGTGAGTAAGCTCTGCGAGGGGGTTAATCTGATCCATGAACTGTGAAAGAGGAGATGAACCGAAGAACTCGCGGATAGCCATAAGCACGGGACGGATATTGATAAGAGACTGAGGAGTAATCTTGTCTTCATCCTCCTGAGCCTGAAGAGTCATTCTTTCACGTACAACTCTTTCCATTCTGGAGATACCGATTCTGAACTGATTCTGAAGCAGCTCGCCTACTGAGCGGATTCTTCTGTTGCCCAGATGGTCGATATCGTCTGTCTTGCCTATACCGAAGGCAATACTATTTATATAGTTGATTGATGAGAAAATATCATCAATGGTAATGTGCTTGGGAATAAGGTCGTCACAGCGGAGCTTAAGAGCTTCAAAAATCTCGTCATCTCCGTCGCAGGATTCAAGAATCTCAGCGAGAACCTTAAAGGAAACCTTCTCGTTGATTCCGATTGATTCAAGCTGCTCAACGGTGAACTGGGGAAGATATTCGCCGATTTCAACCATGCCGTTTGAGATAACCTTGATTTCCTTATCGCCTACTGCAACATAAGCTTCCATTGCGCCTGACTGGTCAATGGCATATGCCTTCTCTTTGGTGATAACTTCGCCTGCCTCTGCAACGAGTTCGCCTGTCAGTGCATTGGCAATGGGCTGTGAAAGCGTAGCGCCTACAAGTCTGTCTGAAAGAGAGAGCTTCTTATTATATTTGTATCTGCCGACCCTTGAGATGTCATAACGGTAAGGGTCAAAGAAAAGATTGTCTATATACGCTTTTGCGGTTTCAAGAGTGGTGGGCTCGCCGGGACGGAGCTTTTTGAAGACCTCCATGATGGCTTCTTCAGTGTTCTGAGTTTCATCTCTTTCAAGAGTTGCTTCGATTCTGGGGTCAAAGCCGAAGAATTCACGGATATCAGCATCAGAGCTGAGGCCGAGAGATCTGATGAAAGTTGTGATGAAAATCTTTCTGTTTTTGTCTATGCGGACATAATATATATCGTTAACGTCTGTTTCGTATTCAAGCCACGCGCCGCGGTTCGGGATAACGGTATTGCTGTAAAGCTCAATACCTGTCTTATCGTGAGTCATATCATAGTATACGCCGGGAGAACGTACTAACTGAGATACGATAACTCTTTCAGCGCCGTTGATGATGAATGTACCGCTGTCTGTCATAAGCGGGAAGTCGCCCATGTAAACTTCGCTCTCTTTAACAACACCTGTTTCCTTGTTGCGAAGTCTTGCGGTAACACGCATGGGAGCATTGTAGGTAGCGTCGCGCTCCTTGCACTCTCTTACTGTGTACTTGGGCTTGTCGTCCATTCTGTAATCAACAAATTTCAGAACCCAGTTGCCGGTATAGTCAGTGATATCGGCGATATCTCTGAATACCTCTTTGAGTCCCTTGTCAAGGAACCACTGATAAGAATCCTTCTGAATTTCAATAAGGTTGGGCATTTCCATAACCTCATTGATTTTGCTGAAGCTGTTGCGAACTCGTTTGCCGTTGGTAACGGGAGAAACCTTCACCATTGAATAACCACTCCGTTTCTTTATGTTTTCGCCCATGATTTATGGTGAGTAAATATGAAAATACGGTATTTTGTTATTTTTATACTAAACAAAAATACACATAGAGACACATTTTCCATTATAATGGTCATACCATTGTATACTAAAGGTAATCAAATGTCAAGCCCGAATTTAAAATTTTTTCAGATTTTTTCAAAACAGTAAATTAAATGCAAAAAAGCTCCCCGAAGGGAGCTGAAATAATTAATAATATGTAATAACGAAAAATATGTTTTAAAGCTTGAATACCGAGCTTCGAATGAGATAACATTTACCCCGACTTTAAAAATCTCTCACTCAGTCTTTTGCTACGCAAAATCCAGCTCCCTCGTCAGAGGGAACCGAAAAGCCTTACCATGTCATGACGAAATAAAGAAAGACTGTTGCATTTATTCAGCAACAGCCTGTTAATCTTTCGGTACATCAACCATATCAATAGCAGTTTCAAGCAGAATATTTATCAGCTCATTCCGTGAACGGTTGGTTTCAGCACTTAAAGTTTCAAGTTTTTCAATGGTTTCGTCTTTCATTCTGACAGAAACGATTTTGTACCCGTCATCACCCTTTTTGTGGGACTTTTTGGTAATTGTTATTTTCTTCTCCATTTCATCACCTCTGATAATAATATATTATTGACAATAATAAAATGGTATATTATAATAGTAACTATAAATTTATAATATAAAATTATAATTAATCAGGAGGGGCTAATATGAGAAAATTTTTGGCAGTATGTATTTCAGTTATTGTTTTTATTTCTATTTTACCAATTGGAATAATTGTCAGTGCGAGTGGCAACAACGGTCGGTGTGGTGAAAATGTATATTGGAATTTTGATGAGGATACATGTATACTGACTATCAGTGGTTATGGAACTATTTGGGATTACGATTCTAAAAGTCGTGACAATCAAAGTCCTTTTAGTGATTCCTATTTTTATGATAGAGTAAATGAAATAATTATTGAGAACGGCATTACAGGTATAGGAAGCTATGCTTTTTATGATTTAGGTACAGTTAAATGCATTACTATTCCTGAAAGTGTTACATATATCGGTTATGAAGCTTTTTCCTGGTGCCGTCCTGATACAATTAACTATAATGCTGTTAATGCAAAACACAGTTCTGCATATTTATATTTTTTTGATGATGCCAAAGAAATCAATATAGGAAACAAAGTGAAGAATATACCTGAAAGATTTTTGTTTTCAGATAAGATAACTGAACTGACAATTCCCGAAAATGTAACTCATATTGAAGAAGATGCTTTTTCATGTGGCAACCTTGAAGTATTAAATTTTAATGCATCATACTGTGAAGTCGAAACATATTGGATTGATTTAGATGATTTAGAAATAAATTTCGGAAGTTCTGTCAGGAAGGTTCCCGCATATTTTGCCAGCGGATGCTCAACATTAAAAAGCATAAGACTTCCCGATTCTATTACATCAATAGGAGATTATGCGTTTAGCTGCTGTGTAAATTTGACAGATGTCAATTTTCCTGAAAATTTAACATCAATCGGGAATTATGCTTTCAATAATTGCATAAGTCTTTCTACAGATATTATTCTTCCCGAAAGTGTAACATCTATTGGAAAATGTGCTTTTTATATGTGCTTAAAGGTTAAAAATGTTACAATACCGAAAAATGTTAAAACAATAGGTGGTAATTCATTTTTTGGCGTATCAGCAGAAGAGTTAAACTATAATGCAGTTTCAGCAAAGGTAAACTATGGTATAAACTACTACAGTGTAAGCGATATTGAATTGGGCTGGTTTTATAGTTTTGCTGAAAAATTTGAAGTCAATATAGGAGAAAATGTTAAATCAATTCCAGATATGTTTATGTCTTATGAATATGCCGGATTTCTGGGCGTTGTTTCATATTCAGTAGATTCGGAAATAACGGATATTGATGATATGTATAAAGGTGTGTATGTTTCGGTTGATGATTTATATTTACAAGATGATAATTATACATACTTAAACATACCTGATGATTATGACAAAAAACCGTTGTATATAGGCGGAAAGCTGAAAGAAATAAGAATTCCGGAAAGTGTGACAAGCATAGGAGATTATGCTTTTGCATATTGCTTCCTGTTAACAGAAATTGAGATACCCAAAAACGTAACGAATATAGGCGGAGAAGCCTTTTCAAATTGTTTTTTATTATCAAAAATTACTATTCCAAATAATATAACTGCTATTGGTAAAGGAACATTCGCAGGCTGTGCGAGCTTGACAGAGGTTATTATTCCCGACAGCGTAACCGATATAGACAGTTCGGCTTTTCAGCAATGTAAAAATCTTGAAAGCGTAACTATCGGTAAGTGCGTGTCAAAAATCGGTTCAAATATCTTTTACGACTGTCCTAAACTTAAAACTGTTAATTATAACGCTATATCAATTCCTGACAATAAATATCCTGTTTTAAGTTCAGATACAATACAGACTGTTAATATAGGAAATAAAGTTGAAAAAATACCCGATTATTTTATATCAGAATGTACGGGCGTTTCAGAGATAACAATTCCCCATTCTGTTAAAGAAATCGGAGAATACGCTTTCTATCATTGTTCAGGATTGAAGGATGTTTATTATAACGGAACAGAAGCAGAGTGGAACGAAATCGAAATAAAAGAATATAACTCATCGCTCAAGGGGGCGAATATTCATTTTCTCGGATATTCTGAGCCTGTATATTATACAATATCTTTCAATGTTAACGGTGGCGATTCTTCCATTCAAAACCGACGTATCAGCAAAGGTGATTATGCAGTTCTGCCAACAGCCGTAAGAAGCGGATATTCGCTTCTCGGTTGGGCAACAGAGCGCGGCGGGGAAGTGAAATATAATATCGGTGAACAGTTCAGCCCGACAGGCGATATTACTTTTTATGCTGTCTGGGAAAAAATCGCAGACACCGAAACAGAAGTCAGCTTACCTAATGAAGTTATAATAGAATATAAAATTACGGGAAAAATTACGCCTGCAGTTTCTGTAGAGGGTAATGTAAAATACACTGTTGAATATTCTTCATCCGACCCGTCAGTTGCAACGGTTGACAAAGACGGCAACATCACTACACTTCATAAGGGCGAGACTACGATTACCTGCACCGTCACAGACGAATACGGAAACGTCGCAAAAGACACCTGCATTGTTACCGTAAAATTCCAGTGGTGGCAGTGGGTTATCTGGATTCTTCTCTTCGGCTTCTTGTGGTATTGATAATACAAATATAATTTTAACATTTTTTCGGGGTACGCTGATGTGTACCCCGTTTTTTATTGACTTTTACTCCGAAATATACTAACATATATTTAATAATATTAAGGGAGGATTCTTTATGTATGTAATGGCGCTGGACCAGGGCACCACAAGCTCCAGAACGATAGTTTTTGATAAAAAGGGTAATATTATCGCAAAGGCTCAGAATGAGTTTACACAGATTTATCCCAAATCAGGCTGGGTTGAGCACGACCCCATGGAAATTCTCGGCAGTCAGATTCAGTCGATGTCGATGGTTCTCGGCAGCGGCAAGGTTGACCCGAAAGAGATAAAGGGCATCGGCATCACAAATCAGCGTGAAACAACTATTGTATGGGATAAGGAAACAGGTCTTCCCGTTTACAACGCCATAGTATGGCAGTGCAGAAGAACTGCTGACATCTGCGAGGAGCTTAAGGCTCAGGGCCTTGAGGATTATGTCCGTGAGCACACGGGACTTCTTATTGACGCCTATTTCTCGGGCACCAAAATCAAGTGGATTCTTGATAACGTTGAGGGCGCGCGCGAAAAGGCTGAGGCAGGAAAGCTTCTTTTCGGTACTGTTGAGACGTGGCTTATATGGAATCTTACAGGCGGTAAGGTTCACGTTACTGATTATTCCAACGCTTCAAGAACAATGCTCTTTGACGTTGACAGGCTCTGCTGGGATGAGTATCTCTGCGAAAAGCTGGGCGTTCCCATGTGCATGCTTCCGAAGCCTGTTACATCAAGCGAGATTTACGGATATATTGACGCTGATAAAATCGCGGGTCTCGGCTCTATCGCAGGCGTTCCTATCTGCGGAGCAATAGGCGACCAGCCGTCAGCGCTCTTCGGTCAGGCCTGCTTCAAGCCCGGTCAGGCCAAGAATACCTACGGCACAGGCTGTTTCCTGCTTATGAATACAGGCGAGGAGAGAGTAAAGTCAAAGTGCAACCTGCTCACAGGCGTTGCGTGGAGCATTAACGGCAAGACAACATATTCAATAGAGGGCAGCGCGTTCAACGCGGGCTCTGTTATAAAGTGGCTCCGTGACGAGCTTCAGCTTATCGGCGAGGCTAAGGAGTGCGATATGCTCGCGGAAAGCGTTCCCGATGCCAACGGTATTTATATCGTGCCCGCATTCACAGGTCTCGGTGCGCCTTACTGGGATATGTACGCCAGAGGCTGCATTGTCGGCCTTACAAGAGGCGTAAACAAGGCTCATATCGCAAGAGCCGTGCTTGAAGCGATAACGCTTCAGATGAAAGACCTGCTCGTCGCGATGGCTGAGGACAGCGGAATTGAGCTGGCTGAGCTTCGTGTTGACGGCGGCGCCAGCGTAAGCAATATCATGATGCAGATTCAAAGCGATATGATAGGCACATACGTTAACCGTCCCAAGACTGTTGAAACCACCGCTCTCGGCGCGGCGTATCTCGCAGGCCTTGCAATCGGTATGTGGGATAACCTTGATGAAATCGAAGATAACCGTGAGGTAGACAAGGTATTCATTCCCAAGATGGATAAGGAAAAGAGAGATAAATTCTACGCAGGCTGGCTCAAAGCGGTTGAAAGAGCAAAAGCGTGGGAAGAGTAAGATAACAGATACTTCGACAATAAATACCCCCTCAGTCACTTTGTGACAGCTCCACAAAGGGGCACCGATTTGCCTCCCTCGGGGGAGGTGGCAAAATCTTTGATTTTGACGGTGGGGGTTATTCTGAAGTAATTAAGTAATAGTGAAAAGTAAAGTTTACTGAAAGAAAGATTCAGATAATATTTCAAGCTCGAGCACAGAGTGATGAATAAGATAACAGATACCCCGACGAAAAAGGAGATAATTCAAATGGACTACGCAAAGGAATCACTGAAAAAGCATTACGAATGGAAAGGCAAAATTGAAGTTAACGCAAGAGCAAAGGTTGGCGACAAAGAGGCTCTGTCAATCGCTTATACCCCCGGCGTTGCTCAGCCCTGCCTTGAAATTCAGAAGGATATAAATAAAAGCTATGAGCTTACAAGACGTCATAACCTTGTGGCTGTTGTTACCGACGGTACGGCGGTACTCGGCCTCGGCGACATCGGCCCCGAAGCGGGCATGCCTGTTATGGAGGGCAAATGTGTACTCTTCAAGGAATTCGGCGGTGTTGACGCCTTTCCTCTGTGCGTGCGTTCAAAAGATGTTGACGAAATCGTAAACACAATAGCCATGATAGCAGGCTCATTCGGCGGTATCAATCTTGAGGATATCGCGGCACCCCGTTGCTTTGAGATTGAGAGAAAGCTTAAGGAAAAAGTCGATATTCCCGTATTCCACGACGACCAGCACGGCACGGCTGTTATCTGCTCGGCAGGCCTTATTAACGCCCTCAAGCTCACAGGCAAAAAGATTGAGGACTGCACAGCGGTATTCAACGGGGCGGGCGCCGCAGGCGTGGCCATTGCCAAGCTCTTTACAAGCATGGGCATAGGTAATATTGTTATGTGCGACCGCAAGGGTATCATCTGCGACGGCGATGACCTCGCTCCCGCGAAGCAGGATATAGCGAATTTCACAAACAAGAACCATATCAGAGGCACACTCGCTGACGCCATGAAGGGTGCGGACATTTTTATAGGTGTTTCAGCTCCCGGAGTTGTAACTCAGAATATGATTAAATCAATGGCGAAAGACCCGATAGTTCTCGCTATGGCGAACCCCGTACCCGAGATTATGCCCGACCTTGCTAAAGAAGCAGGCGCGGCTGTTGTAGGTACAGGCAGAAGCGATTTTCCGAATCAGATAAATAACGTGCTCGCTTTCCCCGGAATTTTCCGCGGAGCTCTTGATGTCAGAGCATCTGACATAAACGAAGAGATGAAGATTGCGGCGGCTCAGGCTCTTGCCTCACTTGTTGCCGAGGATGAACTTTGCGCTGACTATATCATTCCCAAGCCCTTTGACCCGAGAGTAGGCAAAACCGTTGCGGCGGCGGTAGCTCAGGCGGCGAGAGACAGCGGGGTAGCAAGAATATGAACAAAAGCTCAGCTCCTGCTGCAAAGGAACGTGTATCCTCAATAGAATTACTGAGAATAATCGCCATGTATATGATAGTAATCTATCATTATGTGCTCTACAGCGGATTTGATCTTGAAGAGGCCGGCTTCGGAATTCAGAAGTTTACATATCAGATTCTGCACACAGGCGGAATAGGCGTTGCGACATTCATAATGATTTCCGGATTCTTCGGGTATAAATCAAAAAGCAAGCCTAAAAAGATGATAGACCTCCTGCTGCAGGTACAGTTCTATTCGATTCTCGCGGGGGCGTTCGCTCTGCTTGCAGGTAATGCGGAACTGTCGGTATCATTTTTACTGCGTACTTTTTTGCCGACGACGTTCAAGCAGTACTGGTTTTTCACGGCGTATATTGTTCTTATGCTGATTTCTCCGTATATTAATATTTTTATTAACGCTGTTTCAAGAGAAAATCATCTTAAGCTCATCGGAATAATTGTCATTATGTGGAGCGTTATTCCGTTTATTACAGATAAGGATTTTTATCTGAACGAAGTGCTTACCTTCTTTTCCGTATACATCATCGGCGCCTATCTCGGCAAATATCCCGATAATTTCTGGGCCAAAAAGAGAAACTCGGAAATTCTTCTTGCGGTGTGCGTTTCACTTCTGCTGATGCTGACGCTGATATTCGGACTGCTGGGCAGACATATTTCCGCGTTCAGCAACCTCAGTCCTCATCTGTTTACGAGAATGTCACCGCTTTCAATAGGTCTCGCGGTGGGACTCATTATGACATTCTCAAAAATGAAGATAAAAAGCAGCTTTATCAACAAAGTGTCATCGTGCGTTTTTGCCGTTTATCTTCTTCACGAGAATCCGTACACCTATCCCGTATTGTGGAAAAAGTATCTTAAAGCGGCTTATTATGTCGGCACAAAATACTGGTTCGTTCATATGATTATATGCACGGTGGCAGTGTTCACGGCGTGTATCGTTATAGAAATGATTCGTAAAAAAGCTATAGAAAAACCTGTCAGCAAGCTTATTGACAAAACGTATGACGGTGTTGCGGCGTTCATAAACAACAGAATCAAACCCAAAATAAAAAACATATAGTTTAATCATTCAGCGGAGCATGTACCTGATCTGGCGCGGTATATGCTCCGCTTTTATTTGTTGGTGCGGTTGACTTTACACATATTAAATGATAGAATTATAATGGATTATTTCGGAGGTGAATTATGGCTGTTTATAATATTGCAGGTATTCCGGTTGAATACGACTGTACTTATGAGCTCCTTAAGAGCAGAAGCGAAAAATATAAAGCGCCTGACGGCACTGTGCCCGAATTCACTCTGAAAGTAGCCGATGAAACTATGAAACGTTATGAGAAGCGTTTTTCTGCTACAGGCGAAGATGCTTTTGAATATATGGGGATGGGCTCGCTCTTTTATAAAAAACTGTTATCCTATGAGGGCATGATGCTTCACGCGTCGGCTGTAATGCTTGACGGGTATGCCTACCTTTTCTCGGCTCCCTGCGGAACGGGAAAATCCACTCATACTGAAATGTGGCAGAAGCTTTTCGGCAGCGACAGAGCGGTTATAATAAATGATGACAAGCCCGCAATAAGAAAAGTTAACGGAATATATCATGCTTTCGGTACTCCGTTCAGCGGTAAGAACGATATAAGCGTTAATGCCGGATATCCCGTAAAAGGAATCTGCTTTATTCACAGAGCGAAAGAAAACAGGATTCGTTCTATTAACGCTGAAGCGGCAATCACTCCGTTCTTTGACCAGACACTGCGCCCTGCGGATGAGAGCCTTATGGATTTGCTCTGCGAAAGAATTGACGATATTCTGAACTGCGTCAGTTTTTATATTCTTGAATGTAGAGCGGATGTTGAAGCGGCGCAGACTGCGTATGATTTTATGAAAGGCGGCGTTGGTAATGAAGATAAAGCCTGAGTTTAAACTGAGGAAAGTCGGGGGAATGAACATTGTTGTTTCAACGGCGGGCATGAACTTTCAGGGCATAATCACCGTTAATGACACAGCTGAGTTTATTTGGCGTATGCTTGAAAAAGAAGCGTCACAGGAAGATATTATAAAAGCTCTTGCCGCTGAGTGCGGCGTAGAACCCGAAGAAATACAGAGTGATGTAGAGGAGTTTACAGCTTCACTTAAGGGAGCGGGTATTCTTGAATAAAAAAATAAATCTGAGTCAGATGGAGTCTGTTATTCTTGAGGTGCTCGAAAACAATTCAACGGTAACGCTGACAGCATCAGGCCAGAGCATGGAGCCGCTGATTCATGACGGCACGGACAATGTAGTGCTTAAAAGAATTGAACAGAAGCCGAAGAAGGGCGACATTGTTTTCTTTAAGAGAAATAACGGACGGCTTGTACTTCACAGAATTGTTGGAGAGGATGAAAACGGTTATATCCTCATGGGAGACAATCAGTGGGTAAAGGAATACGGAATAAAAGAAAGTCAGATAATCGCAGTGCTGGATTCAATAGAGAAAAACGGCAGAGTTTATAAAGCTGACGGACTTTATTGCAATATATATAAATTTATTCTGCCTCCGGTTAAATGGGAGCGCAGAATAAAAAATTCTATCAGTCTAAGGTTAAGAGGAGAAATTAAAAATGATAAGCACAGTTAATGTGGGCCTGCAGTACGGCGGCCGCGAGCTTTTTAAGAATGTTGATATGACCTTTACAAAGGGCAACTGCTACGGCCTTATCGGCGCAAACGGAGCGGGCAAGTCAACATTCCTGAAGATTCTTTCGGGTGAAATCGAGCCGAATAAGGGTGAGGTTGTATACACTCCCGGTGAGAGAATTTCCGTTCTGAAGCAGGACCACTTTGAATTTAACGAGTATTCGGTTATACGTACGGTGCTCATGGGTAACCCCGAGCTCTGCAGTATTATGGACGAGCGTGACGAGCTTTACTCAAAAACAGACCTTTCCGAGGAGGAAGGCATCCGTGTATGCGAGATTGAGGATGAATTTGCCGAAATGGGCGGCTACAGCGCGGAAAGCGACGCTGAAATTCTTCTCAACGGTCTCGGTGTTACAAATGAATACCACTATCTTTTAATGAGCGAGCTTACTGACGCCATGAAGGTTAAGGTGCTTCTTGCTCAGGCACTTTTCGGCAATCCGCAGATTCTTCTGATGGACGAGCCTACCAACCATCTTGATGTTGACGCCATTGACTGGCTTGAGGAGTTCCTTATCGAGCTTGATTCAACGGTTATCGTTGTATCCCATGACAGACATTTCCTCAATAAAGTCTGCACCCATATTGTAGATATAGATTTCGGCAAAATCGCCATGTATGTAGGCA
>JAZUHE010000150.1:0-26929 GCA_045641565.1 Acutalibacteraceae bacterium | reverse complement strand
CAGCGGAATCAATAATTTTAACGGAACAGCGTCTGTAAATGCTCAGACAGTAAAAGTTTGCTTTCTGCAGAAAATCATAAATTTCTTTACAACACTTATTCAGAAGATTATCGCGTTTTTTAAATGAAATGGATAGAAAACTATGCCTCCCTCAAGAGGGAGGGGAACCGCCGTATGGCGGTGGAAGGAGTAACTCCCTCAGGCTCGCAGGCTCGACAGCTACCCAAAGGGGCGTCTTTTCTGTGCTTACCGAGAGAAAATCAGATTATAGCTTAAGCTCGATTGCAGAGTATCAAATAAGATAACAGCTGCCCCGACTATAAAAAACGGCTCGGATTTGACTCCGAGCCGTACTTTTTTACTTCTGATTCAGTTTTTCGGGAGTTCCGCAGCACTTTTTATACTTTTTGCCGCTTCCGCAGGGGCAGGGGTCATTGGGGCCTACTTTTGTTCCTTTTCTGACTGTTCTGCCCTTTTCGCCCCCGTCAGAGGAGCCTGATTCGCCTGTAATCTTGGCGGTCTGCTTTCTCTCAGTCTCTTCTTTTCTCTTGATTCTGACTGTAAGAATCTGCTTGACTGTATCTTCTCTGATTGAAAGGTTCATCTCGTCAAACATATCTGAGCCGTTGATTCTGTATGCAACGATGGGGTCCTGCTGACCGTAGGCCATAAGACCTATGCCGCGGCGAAGCTCATCCATGTTGTCGATATGATCCATCCACTGGGAGTCAACGTTGTGAAGAAGTACCATTCTCTCAAGGTCACGCATAACATCGCTTGTGAGCTCTTCTTCTCTTTCTTCATAAAGCTTCTGTCCTCTTTCAAGCAGCATTGCCTTCATTTTGTCTCTGTCAAGTTTATCCTCTGTGAAGTCATTCTCATCACAAAGCCATCCGTTAAATTTGCCGCGGAGACCTGCAACATTCCAGTCCTCCTGCTTAAGAGCGCCTGAGCAATAGAAATCAACAGAATCGTTGATTGACTCTTCCATCATGCGCATGATTGAGGGCTTAAGCTCTTCGCCGTCAAGTACTCTGTCTCTCTGAGCGTAGATAAGTTCTCTCTGACGGTTCATAACATCATCGTAATTAAGAGTATTCTTACGGATTGCGAAGTTCTGTCCTTCCTTCTTCTTCTGAGCGCTTTCAATGGATTTTGAAACCATTCCGGAAGTGATAGGCATATCCTCGGGAGTTTTAAGAGCTGTCATCATATTTGAAAGTCTCTCACCGCCGAACAGACGCATAAGGTCATCCTCAAGTGAAAGGTAGAAACGGCTTGCGCCCGGGTCGCCCTGACGGCCTGAACGTCCTCTGAGCTGATTGTCAATTCGTCTTGAATCGTGACGCTCTGTGCCTATGATAAAGAGACCGCCCGCTTCACGAACCTTTTCAGCTTCATCCTTAATGGAATCCTTATATTTCTTTTCAAGTGACTGATACTGAGCTCTTGCTTCAATAATCTCTTCATTATCGGTCTCGGCAAAGCCTGTTGCCTCAGCAATAAGCTCGTCTGTGTAGCCCATTCTGCGCATTTCAGCCTTTGCAAGGTACTCTGAGTTACCGCCGAGCATGATATCGGTACCACGGCCTGCCATGTTGGTGGCGATTGTAACGGCACCGAATTTACCTGCCTGAGCAACTATTTCAGCTTCTTTTTCATGGAACTTTGCGTTCAGAACCTCATGCTTGATGCCGTTCTTTTTAAGAATGGAGCTGAGAATTTCTGACTTTTCAATGGAAATAGTACCTACAAGAACAGGCTGACCTTTTTCGTGACATTCTTTTACCTGCTTAACGATTGCGGCATATTTAACAGCCTCGGTCTTGTAAACATCATCAGGATAGTCGTTACGAATCATGGGCTTGTTTGTGGGAATCTCAACAACGTCAAGGCTGTAGATTTCGTTGAATTCCTGACTCTCTGTCATAGCGGTACCGGTCATACCTGAAAGCTTGGTATAAAGACGGAAATAATTCTGGAATGTGATTGTGGCAAGAGTCTTGCTTTCATGCTCAACCTTAACGCCTTCTTTAGCCTCAATAGCCTGATGAAGACCCTCGTTATATCTTCTGCCCAGCATGATACGGCCTGTGAATTCATCAACGATAAGAACCTGGTTGTCTTTAACAACGTAGTCGATATCTCTCTGCATTACGCCGATAGCCTTGATTGCCTGGTTGATATGATGCTGAATTGTCATGTTTTCGGCATCCATAAGATTTTCAAGTCCGAAGAATTTTTCGGCCTTTTCAACACCTGTTTTGGTAAGAGTCGCGGTTCTTGCTTTTTCGTCAACAACAAAATCGCCCTCGGCAACATCTTCAACATTCTCTTTTTCCTGAACTTCCTTAACCTTTGCCATTGAAAGAGAACGGGCAAATGTATTTGCCATTGTATAAAGCTCGGTTGACTGGTCGCCGCGGCCCGAAATAATAAGAGGAGTTCTGGCTTCATCAATAAGAATGGAGTCGACCTCATCGACTACGGCAAAATGATGTCCGCGCTGAACTTTCTGCTCTTTATACGGAACCATGTTGTCACGAAGATAGTCAAATCCCATCTCGTTATTTGTACCGTAGGTAATATCTGCGTTATAAGCGTCCTGTCTTTCTTTATTATTAAGTCCGTGAACGATAAGACCTACAGAAAGACCCATAAAACGATAAACCTTGCCCATCCACTCAGAGTCGCGTCGTGCAAGATAATCATTTACAGTAACAATGTGAACGCCTTTGCCCTCAAGAGCATTAAGATAAGCGGGGAGGGTAGCAACAAGAGTTTTACCTTCACCTGTTCTCATCTCGGCGATTCTGCCCTGATGAAGAATGATACCGCCGATAATCTGAACGGGGAAATGCTTCATACCGAGAACACGCCATGAAGCCTCACGACAGGCGGCAAATGCCTCGGGAAGAATATCGTCGAGAGTTTCACCTTTTTCAAGTCTCTCTTTAAATTCGGGAGTTTTTGCCTGAAGTTCCTTATCAGTAAGCTTTGAATACTCTTCTTCAAGAGCAAGAACCTTATTTTTTATCGGAATTACTCTTTTAACTTCTTTCTTAGAATAATCGCCGAAAAGCAGTTTCATAAGTCCCATTTTTATCACCTCAGAATATTATTGCATAAAAACCTAATTTAACTTTTTGATTATAACACGAAAAAAACAAATATACAATAATTTTATTGAAAATTTTGTGTGAACATGGTAGAATATCTTAAATAACTGAAAGGATGTTTTTTATGAAAAGAAAAGACTACATTTCATGGGATGAATATTTTATGGGTACGGCGCTTCTTGCCGCAAAACGAAGCAAGGACCCGAATACTCAGGTAGGAGCCTGCATTGTAAACGATAAAAAAAGAATAATGTCAATAGGCTATAACGGTTTTCCTATGGGATGTGATGATGATACCTTTCCCTGGGACAGAGAAGGAGAAAACTCTTTTGATACAAAATATCCGTATGTATGTCACGCTGAGCTGAACGCTATCCTCAATAACCGCGGCGCAAATCTTGAGGGATGCACAATTTATGTAGGTCTTTTCCCCTGCTGCGAATGTGCCAAGGCAATTATTCAGAGCGGAATAAAAAAGGTTATTTATCTTTCTGATAAATATAAAGACAGCGACAGCACAAGAGCCTCAAAGCGTATGCTCACAGCCGCGGGAGTTGAGCTTGAGCAGATTGAAATCAAGCACAAACAGCTTACTATAGACTTTGACGAGAGTCTAATATGAAAGGACTTTCTCATTCAGCGCAGAACGAAAAGTAATAATTAAATAAATATAAAAGCAATTCTGAGATTAAAAAATAATTTAAAATCTCTGAATTGCTTATTTATTATAAAAAATTAAATTGTTTTACTTTTCTAACCGTTTTTTTTGCCCTCTCGCAGTATAACATACAGCTTCGGAGCAAAGAAAACGGTTTCTGCATCTGAATACAAAAGTCCCTGAAATTTAATTTTATTTAATTTTTATAAGATTATTTGTGCATGTGCCGTCTTCGTTAAGCGCTGTTATAAGTAATGTATTATTATCGGCAAAGCAGATATTCTTAATATTTGAATTAAAAATATTCTTGCCTGAATAGCCCTGAGCGTTTCCGTCCTTATCAATAATAAACAGTGCCTGATTGTCTTTATAATTCGCCGCCGCGGCAAACTTTGTGCCATCTGAATTTGCGGCAAGAAGGTCAATCGCTTCAACACTCTTTGTGTTTATTGTTTTCTTATTAATCAGATTAACGATTTTTCTGTCTTTAACCGAATAAACCCAGTCACCGCCGAAAACAAAATTGTTTATGTCTCCGTCAAATCGCGCAATTTCAGTTTCCTGACCTAAGAACGATACTGACTTAAAGCCTGTTGCTGTCTTTTTAATATAAATATAGCTGTTGTTTTCGGGATTTTCTCTTAAATATGAGCCGTACATTCCGGAAACTTCAGGTGCGTTTGAGCTTGTATTAATATCATAAACGTCAAAAATTTCAGTGTCTGTATTATAAAGCTTTCCTGAAATAACGGCGGCTTTTTTATTTACAGATTTAAGAAAACCGTCAGTTAATATATTCCATCTTTCAGAGAGTTTTCCGGATTTATCCGCATTTCTGTCTTTCTGAGTAAAAACAGGAGTGCATGTTCCCGCGCTGTAATTATAATCAAATACTTCTGTATATGTCTTATCAGCTATATATGCTTCATCGGGGTCTGTGCTGAGAAGAAGCATTCTTCCTTTAAGCGAATAAATTGACGGTGCGTCAATAAGCTTTGCAAAAACATAAGAGTAAAGAGTGACATCCGTATTATTTTTATTTGTAAAAAGACCGTATCCCAGAGTTTTTCCGTCTTTTACAATATAATTTATAACAATCGGAATTCTGTTATATGTGCACTCGGGATAAACTGTAACTGTTTTTACTTCTCCGCTGTAATCGGTAACTGTCTCGCCGTTATACTCATAAAACTTAATGTTTCCGTCAGCGTCAAAGGTATAAAAAATCGAATCAAAATCGCTCTGAACCAAAGGATTCTGAGATTGCACAGCGACGGGATTAAGCTGTGCAAAATCCGTTGAAATATAGTTGCCGTTTTCTACTGTTCCCGAGGTATCAGGCTCTCTTTTAAGAGTTCCGTTCATAGTAAAAACAACAAGAGCTATTGCCGCCGCAAGAAGCACTGAAAAAACAGGTATTATTATTTTATGTGATGTTTTCATTATGTTTCTCCTTTATTTTATAATAAGCTCAACCGGGCAATGGTCGGAGCCGTAAATTTCATTATGAATTGAGGCATTTTCGATTTTATCTTCAAAATCCTTTGAAACACAGAAATAATCAATTCGCCAGCCTGCGTTTCTCGCTCTTGAATTAAATCTGTATGACCACCAGCTGTAAGCGCCCTCTGTATCGGGATGAAAATATCTGAATGTATCCGTAAATCCCGATTCAAGCAGCTCGGTGAATTTACCTCTTTCTTCATCTGAAAATCCCGCATTGCCGACATTTGCCTTGGGATTTTTAAGGTCTATTTCTTTATGAGCAACATTAAGGTCGCCGCAGAATATAACAGGCTTTTTTCTGTTAAGCTCACATACTTTTTCTCTGAAAGCGTCCTCCCAGAGACAGCGGTGCTCTATTCTTTTAAGACCGTCCTGAGCGTTGGGCACATACTCTGTTATAAAATAATAATCTTCAAATTCGAGGGTAATCATTCTGCCTTCTGTGTCAAGCTCATCTTTACCGATTCCGTAAAACACGTTCAAAGGCTCATCTTTGCTGAAAACAGCCGTTCCGGAATATCCCTTTTTCTGAGCATAATTCCAGTAGCAGTGATATCCTTCGGGAGCAAAATCAATCTGTCCCTCCTGAAGCTTTGTTTCCTGCAGACAGAAAATATCGGCGTCGAGGCTTTTAAATACCTCATCAAAGCCTTTTCCCATACAGGCTCTCAGGCCGTTTACATTCCATGAAATAAATTTTTTCACTCTGTGCAATCCTTTTTTAATAATATTTAGAATATTTTATCATAAAAAAAAAGAAAAATCTATTGTTATGAGTTTTAAAATACACAATTTTTTATTATTTTTTTGTTTATTATAACAAATATTAAGAATAATTTAAAAATTTTAATGAAATTATAAAAAAATCATTGGACATTTTTATTTTTTTATGTTATCTTTATAGTGCAGTTAAAATGCATTTAATGAAAGGAGTAATAAATAAAATGGGCAAAGAAAATAAGGCAGAAAAGAAAGCTGCCAAAGCAGAAAAAAAGGCACAGAAAAAAGGTAACACAAATCCTGAAATAATAAAATCAATTATTTCTTCGGTTACAGCTGTTGCATGCGTTGCAGCTATTGTACTTACAAGCTCAAGCATCACAGATAAAATTTGTGACACCAATAAGGAAATCGCAAGCAAATCACCCGCAGGCAGTTCTGTAGCAGGTATAGCTGACACAGCATCAGGTGACGATTTCGCAGCAGATGATACAGCTGCTCCCGCTGACGACACAGCAGCAGGCGACGATTTCGCAGCAGATGATACAGCCGCTCCCGCTGATGACACATCAAGCTCATCAAGCAGCTCAAGCTCTTCATCAGGTTCTTCAAGCAGCTCAGGTTCATCTTCATCATCAAAGACTGACGGAGCTCCCGTAGGTTCAGACATTGCTAAAGTTGTTGCTTATTACAACACAGTAGCTAACAACACAAAGGCTTATACAGGCAAAATGGTAATCACAGGTAAGCAGGGTGCTTCCACAAAGATTACTGATACAAGCTTCCCCAAGGCTGCTATGGATATTGCAAACGGCATGCTTCCAAATGACTATGCAGGCGACAGCAGAAACTACACTGTTGTTAACGGCAAAGCAGCAGACGGCAAGAGCATCCAGAAGATTCTTCCCATCGACGGCGACGCTAAGATGAGTAAGCTTTCCGCATCAGGCGTTCAGTCAGCTAAATGCGCAAAATCAGGCAACGGCTATAAGATTGAAATCAAGCTTAAGCCCGAAAAGACCAACAGCTTCTCAGTTCAGCCCCAAAATCATAAGGCTTGCATGGACTGCCTTAACATGACTGACGATGACCTTAAGCCGTTCGTATGTGAAAACTGCGTTATCGGTTATAACGGCGGTACAATCATGGCAGTTGTTAACGATAAGGGTCTTATCACAGAATTCAAAGTTTACAATCCCATGCACATCACAGGTACTCTTAAGTGGACAGTTATCTCCGGTACAGCAGTTATCGACGCAAGCTGGAGACAGGAACTCAAGATTGCTTACTGATAAAATAACTACAGATTTTAATAACACTCTCCATTACGGAGGGTGTTATTTTTTATAATAAAAAAAGAGCGGAAATACCGCTCCATTTATTAAAAACCTTTATTTGTCTGTATTCGTTTTAAAAGCGTCTGAGTGGATATAGGTGAAATATAAACCACATCTTCTTCAGTTTCTTTATTATGAAAAAGAATAAAAGACTTCGGCAGATCATAACTGACATCAATAATCTTTTTATTTTTCTGCATAAGCGCAAGATAATCTCTTGTTGCCTTTGATACAGTTGTATTATCAAGGTCAAATATTCCTATTATACCGTCAGTAGTAATAACCGTATCTTCACCAAGATGCAAAAACATAAAATTTACCTCATATCAGCTTTATAGTGCCTTCATTCACTTCAAAAGCCTTACCGTAGTTTATTTTAGATATATGAGCCTTATCACAGCAGGTAACAAATACCTGCCAGTCTTCAAGATATTTTAAAAGACATTCTTGCCTTTTTCCGTCAAGCTCGCTCATAACATCATCAAGCAGAGCGACAGGCTGCTCGCCGCATTTATCTTTTATAATAAATCCTTCCGCTATTTTAAGAGCGAGAGCGCATGAACGCTGCTGACCCTGAGAGCCGTCTGCTCTTGCGGACCTGCCTGAAAGAGTGATATCAATATCATCCTTATGAGGGCCGACAGATGTCTGAAATCTTAAAATATCGCTTTTTCTTTTTCTTAAAAGCTCGTCATATATAATCTGAGACCATTCAGCCGCGTCATTTCCTGTTTCTTTAACGCTGTTAATATATGACAGTCTGAATTTTTCTCTGTCATTTGATATTTCTTTATAAATATCGGCTGTATAATCCTTAAGTGACTCAATATAATCAAGTCTGTATTTTACTATTTTACCGCCTAATTTTGCTGTCTCTTCATCAAAGGCAAAAAGAAAATCCTCCGAAGCGGAACCGTCATTTATCTTTTTGAGAAGATTATTTCTCTGCATGACAGCTTTATTATACTTTGAAAGCACAGCGGCATAATTGGGCTTTAAAAGGCTTATCGCAATATCAATAAACTTTCTTTTTTCACCCGGTCCGTCTTTAATAACAGAAAGAACAGACGGAGAGAAAACCACCGCCTGAAATTCGCCTAAAAGCTGTCTGTGAGTATTCTTTTTTATTCCGTTAATAAAAACTTCCTTTTTTTCGCCTATATTAAGCTTTACCTCCTGCTCCCTGTTAAAGGCAAAGAAAGAGGTATTTATTTCAGCTTCTTTCTGATTTTCATTTATAAGCTCTGAGTTTTTGCGGGTACGGAAGCTGTTGCAGCCCGTAAAAAGCCATATGCTCTCAATAATATTTGTTTTTCCGTGGCCGTTTTCGCCATAGATAACATTTATTCCCTCATCAGGCTCAAAATGAATATGCTCAATATTTCTGAAGTTTTTAATATCGTGTTCTGTTATTTTCATATAAGTCTGTAAATTTTATTATCAAACTCAACCTCATCACCGATACGAAGCTTTTTGCCTCTCTGAGTGCAGACCTCACCATTGACCTTGGCGTCACCGTACTGAATAATCATCTTGGCGTGACCGCCTGTCTGCGCCGCGTCACAGAATTTAAGAAAAGAGTCAAGTCTGATAAAATCTGTAGTAATCTTTTTTTCTACTACTTCTTTTTCTTTTATTTTCAGCTTAAAATTCGGTTTTTTAATCATTCTTTTTTAACCTCACGGGAAGAACAAGGAATATGAAATCGTCACCCTCGGGCGGAAGAACAAGAATCGGAGAAATAGAACCGTTAAGCTCAATTTTAACTACGTCTGAATCGCAGGCCTTAAGAGCGTCAAGCAGATAACGGTTATTGAATCCGATTTCTACCTTATTTCCTGATATTTCAGCTTCTATTCTGTCATTTGCCGTTCCGAGAGAAGCAACACTGCTTATTTTTATTGTTCCCTCTTCAAATGTACATGAAACAAGGCTCTTTGTTTTATCGCTGATAATGAGAGAAGTTCTCTCAACGCTGTTAATAAGGCTCTTTGTGTCTGCCATAACTGTTGTTGAAGCAGTAACGGGAATAGCGGCCTTATAATTAAGGAATTCGCCCTCTAAAAGTCTTGAAATAATGTTGTAGCCGTTGATTTCAAAATGAATATGTCTCTTGCCTATACCCATTGATATGTAATCCTCGTCATCATCTGAAACAGCGAGCTTAACAACCTCAGAGAGTGTTTTTGAAGGTACTATAAATGACATTTCTTCGCCTTTATAGTCTATTTTTTCTTTTCTTATTGCCATTCTGAATCCGTCAACCGCAATAAGCTTTATTTCGTTTTCAGAAAGCTCAAATTTGATACCTGTGTATACTACTTTTGAGTCTGTGGTAGCAACTGCGAAAATAGTCTGACGAACCATTTCTTTAAGAAGCTTCTGGCTGATAACAACAGGAAAACCGCCCTTGACAGAGGGAAGCTCGGGGTATTCATCAGCAGATATGCCCATAATCTGATATTTTGTGTTGCCGCTTCTGATAACAGCGAGATTTCTGTCATCAGATTCTATTTTAACAGTGCCGTCAGGAAGATTACGGAGAATTTCGCAGAGTATTCTTGCGTTGAGAATAATAGAGCCGGGCTCTTCTATACTTGCGTTTATGGAAGTATTGATTCCTATTTCAAGGTCATAGCCTGTTAATATAAGCTCGTTGCCCAGTGCTTTTATAAGAATACCCTCAACTGCGGGGATGGAAGTCTTAGTTGAAACCGCTCTCTGAACATTCTGACATGCCTGAGACAACAAAGCTGTGCTGCATTGAAATTTCATAAAAAATCCTCCGTTTGCGAATAAATAATAATATATTATTCAGTAGTAGTATTAGTGGCTGTCTAAACTGTGCAAAACAGGAAAAGACAAGCAAAATCAATAAATTTTAAAGATTTCTGATGTGTAAATAAAAGTTTAAAAATTCTTGAAAATTGTGACACTTTTTTAACGATGTTAAAGGTGTGCAAACCTGTCAGTTAATTGTTAAAAAACGTGTCGAAAAAAATCAGATTTCACTTCTGCCTTCAATGGCTCTTGTGAGTGTGATTTCGTCCGCATATTCAAGGTCAGCGCCTACGGGAACGCCGTACGCCAGACGGGTAACTTTTATTCCGAGAGGTTTGATGAGCCTTGAAATATACATCGCCGTGGCCTCGCCCTCAACTGTGGGATTGGTGGCCATGATTATTTCTTTAATATTATCGTCACTGAGTCTTGAAAGAAGCTGTTTCACGGTTATATCGTCGGGACCTATGTTATTCATAGGGGATATTGAGCCGTGAAGAACATGATAAAGGCCGTCATATTCTCTCGTTCTTTCAAAGGCCATAACGTCTTTTGAATTCTCAACAACGCAGATTGTTGACGGGTCACGCTTTTCGTCGCTGCATACAGCGCATTTTTCACCGTCTGTAAGGTCACAGCATACGCTGCAGCGGTGAATCTTTTCATGAGCGTTTGTAATTGTATCGGTGAAATACTTAATCTGCGCGTCATTCATGTTAAGCACGTGAAACGCCAGCTTCTGCGCGCTTTTGTTACCTATGCCCGGCAGTCTTTCAAATAATTCGATAAGTCTTGCCAGGGGAGCCGCTGAGTTAGCCATATCAGAAAAGACCGGGGATTGAAAGGCCGCCCTTGGCTTTTTCTATACCCTGCTCCATAGCGTCGTTTGCCTTTTTAATGCTCTCGTTAAGAGCCGCGATAAGAAGGTCTTCAAGCATTTCTATCTCTTCGGGGTCAACAACGTCGGGCTCCATTTTGATTGAAAGAATCTCATGAGAACCGTTAACTGTTACCTCAACTGCTCCGCCGCCTGCTGATGCGGAAAATTCAGAAGCCTCAACTTCTTTTTGGATATTTTCCATATCCTCCTGCATCTGCTGAATTCTTTTCATCATATTACCCTGATTGGCTGCGCCCGGGATTCTTGCTTTCATATCAATAACATCCTTTCGGTTAATTGTTTATTTTTTTTATCAAATCGGCAAGAGGGTCTTTTTTAACCGCGTTTGCCGTTTCACTTCTGTATATTCCCAGTCTGTATCTCTGACCGGTAACCTTTGTGACCGCCTCCCTCAGAGCTGAGGAATGAAGAGGTACTTTTATAAACTGCGGGAATGTGGGATTATCACATTTGATAAGAAGATGTTCACCTCTTAAGAATGCGGAAGAACCTGTCAGAATTCCCATAAGCGGTCTGTCAGAAACCTGAAGAGATGCCACAACATCACCCCACGCACCGAAAGGAACATCACCCGCCGGAGCAGATACGGGCTCTGCTGACGGCTTTTCTTCTGCCTGTTCGGGTTTTGTTTCAGTCTGAGCAGGCTTTTCGGGTTCGGGCTGAGTATATGTTTTGGTAACCTTTGCAACACCAAAATCTTCTTTGACCGTTATTCCGTTTTTAACCGCTTCCTCGAGCTTTTCGATTCTCGCGATAAGAGCCGAATTATCTCCCGAAACAGACGGGTTGCAAAGACGTACAACAGTCATTTCCGTTTCAATTCGCTTATTTATGGTATTTTTAAGAGAAACAAGAGCTTTCTCAATAACAGAGAGACAGTAAAGAATAGTTTCGAGATTAAAGCCCTCCGCCTGAGATTTATATCTGTTCATATCCTCATCAACGCAGATGATGAGCTCATAAGGATTTTTAACTGTTTTTACTATAAGTAAATTTCTGAAATGATTCAGCATATCAGAGCAGAGCCGCTCCATATCGCAGGAATCATTATGAAGCTCATTGACTATTGAAAGAGCAAGAGAAGTATCTTTTTTATTGACCGCGTCTATAAGAGAAAAAAGTCTGTCTTTTCCGGCAAGTCCTGCCGCGCTGCTGACTGCTTCGGAGTCTATTCTGCCGCCTGTGCCCGAGCATCTGTCAAGCAGAGAAAGAGCGTCTCTCAGCGCACCGTCCGCTATTCTTGCAATAAGGAAGCAGGCGTCGCTATCAATCTCAATGTTTTCCTGTTCTGCGACATATGCTACTCTTCTGGCTATTGCCTCGGGAGTTATTCTTTTAAAATCAAATCTCTGGCAGCGTGAGAGAATGGTTGAGGGAATCTTATGAACCTCGGTTGTTGCCAGTATGAATTTAACGTGCTCGGGAGGCTCTTCAAGAGTTTTGAGCAGGGCATTGAACGCGCCTGTGGAAAGCATATGAACCTCATCGATTATATAAACCCTGTATTTTGTGTTTACAGGTGTGAAGTTTGACTCTTCTATAATGTCTCTGATATTGTCAACGCCGTTGTTGCTGGCGGCGTCAAGCTCTATTACATCAAGAATTGAGCCGTCATCTATACCTTTGCACACGGCGCACTCGTTGCAGGGGTTGCCGTTTACAGGATTAAGGCAGTTGACAGCTTTAGCAAAAATTTTTGCGCAGGTGGTCTTTCCCGTGCCTCTTGAACCTGTAAAAAGGTAGGCATGAGAAACTTTACCCGAAACTATTTCATTGGAAAGGGTGGATGTTATATGCTCCTGACCCGCGACGTCGCTGAAAGCACGCGGACGCCATTTTCTGTAAAGAACCTGATACAAAAAATCATTCCAAACATAAAAATTGAGAGCGTTACCTTTATCATGCAGCATGCAGGCGGGTTGTGGCGCACAGTGCAGACCGTTTAATGCTGCTCGGTTCCCCGCCTGACATGGTTCACGGCGCCCCGTCGCACAGGACCTGCACGCTACATGACAAAAGTAACGCTCCGCATGGGTTGTTACCAAATAATTATACTATATTTTTATCAATATATCAATAGGAAAATACTAAAAATATGAACTTTTTAGAAAAGCAGAACTGCCGTACCCGGTACAGCAGTCCGTAATAATATTATCAATATTGAAAATCACATTTATCAATCAGCGTTTCGGCGTAGCTGACAGTGTTTGAATAAATCATTTTGCCGAGCTCAATCAGCTTCCGGCTTTTGGCGGAACCGCAGAGCTTTGCGAATTCAGTACCGACAATCTCAGCGGCATCGCCGTCTTTTTTAAGAGAAACTCTGTAAAATGAGAATGCCGCGCCGTCGGCAATATTTCTGTAATAACCTTCTTCATTCTTTTTGAGAAAGTCATACATTGAATTTCTCACGGTATCGGAAAGGAACTGGTCATTAATCTTGTTCCTTGTAACTCTGCCGCAGAGAAATGTAATAAGCACTCTCGCCTGATAAAGAACAGGGGAAGAAAGACCTGACTCGGGAATATCTATACGGAGCTCTTTATCTGTGGGCCTGAGTCCTGCAAAAAAAGCACCAAGCTTCTCGGCTTTTTCTTTATTTCCGTTGGAACGGTTAAAGTCAATATTCTTAATCAGACTGTCAAATTCCGATATATCTGACGATGCTTTTTTGCTGTAGATTTTAATATCGTCGTCATATCCAGCGCTCATTATAATAACCTCTTTAAATATGCCTTACTCGGCAGCCGCTGCCGCCTGTTTCTGCTTTCTTTTTAATTTAGCTTTATAACTCATAAGCTCGGCAAGCTGCTTATCAGGTGTGGAGCAGTTTCCGAGAGTAACACACTGAGTGTTGAATCTGCCGTGGAAATCGCTTCCGCCTGTAGCAAGGAGCTTTTTCTTTTTAGCATATGCGGCAAGGTACTCAGTCTGCTCTTCGCTGTGCTTGGGGCACCATACCTCAATGCCGTCAATACCTGCTTCAACAAGCTTTTCCATAACATCATATGATGAGTAATCACCGGGATGAGCAAGAACAGCTATTCCGCCGGCGTCATGGATTGCCTCAAGAACGCTTACACTGTCTTCAAATGTGGGACGTACGATAACGCTTCTCGCACTTTTTCCGAAAAGCTTTTTATAAAGCTCACCGCTTATTGAAGTGTCAATTCCGCTTTCAACAAGGGCGGCCATGATATGAACAGGGTACACGTTAGTGGAGCCCTGAGCGCATTTAAGCACAAGGTCGGGTGTGATGGGATATCTCTGTGCAGCCTTGAGCATCATATACTGTGCCGCCTTTTTGCGGGCAAGCAGGTTTCTGTGGCAAAGGCCCTCCAGTCTGTCCGGTGAATCACTCAGATAACACAGAAGATGAACCTCCTCCTGAGTGTCTGCGTCAGTTGCTGAAATTTCAACACCGTGAATAATGCTGACGCCGTGACGGTCGCCTATAACTTTAGCTCTGATGTTGCCTGCCATACAGTCGTGGTCGGTAATGGAAAGTGTTGTAACACCTTGCTTTTCGGCAAGAATGATAATATCTTCAATACCCATTGAGCCGTCGGATAATTTGGTGTGACAATGCAGATCTGCTGACAAAAAAATCCCTCCTTAAAGAAAATTAACAAAAATTCCCCTAAATTATCAGATTAGGTTTATTATATTATATTGTCAAAAAAAAGTCAAGGGTTAGGAGGGATTTTTATTCAGAAAAAGATAATTAAAACAGCTTGTCGAAAAACTTTTCGACAAGCTGAGCAGGCTGTCGAGAAAGTTGCAGAGACAAGGAACCGACGTTTGTCGGCGTATTCAGATACGGTAAAACGTCGGTGACGAAGTAAGAAAAATCTGCGTGGCTTTCAATAAGCCACGTGGATTGATTTTTTATCAGATTGTTTATTTGCAATTAACAAATAAGGTGTTGTGCTGATCGAATGTCACTGCAGAAGCAAAGTGATGCGTCAGTCTGCGTTGTTTTGTTGGATTGCCGCGCTTCTCTCGTAATGATTTTATAATTATTATTTTCGGTCTGTGACTTTATCGGCAGTCTGATTTAAAAGACGCTTTCTATCACTTTCTGGCACTTATCGGGGGAATAAATCCAGTGGTCTATATGGTCGCTTTCCGTGTAGTATTTTATCTGCGGGTTGGGATACTCCGCATCAAAGGAATCAACAATAATCAGTTTGATTTTCATTCTTTCGGGTACAATACTTTTTATATAGACTCCCGCGTAGCTGCCGGTCTGAATTCCGGGAGCGTACTCCGCGAGGCCTGCGAGATTAGGCGCGAGCTCAACGAATATGCCGTAATTTTCTATTGAGCGCACGATTCCGGGTACAGTTTCACCCGGAGAGAACTCGCCCGCGTTCTGTTCCCATGTTCCGAGAAGCTCCTTGTGGCTGAATGTGATTCTGCCCATATCGTCAACGGATTTTACAATTACCTTTATCATCTGACCGGGAGAAAATCTGACCGACGGATGGGGAATTCTCGAAACGGAAATGCTGTCAATGGGCAGAAGTCCGTTAATTCCTGCGCCGATATCAAGAAAGACGCCGAAATTTTCCATATGCGCCACTTTCGCTTTGATAACGTCACCGCTTCGAAGCTGTGATACGTATTCTCTCATGCATTCCTCCTGAACGCTTTTTCTTGAGAGAATGGCATATTCTCTGCCGTTTTCGTCGGTCTGAAAGCCTGTTATTCTGAAAACGACGGGTTTGTTGACTCTTGAAATAAGCGCGATGTCCCTTACAGTGCCGTCTTCAATGCCGATTGCGCCTTCGTTATGAGGTATTATGCCGTACATACAGCCTAAATCAACCTTGAGGTTATGGTCTCTGTCGCACAGAAGAGCTCTCGCCTCGAGAATTGTGCCCGCGTAGCAGGCTTCTCTGAGCGAAGCGGGGGAGGCAAATGCCTCTTTGTTTGATTTTTCACCGATTAATTGTCCTTCAGGTTTAAAGATATTCATAGTTTTACCACCTTAGTTTTTATATATTTATATGCGCCGGCCGCATTTTTTTATTCATTTAAAAAAATAAGTGACTTTTTTATAATTATGTGTTATAATAATTTTAATTATGCTGTTAATATGGGAAATTTTCGGAAAAGAGGGATTTTATGGACGTTCGTACAGGCGATATTCTTGTAATGAAAAAGAATCATCCCTGCGGAGAAAACAGGTTCTCCGTTCTGCGCGTCGGCATGGATTTCAAGATAAAATGCCTTGCCTGCGCGAGAGAAGTCATGGTTCCACGCTCTAAAATCGAAAAGAATATTAAAAAAATAATCAGAGAGGATGAGCAGTAGCGGAATTATCGGGATTATATTTTATTTTGAAAGGAAAATGAATTATGCTTGATAAGCTTGCCGCTATTGAAGAAAAATTTGAACAGATAAATGCTCAGCTCTTTGACCCTGCCGTGGTGTCGGATATTGATAAGTATAAAAAGCTCATGCAGGAAGCAAAGCATCTGACGCCCATAGTTGAGAAATACCGTGAATACAAAACGGCTCAGAATAATTATGACGAAGCCAAAAGTCTTTTAGATGCGGGCGGCCTTGATAAGGATTTCCGTGAAATGGCGCTTGAAGAGATGGAGGAGAGCGGGGCCGCTATAGAAAAGACAAAGGAAGAGCTTAAAGTACTGCTTCTGCCCAGAGACCCCAATGACGACAAAAACGTTATCGTTGAAATCCGCGGAGGAGCGGGAGGAGAGGAATCGGCGCTGTTTGCCAATTCCCTTTTCAGAATGTACTCAATGTATGCCGAAACAAAAGGCTGGAAGCCCGATATACTTTCGGCGAATCCCACAGAGCTCGGCGGATATAAAGAAATAAGCTTTATGATAGAGGGCGACGGAGCCTATTCGCGCTTCAAGTTTGAGAGCGGTGTTCACCGTGTTCAGCGAGTACCCGAAACCGAGTCTCAGGGACGTATCCATACGTCAACCGTTACCGTTGCGGTTCTTCCCGAAGCGCAGGAGGTTGATATTGACATCAATCCCACAGATTTGCAGATAGACACATTCCGCTCCAGCGGCGCGGGCGGTCAGCATATCAACAAGACCGAATCCGCTATCAGAATCACGCATATTCCCACAGGCACCGTTGTCGAATGTCAGGACGAAAGAAGTCAGCATAAAAATAAAGACAAGGCAATGAAAATTCTGCGTTCGAGAATTCTTGAGGCTGAGCGTGAAAAGCAGAGCAGCGAAATCGCCGGTGAGCGCAGAGCTCAGGTAGGAACAGGCGACAGAAGTGAAAGAATAAGAACATACAACTACCCTCAGGGGCGTATCAGTGACCACAGAATCGGTCTTACGCTTTATAAATTAGAGGCTGTATTAAACGGCGACCTTGACGAGCTTATTGACGCGCTTATAACAGCGGACACCGCCGAGAAGCTCAAGGCCGACGCGGAATGACAAAAAATCTTACTTTGCAATCCGCATACCTCAATTATGCGGTATTGCCTAAACGGAGTATAAAATGAACACCCGTATATATAAAATCAAAGACACTGACAATAAAAAAGATATAGACGAGGTCGGCGCTGTCTTAAGAGAGGGCGGACTTGCCGCCATACCCACAGAAACGGTTTACGGTCTCGCGGCCAACGCTCTTAATCCGAAGGCTGTTTCGGAGATTTTCAAGGCAAAAGGAAGACCGCAGGACAATCCGCTGATTGTGCATATCAGCGAGTTTGACGAGATTTATCCTCTTGTCAGCGAGGTTCCCGACAGCGCGAAGGCTCTCGCTGAGAAATTCTGGCCCGGACCTCTTACGATAATACTGCCCAAGTCGGATATTATTCCCGATGAGGTGAGCGCGGGACTTCCGACAGTCGCGGTGAGAATGCCGTCCCATCCTGTTGCCAACAGAATTATTAAAGCGGCAGGCGTACCGCTCGCGGCTCCCAGCGCGAATTCCTCGGGACTTCCCAGTCCCACAAAGGCGCAGCACGTTATTGACGACATGATGGGCAAAATTGACGCAATCGTTGACGGCGGCGAGTGCGACGTAGGTGTTGAATCCACGGTCATTACTCTCGCCTGCGAGCCTCCGAGACTTTTAAGACCGGGCGGAATAACCCCCGAACAGCTCGAAAGCGTACTGGGAAAAATCGAGATTGACCCTGCCGTTACAGATAAGCTTAAGGAGGGCGCGGTTGCCGCTTCCCCCGGAATGAAATACAAGCATTATTCTCCGAAAGCGGAGGTATATATTGTAAAAAGCAGTCTTCCGTCATTCAGATGCTTTACTGATGAAATACGTGCTGAGGGCGATTATGCCGTTTGCTTTGACGGTGAAGAGAAAAATATCGGAATCCCCACAGTTTCATACGGCAGTGAGGCGTCACCCGAGGAGCAGGCGCAGAAGCTTTTTTCCATTCTCAGAGATATGGATAAAATCGGCGCGAAGAGAGTTTTTGTGAGATGTCCGTCAACTGATGGCGTCGGACTTGCGGTTTATAACAGACTTATCCGTGCCGCCGCGTTCAGAGTCATAAACGTGCCCGATATTTACGGTCTGACAGGTCAGACGGGAGCAGGCAAAACTACTGTTTCTCTTGAGCTTCAGAAAAGAGGCTGGTGCGTTATCGACTGCGATATCGCCGCAAGAGAAATTGTTAAAAAAGGCTCTTGCGTTATCGACGAGCTGAAAGAAGCCTTTGGTGAAGATATTGTTCTTCCCGATGGTGAGCTTGACAGAAAAGCGCTCGCGAAAAAGGCCTTTTCAACAAAAGAAAATGAGCGGCTTTTAAATAAAATCACTCATCCCGCCATAACAAAGCTTGTAAGAAAAAATATAATTGATAATAAAGATAATTACACCGCTTTTGCCGTTGACGCGGCTCTGCTGTTTGAGAGCGAGCTTTACGCCTACTGCAAAAAGACGATAGTTGTCACCGCTGACGAGGATGTCAGACTCAGAAGAATAATCGAGCGTGATTCTATCAGCAGGGAAGACGCTCTTCTGAGAATAAACGCTCAGCCGGATGAGCAATACTATTTGAGTAAGGCTGATATTGTTGTCAGAAACAACGGCGGTGAAATTGACCTTGCAGATTTATTTTAAGCTTTTTTAAATAAAAATAATGTCGCTTTTTCATTCCAAAATGAATTGCGACAAAAAATCTTTTCAAGATATGCATAAATATAATAAAACGCCGTTTAACCGGCAGATAGGAGATTATTATGTCTGAAAAAAAGACTGAGGCTGAAGTTCTCAAGGAACAGCTTTTCATGGAAAACGAACATTCCGCGAAGATTATCGACGAGCTTGAAATGAAAGAGGCTTTCGATTTCTGCGAGGGATATAAAGAATTTCTGAATTCATGCAAAACAGAGAGGGAAGCGGCGCTGTTTGCCGTTAAAGAGGCTGAGAAAAACGGCTTTGTTCCCTTTGACAATACAAAGAAATATTCCGCAGGCGACAAGGTTTATTACCTTAACAGAGGCAAGGCGGTTATTCTCGCGGTTATCGGTAAAAAGAGCGTTAAAGAGGGTGTTCATATTTCGGCGGCGCATATTGATTCACCCCGTCTTGACTTAAAGCCCAATCCTCTTTATGAAGATAACGACATCGCGCTTTTCAAGACTCATTATTATGGCGGAATCAAAAAATACCAGTGGGTTACAATTCCCCTTTCGCTCCACGGTGTTGTCTATAAAAAGGACGGCACAAAGGTTGACGTCAATATAGGCGAAAATGAGGGCGACCCCCAGTTTGTTATTACAGACCTGCTTCCTCATCTCGGCGCCAGCCAGATGGAAAGAAAGCCTTCTGAGATTATCAGAGGCGAGGAGCTGAATATTCTTGTCGGCTCTCTTCCTTTTAAAAGCGACTCGGGCAGCGAGCTTGTAAAGCTCAATATAATGAAAATTCTCAACGAGAAATACGGTATTGTCGAGCGTGATTTTCTTACCGCCGAGCTTGAGGCTGTTCCCGCGGTTAAGGTTACGGATATCGGTTTTGACCGCAGCATGATAGGCGGCTACGGCCACGACGACCGTGTTTGCGCTTACCCCGCGCTTATGGCAATCTTAGAGCTTGACGGCGCGCCGGATTATACGGCTGTCACCGTTCTGACAGATAAAGAAGAAACAGGCTCCGACGGCAACACAGGCCTTGAATGTGATTATCTGCGCTATTTCCTTGCGGATTTAGGCAGATGCGAGGGCGATATTTTAGGCAGAGATGTTCTCTCAAAGTCAAAATGTCTCTCCGCTGACGTTAACGCCGCTTTTGACCCGACCTTCGCCAATGTTCTTGATAAGATGAACGCTTCATATATCAACAAGGGTATTGTTGTTACAAAATACACAGGCGCGAGAGGCAAGAGCGGAACATCAGACGCCAATGCTGAGTTCGTAGCCGAGGTAGCGAAGATTTTTGACAGCGGCAATGTCAACTGGCAGCTCGGTGAGCTGGGCAAGGTTGACGAGGGCGGCGGCGGAACCGTTGCGAAATATATCGCAAATATGAATGTTGACGTTGTTGACGTTGGCGTTCCGGTTCTTTCAATGCACGCTCCCTTTGAGGTGGTTTCCAAATTAGACGTATATATGGCTAAAAAAGCATTTCTTAAATTTTTTGAAGCATGACGGAGGACAGTATGAAAAAAGCACTTATTCTTTTCGGCGGAGTTTCAAGTGAGCACGAGGTTTCACTTAATTCCGCGAAATCAGTTATCGAAAATGTACCGACAGACAAGTATGAGCTTATTCTTATCGGTATCACAAAAGACGGCAGATGGTTTAAGTATGACGGAGATGTAAGTCTTCTCCCTGAGGATAAATGGCTCGGTGACGAAAGCAAGCTTACTCCCGCGATTATTTCTCTTGACAGAGCCGACCACGGAATCATTGTATTCGGCGAAACAGTTGAAAAAATCAGAATCGACGTTGTTTTCCCCGTGCTTCACGGCAAAAACGGCGAGGACGGCACAATTCAGGGCATGCTTCAGGTAGCCGGCATTCCCTTTGTAGGCTGCGATATGCTTGCCTCCGCCTGCTGCATGGATAAGGTTATCACAAACACTCTGGCTGATAACGCAGGTATCGCTCAGGCGAAATGGCTCGGACTTAAGGAATATGAATACAATCAGAACAGAGCGTATTTTATCGAGAAATCAAAGAAATATCTCGGATATCCTGTTTTTGTAAAGCCCGCGAACGCCGGCTCTTCCGTAGGCGTCAGCAAGGCGACAGACGACGAGTCTCTTATCAAGGCTATTGATATCGCGTTTAAAGAGGACTCAAAGCTCGTTCTTGAAGAAGGTATTGTCGGCAAAGAGGTTGAGTGCGCAGTTTTAGGCAACGAGAATCCCATCGCCTCTGTTGTAGGTGAGATTGTACCTGCAAATGATTTTTACGATTACGAGGCGAAATATATCAACGCCGCCAGCGAGCTTCATATTCCCGCGAGAATATCAGAAGAAAAGGCAAACGAAGTACGCTTCGCCGCAATCAACGCGTATAAGGCACTCGGCTGCACAGGCCTTGCGAGAGTTGACTTCTTTGTAAGAGAGTCTGACGGAGCGGTTATGCTCAACGAGCCCAACACAATTCCCGGATTCACAAAAATCAGCATGTATCCCAAGCTTTTCGGCGCGGCGGGAATTCCCTACAGCGACCTTATCGATAAACTGTTTCAGTATGCTCTTGAAAAGTGGGAAAAATGAAATACATAATAAAAATAAATGACCTGCACGTCGCAGGCGATGAAAAAGAATCCTCAGAGCTGATAACCACAGGCTCGCTGAGGTTTTTGGGTGAGGATTATAAAATAAGATATAAAGAGACGAGCGAGGGCCTTGAGGACTGTTTTGTAACGCTGAGCTTTGAAAACGGAAACAGAGTTACAATGACGAGAACAGGCGGCTTCACCGCAGAGATGATTATGGAAAAAAACAAGCGTCATACCTGCGTTTACAACACGCCGATGGGCAGTCTCTCTCTGGGAATATATACGCAGAAGGTTTCTTCCTCCATGACGGAGGACGGAGGTACCCTTGTGTTTGAATACACTCTCGACGCAAACGGCGGATTTTTAAGCAGCAACACGCTTGAGATTACGCTGGAGAAAGCAAAGGAAGGATGAGAAGATGAGTTATATAGTTAACGAGGTTCAGAAGCAGCTGCACGACGCTGTCATGAATTCCATGGAGAAAGCTCTTGAGAGCGGAGTTATCGCCGCTGTTCCCGAAACAAAATTTAATATTGAAATTCCCGCCGACAGAGCGAACGGCGATTTTTCCACAAACGCCGCCATGGTATGGGCAAGAGAGCTGAGAATGGCTCCGAGAAAGATTGCCGACATTATCACAGGCAATATTGACCTGAACGGCACGTATTTCGCTAAGTGCGAATGCGCAGGCCCCGGATTTTTGAATTTCTATCTCAATAACAGCTATTACGCCGCTATCCTTAAGGATGTCAAGGCGAAGGGAAAGGACTACGGTCACTCAGACTACGGCAAGGGCAAAAAAGCGCTTGTTGAGTTTGTTTCCGCCAATCCCACAGGCCCGATGCACGTCGGCAACGCGAGAGGCGGCGCAATGGGCGACTGTCTCGCTGAGGTTCTTACGTGGGCAGGCTATGAGACTGAGAGAGAATTCTATATCAACGACGGCGGCAATCAGATTGAGAAATTCGGTCTTTCTCTTGATTTAAGATACCGTGAGCTGTATGAAGACGGCATTGAAATGCCTGAGGATTCATACCACGGTCAGGATATTATCGACCACGCCAAGGCGTTTGCCGAGATTCACGGCGACAAATATATTTCCGCCACTCAGGAGGAGAGAAGAAGGGCTCTTGTTGACTACGCTCTTCCGCTTAATATCGCGGGACTTGAAAGAGACCTGCTCAAATACAAAATCAAGTATGACACCTGGTTTAAGGAGAGCACGCTTCACAGCAGCGGAGCCGCGAGAAAGGTTGTTTCCGACCTCACCGAAAAAGGTTTCACCTACGAGAAAGACGGCGCTGTATGGTTCAAGGCTGAGCAGTTCGGCTGCGATAAGGACTTTGTTCTTGTCCGCTCCAACGGACTTCTTACCTACATTGTTCCCGATATCGCCTATCACTACAACAAGCTCTGCGTCAGAGGCTTTGACCTCGCTATAGATATCCTCGGCGCTGACCATCACGGTTATGTTCCGAGACTTAAGGCCGCTTTACAGGCTCTCGGCGTTGACCCCGACAAGCTGAGCGTTGTTCTTATGCAGATGGTTCGTCTTGTCAAGGACGGCGAGGTTATCAAGGCGTCAAAGCGTTCGGGCAAGGCAATCACTCTTGTTACTCTTCTTGAAGAGGTTCCCATTGACGCGGCGAGATTTTTCTTTAACACAAGAGAGGCCAACTCTCACTGCGACTTTGACCTTGACCTTGCGGTTGAGGAGAGCAGCAAGAATCCCGTTTATTACTGCCAGTACGCTCACGCGAGAATCTGCAGTATATTTAAAAAGCTCAGCGCTGAAGGCATAGAGTTCACCGAATGTGACGCTGAGACTCTTGAGCTTCTCAACACTGAGGAGGAAAAGGAGCTTATCCGCCATATCGCTTCTCTCACAGGTGAAATCGAGCTTGCGGCGAAGGCACTTGACCCCTCAAAGCTCACAAAATATGTTGTTGAGCTTGCCACACTCTTCCATAAATTCTATAACGCCTGCCGTGTTCAGTGCGATGACGAAAAACTTATGCAGGCAAGAATTTATCTCTGCGCCTGCGTTAAGGATATTATTAAGAATGTTCTTGAAATGCTTAAAATATCCGTACCGGAGAGTATGTAAAATTTAATATATAAAAATTTCACGGTACGCGCTCGTTTTGCCGAACGCATACCGTGATTCTTTATTAAGCTTCAAATGCTTTTGTTGTATATACCTTTACCTGCGAGGCGTCAACTCCGCCGTATTCGGCAACATCACCGAGCACGGCGATAAGAAAGACATTCTGGAGCTTACTGTTCGCGCTTTTTCCCATATAATAAATTCTTAAATAAAGTCCGTCATAAAATCCGTCGGGCTTTAATTTTTCATTGAGCGTGGATGTGTCGATTTTATACTGCTTTTTGTCAGCGTTCGCTTTAACCGTCAGAATGTTGTCTTTGAATTCAACAACCTCCGCATCGATATAATTGCTCGTATTCTGATTATCTGCATTGCCGTCGGAAGCGTTTACCATTGAAATAATCTCACCCGTTTTAATGTTCATCTGAATGAGATTTACTATTTGATTCTTGCCGTAAATTTCTTTTGAGAAAAGCAGGGTGTCTTTGTCGGTGAGATGTGAAGTTCTGTAAACGTATCTGGTGCCGTCCTCGATAATTTCTTCATAGCCGAGATAGTTGTAAAATTGATAGGTTTCGAGATAGTCCTCAAGCCTGTTTGATATTTCAACAGGCATTCCGATGTCTGTAAATATCGTGTGCTGAATATCTCCCCAGTTTTTCACTTCGGCTTTTCTTCCTATGCTTTCAAGGTATTTCTCTGCCTGCGCGACGCACTGATTCCACATGCTTTCGCCGTCTTTGGCGTTGTCTCCGAAAGCGCGGGACTGATATTTAACAGGAAACATCTTCTTTATGGATTTCGGGTAGTATTCGCCGTCCTCGGCGTAGCGGATTGAATACGCGCCCGTGCTTCTGTCAACGGTGATTACGGCAGGCACACAGTTGCCGCCCACATCGACGAAATAACCGTTCTGGAAGCCGAAAGATGAAAACTCTGTCAGCGTATAAATTTTTGTTTTGTTTCCGCTTTCTTCACTGCCGAGAATCACATGACCCTCCGTATGACATTCGCCGAGCCAGTCCTTGCCCGCGTTTTCCGTAAGGATTACCTGCCCGACAACAGCGTCAAGACCTTTGCTAATATATGCCGGAGAAATTTTGCCTTTTTTATTTTTAAACATCATATCGTCATAATGCGAACGTTTTTCCACCATCAGCTCCGGAATTTTTGCGTCATCACAGAGAAAATCTTCTAAATCGTCAATATAATCCAAATCCTGCGCGTCAACATGGATGTATATTATTTCTTTTTCTTTTTCGTTCATTCCGATAATCCAGAAATTTTTCGGATAATCAGATTCGGATAAAGCCGCGATTCTGAAATTATAGTCTGAAATATCGGCGGAGATGCTGTCGAAAACCGTTTTCCCGAAGCTGTCCACCAGAATATCACCTCGGAATGATATAGTATCCTCTATCTGCTTTTTTGCGTCAGCAAATGATTCTTCATCATAAGTAACTTTGATTTCCTTAAAATGTTCGATGAAAAATATTCCGTGTCTGACTTCCCTGTATTTAAAATCCATATAAGGACTGATTTCAAGAACGTGCGGCAGATTTTCGGTTATCTTTATATTTGCGTCTTCGTAGGTGAAATCATCATAGTCATCCGTTTTCGGATTCGTCAGAAAGCACACAGCCACGGCAATCGACGCGATAACGGCTATAATGATTATCCAGAACGCGGGCTTTCTATAATTCAGAACATTTTTCACTCTTTCCTTAACTCCCGTTTCGCCGAAAGCCACGGGACAGACCTTTACGCTTTTCTTATTCGTTCCGCAGTCTAAAAGCGCCTGTGAATATCCCGCTCTGTCCTCGTCTGACATATCTCTTATTACTTTTTCGTCGCAGGCGGCCTCAATATCTCTGCACAGCAGAATGTATGCAAGCCAAATTACGGGGTTGAACCAGTAAACAGAAAGAATGACAAATCCGAGCGGCTTCCACAGATTGTCGTGCCGCTTCAGATGAGCCAGCTCGTGAGAAAGAACGTAGTCCCTCTGCTCACTTTCCATATCTGAGGGCAGATAGATTTCGGGTCTGAAAACGCCCATAATAAACGGAGATTTCACTTCGTCGCAGATAAAGATATTATCTCTCAGCCGCACTTTTGCCGATACCTGCTTTCTGACCTTTAAGAAAGACAGGAGCATATAAAGAAGCATAATAATCATGCCGGTGAGCCATACAGCGCCGAGAACTGTCAGCACAATATTGCCTGTGCTTGCTGAGGCGGTTATATCCTCGGGATAACGATTGTCAAGAATCGGGTTTATGCTGTTATCTATCACGGATACGCCTGAGTCAACATTAAAATGAGTGTCGGTTATGGCTGTTTCGGGGATTGTCTGCGTGCTCGGAACAAGACTCAGAACGCTCTCGAATGAGAACGGGCAGACAAGCCTCAGCGCAACGATTACCCACAGGAGGCAGGATATGAATTTCGGAGCTTTTTTTATTAAAAATCTCACAGCGATAACCGCCAGAACTATCCAGCTCGCGGTTATGCTGAGGTTGAGCAGCTTCAAAAACAGAGTGTCCATAATCAGCCTCCTTTTCTGAATTCGCCAATCATTTTCTGTATCTCGTTTATCTCGTTTTCGGATAATTCCTTCTGAGCGGAAAACGCCGCCAGAAACGCGGGAAGAGAGCCGCCAAAAGCTTCGTCAACAAACTGACCGCTTTTTGCCGAGTAATATTCATTTTTTGAGACGACAGATGTTACTGTTCCGTTATCGTTTCTGAAAAGTCCTTTTTCGCAGAGCTTGCGCAGGACGGTGTATGTAGTGGATTTTTTCCATTCCAGCTCTTTTTCGCATAGTTTAACAAGCTCGCCCGACGCAACAGGCTCGTTTTTCCAGAGCAGATCAGCAAATTTCAGCTGAACCTCGCCCAATTCAAAATCCATAATAATCGCTCCCTTTGGTTTATTCATAATAGACCACACGCTTAGTCTATCATGGATAAACCGATTTGTCAACAGTTTTTTACGGATATTGCGGTGAAAAATAATTATAACTGTGCGGTATAAGAAAAGACTCCCTCATAAGGGAGTCTTGACAGTGCGTGACCGGGATATCAGAATATAAAT
>JAZUHE010000149.1:0-3124 GCA_045641565.1 Acutalibacteraceae bacterium | reverse complement strand
CATCCGCAGTCCTCTTTAAGAACCTTGGCCATGTACTCGCAGGCTTTCTTTTCGCCTTCGGAGCCGGGGTCACGTTTGCCGAGATTTTTGCAGATATATGTAATTTCTTTAACCATATATTCTGCGGCTTCAGTTTTTTTGTCTATGAGCGATTTAAGATTCATAAGAATCCCTCCCGAAAAAATGTTAAATATATTTTAACAACCCCGCAACATAATGTCAAGAAAAATTGCAAATAAAATGCTAAAACTGTTAAAAACAGACAAAATAAGTGTGACATGCCGAAAAGCAGTTTTCGAATAAAAGGCAGGTGCAGACATCTGGGGGTGTTGAAGCGGGTTTTTATCATTTTATCTTGAATAGAATTTTGCGAAAAATTTGTAACAAACTGTACAAATCGCACTAAAGAAGTCATACGAATTTTTGAATATAATAGTCAAAAACTATTGAATAAAGGCAAAATCTTTGATATAATATATTCTGTATAATAATGTGAAAGGATGTGAGCCGTATGCAGAACGGATTACCGGAGCAGTACGAGATACCGACCTATCTGTTTCACCAGGGGTCAAACGCCAGAGCCTATGATTTTTTAGGCGCTCACGCCTGTGACGGCGGCAGAACGGTTTTCCGTGTATGGGCGCCGAACGCGGCGGATGTCAGCGTTGTGGGCGACTTTAACTCATGGAATCCCGAAAGCGGCAGAATGGTTAAAATAACCGACGGCGGAATCTGGGAATGCTTCTGTGACGGAGTCAGTGTTTTTGACAACTATAAATACCGCATCCTGACAGGTGACGGCCGCGAGCTTATGAAAGCGGACCCTTACGGATTTCATACAGAGACAAGACCTGCCACGGCCTCAAAATTTTATGATATTGATAAATATGAGTGGAATGATAAAAAATGGATGAATAAAAGAAAGAATTCATCTGTTTATGACAGCCCCGTTAATATTTACGAGGTTCACGCAGGGTCGTGGAAGCAGCACACCGACGGCAATTTTTACTCATACAGAGAGCTGGCACAGGAGCTTTGCGCTTATGTTAAGGATATGGGCTACACCCATGTTGAGTTCCTGCCTCTGAGTGAGTATCCCTTTGACGGCTCCTGGGGATACCAGGTAACGGGATATTTCGCCCCCACGTCACGCTACGGCGAGCCCGATGATTTCAAATATCTTGTGGATTGCTTCCATCAGAACGGAATCGGCGTTATCCTTGACTGGGTACCCGCTCATTTTCCGAAGGACGCTCACGGTCTGTATGAGTTTGACGGTCAGCCGTGCTATGAATACTCGGATATGCGCAAGGGTGAGCATCTTCAGTGGGGAACGAGAGTTTTTGATTACGGCAAAAACGAGGTCAGGAGCTTTCTGATGTCCAGCGCGCTTTTCTGGATTGAGAAATATCATATTGACGGACTGAGAGTTGACGCTGTTGCGTCCATGCTTTATCTTGACTACTGCCGTGAAAAGGGCCAGTGGGTTCCCAATAAATACGGCGGAAACGAGAATCTCGAGGCGATAGAATTTATCAAAAAGCTTAACACCGTGCTTTTTACAGAGCACAGTGACATTATGATGATTGCGGAGGAAAGTACCGCCTGGCCCATGGTTTCAAAGCCTGTCAGCGACGGCGGACTGGGATTCAACTTCAAGTGGAACATGGGCTGGATGAATGACTGCCTTAAATATTTCTCACTTGACGGATATTTCAGAAAATATAATCATAATAATCTTACGTTTTCATTTTTCTACGCTTTTTCAGAGAATTTTGTTCTGCCCATCTCTCACGATGAAGTTGTTCACGGCAAATGCTCTCTTATAGGCAAAATGCCCGGAACATATGAGGAGAAGTTCGCAGGCGTGCGCTCGTTTATGTGTTATCTTATGGCGCACCCGGGCAAAAAGCTCACCTTCATGGGTACGGAATTCGGTCAGTTTATAGAGTGGAATTACAAGCAGGGACTTGACTGGCTGCTGCTTGGTTACGAAAAGCATTCCCAGCTCAGAGACTTCGTTAAGGAGCTTAATGAGTTTTATAAATCCACCCCCGCGCTGTGGGAGAATGATTTTTCGTGGGAAGGCTTCCAGTGGATTGTCAGTGACGATAAGGATAATTCGGTTATCGCTTTCAGAAGAAAGGATAAGAAACAGAAGGAAATTATCACCGTATGCAACTTCACAAAAATCAGACGCGGAAATTACAGGATAGGCGTGCCTGAGGCGGGAACGTATGAAATCGTTTTTGATTCAGACGAAAAACGCTTCGGCGGCGACGGAGAAAATAAAAACACTCTCATTAAGAGTGAAAAAATACCGATGCATTCTCAGCAGAACAGCATTGAAATCGACCTTCAGGGTCTGAGCGCGGTTTATATAAAATTAAAGCGCAGAAGCTCTGAAAGAAAACCGAAAACAGATAAAGAAAATTAATTACAGAGGAGGTTACGGAAATGTCCCGTAAACATGAATGTATTGCCATGCTGCTTGCCGGCGGACAGGGAAGCAGACTCGGAATACTTACAAAAAACATCGCAAAACCTGCCGTACCCTACGGCGGAAAGTACCGCATTATCGACTTCCCGCTCTCAAACTGTGTAAATTCAGGCATTTACACAGTCGGCGTTCTTACACAGTATCAGCCGCTCGAGCTTAACGATTATATCGGCAACGGACGCGCCTGGGACCTTGACAGAACTGACGGCGGTGTTCATATTCTCTCACCTTATCAGCAGATAAAGGGCACGGAATGGTACAAAGGCACCGCAAACGCGATTTATCAGAACATCAATTTTATTGACCGTTATGACCCCGAGTATGTCGCAGTTCTTTCAGGCGACCATATTTACAAGATGGACTATTCAAAGATGCTTTCTTTCCATAAAGAAAAGAATGCTGACTGCACAATAGCAATGCTTGAGGTTCCGTGGGAGGAGGCTTCACGCTTCGGCCTTATGTTTGTAAATGACGAGGGCGAGATTACCGATTTTGAGGAGAAGCCTAAGAATCCCAGAAGCAACAAGGCTTCAATGGGCGTTTATATGTTCACATGGAAAAAGCTTCGCAAGTATCTTCTTGATGACGAAGCTGACGAAAATTCAAGCAATGACTTCGGCAAGG
>JAZUHE010000148.1:0-9624 GCA_045641565.1 Acutalibacteraceae bacterium | reverse complement strand
GTGTGGAAGGTACGCATGATAACCTCTTTCTGCTGCTCTCTTGAAAGCTTGCAGAAGTTAACGGCGTAACCTGATACACGGATTGTGAGGTTGGGGTATTTTTCGGGATGGTCATACGCGTCAAGAAGTGTCTCACGGTTCATTACGTTGACATTGATATGATGAGCGTCGTTGAGAAAATATCCGTTAAGAATTGATACAAGGTTATTGATTCTCTCGTCTTCTGTTTTGCCCAGAGCCTCGGGAACGATTGAGAATGTATTTGAGATTCCGTCGGAAGCGGAGGAGTAGGGGAGCTTTGAAACAGAGTTGAGAGATGCAAGAGCGCCGTTATGCTCACGGTTATGCATGGGATTCGCACCGGGTGCGAAAGGCTCGCCCTTCTTTCTGCCGTCGGGGGTAGCGCCTGTCTTTTTGCCGTACATAACATTTGATGTGATTGTAAGAGCTGAAAGGGTGTGTGTGGCGCCTTTGTACGCAGGAGTCTTTTTAAGCTCGTTATGAACTCTCACGAGCATATCCTCGGCGATTTCGTCGGCACGGTCATCGTCGTTGCCGTATTTCGGGAAGTCGCCTGTTGTTTCAAAGTCAACGATTATTCCGTTCTCATCGTGAATCGGCTTAACCTTTGCGTATTTAATAGCGGAAAGGGAGTCAGTGATAACTGAAAGCCCCGCAACACCGAATGCCATAAGACGGTCAACGTCTGTATCGTGAAGCGCCATCTGAGTTTTTTCATAGGCGTATTTATCGTGCATATAGTGAATACAGTTCATCGTGTTGACGTAAAGTCTGCACAGCCACTCAAGATAGATGTTGAAGCGCTTCATTACCTCGGTGTAGTCGAGATATTCGTCTTTAATGGGCTCCATCTGCGGGCCGATATGAGTGCCGAATACATTATCAACACCGCCGTTGATTGAGAGGAGAAGAAGCTTTGCGAGGTTTGTACGAGCACCGAAGAACTGCATCTGCTTGCCGACCTTCATGGCGGAAACACAGCAGGCGATAGCGTAATCGTCACCGAAGCGGGGACGCATAAGGTCATCGTTTTCGTACTGGATAGCGTCTGTGTCGCAGGAAACCTTAGCGCAGAATTTCTTGAAATTCTCAGGCAGAGCGTGGCTCCACAGAACTGTAAGGTTCGGCTCGGGAGCGGGCCCTAAATTATAGAGGGTGTTGAGAATTCTGAATGATGATTTTGTAACAAGGGTCTTGTGGTTGAGATTCATGCCGCCGATGCTTTCTGTAATCCACATGGGGTCACCGCCGAAAAGCTCGTTGTATTCGGGAGTGCGAAGATGACGTGCGCAGCGAAGCTTGAGAACAAGGTCATCGATAAGCTCCTGAGCGGCTTCTTCGTTAAGTGTGCCGTTCTTTATGTCTCGCTCGATATAAATATCAAAGAATGTTGAATTTCTGCCGAAGGACATTGCGGCGCCGTTCTGCTCTTTATTGGCGGCGAGATAGCCGAAATATGTCCACTGAATTGCCTCGTACGCATTTTTTGCAGGCTTTGAGATATCGTGACCGTAGGAAAGAGCCATTTCTTTGAGCATTTTTAAAAATGCTATCTGCTGATAGAGCTCTTCGAGAAGTCTGACGTTGTCAACGCTCATATAGTTCTCGCCGACTTTGGCCTTGTCCTTCTTTTTCTCTTCGATAAGGAAGTCGATTCCGTAAAGAGCGATTCTTCTGTAGTCGCCGATAATTCTGCCGCGGCCGTAAGCGTCGGGAAGTCCTGTAAGAAGCGCGCAGTGACGGGCGGCTTTCATTTCATCGGTATATACTCTGAAAACGCCGTCATTGTGAGTCGTTCTGTATGTGAAATATTCCTCAATTTTGTCAGAAAGCTTATAGCCGTATGCTTCGCAGGCTGAACGTGCCATACGGATTCCGCCGAAGGGGTTAACTCCGCGCTTGAGAGGCTCGTCTGTCTGGAGACCTACAATAATATCCTTATCGGAAAGGTAGCCGGGCTCGTAATTGCAAAGAGATGAAACAGTGGTTGTGTCAACGGAAAGAACTCCGCCGCGCTCCTGCTCAAGAGCCTTGAGCTTTTCAAATTTTGCGAGCACCTCTTTTGTACGCTCCGTAGGGCCTGCGAGAAAAGCTCCGTCACCCTCATACGGTGTGTAGTTCTTATCAATGAAGTCTCTTACGTTTATGCCTTCCTGCCATTCGCCTTCAACAAAGCCGTTCCACTCTTCAAATCTCATTGAATTCACGTTCCTTTCGATTGCAATAAAAAAGGGTAACCCTGTATCTCAGAGTTACCCAGACGGTCGGTAATATTTCCCGTTAGCCGCACTGTGTCAATTCACATTCCGTCAGCGACAGGCGGGAGCTGAATGTTTTATCAGTTAATTTATTAATATTATATTACACGCGATTCTCTTTGTCAACTAATTATTATTACAGAAAAATCGGAAGTTCACTCCCGTATTTCATTCAATTTGCTGTTGAACGCTGTCAGATAATTAAACGTAATAAAAATAACTCCTGCGGTATTGCGGCCGCAGGAGTAAGATATGTATATTAGAGATCCTTTGTGAGTTCCTTAAGATATGCTTTGAATTCCTCACCGATTTCGGGGTGATTGAGAGCAACCTCGCAGTTTGCTTTCATGATGCCGAGCTTGTTGCCCATATCATAGCGGATTCCGTCAAAATCCTGAGCGAGAAGTCCGTTCTCTTTAGCAACACGTGTGAGCGTATCTGTGAAATAAAGTTCTTCTCCCTCGGGAGTGTTTTTGAGGTCCTCTTCAAGATAGTCAAATACGCAGGGAGGAGCGATAACTCTGCCGAGAATTGAATAGCAGGACATAATCTGGTCCTCTGTGGGCTTTTCAATAATGTTGTGAACGGTCATGAGTTTGTCGTCAATGGGAGTAACGTCAAGAGAGCAGTATTTAGAAACGTCTTTGCGCGGAACTTCTTTAACGCCTACAACGCCTTTACCGTACTTTTCGTATGTTTCAACAAGCTGCTTGGTAACGGGGTTGTTGTCATAGTTAACAATAACGTCGTCGCCGTAGAGAATTGCGAAGGGTTCATCGCCTACAAATGATTTAGCCTTCATGATTGCGTGGCCGAGACCTTTTGTCTCTTTCTGACGTACGAAATAAACATTTGCGATATCAGCTGTTGCTTTGACAACATCATAAATATCTTTTTTCTTGGGGTTCTTTGAGAGCTGATCCTCCAGCTCATAGCTGTGGTCAAAGTGATCTTCAATAACACCCTTGCCTCTGTTGGTGATAATAAGTATGTCTTCAATTCCTGCAGCTGCCGCTTCTTCTACAATATACTGAATGGCAGGCTTGTCAACTATGTTGAGCATTTCCTTTGGAACTGACTTGGATGCGGGGAGAACTCTTGTGCCGAGACCTGCCGCGGGTATAACTGCTTTCCTGATTTTCATATGATATTACCTCCGTGGTTAAAATAAATCCTTAAAAAAGTTGCCTGCCTGCATAAGTACAGGCGCGATATAATCTGCCGCAATAAAAACAACCGCGCCCCACAGGAACGAAACTCTGCCGCGCTGAACTATCAGAGCCTGTCTGAGTGATCTGTCTTCTGTGGTGCTGTTTATTATTTCAAGCTCTTTTCTGATTTTGCGCTTATAGATTTCATTTGCGCACAGAGCCGCTATAATATGCGGAAGAACATTTGCCGCAAGGAAAACTGAGCCTCTTTTCAGATATGACGTCATCCGCGTCATGTATTCGGGATTCTCCGAAACAGCTTTATATATTTCGTCTCTGCTCAGCTCTTCGCCGTTTTCGTCAGTTGAAATAAGTGAAAGAATTTCATCCTGCTCTTTTACCAGTGATGATGCCATAGGATATGTGAAAAGGGAAACGGCAACGGTGACTGCAAGAAAAATTGCGCCGGCCTTATAAAGCTTTCTGTAAAAGAACCATGCGGGTGAGAAGATGAGCGCCGCCCAGTTGAATGAAATGCCTTTATGCTTAATAAATTTGTTTATATAGTGGCGGGCATTCTGCTGAATGTAAACAGCGATATCGCCGATACGCATTCCGTCGAGATTATCGTTTTTATCGGCATTTATACCGCTCATGCAAAGACTTTCAAATCTGTCTTCGTTCATATCCTCAAAGCTGATATCAGGCATCACAAAGGGTGTGCCCGTATTCCCCTGGGGATTTTCTTCACCGGATGTCTGCTGAGATTCATTCTGCACGAAAGAGCTTTCGGGATTCTGCGTTTCTTTTTTATGCCACTCAAATCCGTCAGAGTGAAGAACCTCGTTAGCACAGCGGTTGTTTATTGCCCAGCATGCTCTGTGGTGGGGAGTACCGCATTCGGGGCATACTACAATATCGTCTCCGTCTTCAAAAATACCTGCGCAGACGGGACAGATTTCATTTTTATAATCCATCAAATTATCTCCAAAATACAATTTATATGTATTATAACACATTTATCGGTTATATTGTAAACGATTTTAAAATATTTTTCAATGATTATATGAAAAGTTTCTTTACTTTGTAACGATTTTCTTGTATAATTCATTATAATAGAGTAATTTTGTTAGTTTGAGAGGTTAAATATGTTACAGTTTGAAGAATTAAGACTTAAATTACTTGGCTATGAAGATAAGCTTGCTGAGCTGAAAGAGGCTCTCGGCCTTGAGGATATGAAGGCTGAACAGGCGCGCCTTGAGGAAATGACCGCTCAGGAGGACTTCTGGGGAGACCTTGCCAATTCACAGAAGGTGCTTCAGAAAATCGCATCACTCAAAAGCAGAATAAAGGCGTATGAGGATCTGAAAGCCGCATTTGATGACGGACTTATGATTATCGAGCTTTCTGACGAAGAAGAAGACGAAAGCATGTTTGAGGAATGCTCAAATAATGTTGACGCTTTTATTGAGGAGCTTGACAAGCAGACCCTCAGCACTCTTCTTTCAGGTGAATATGACGATAAAAACGCAGTTCTTACCTTCCATGCGGGAGCAGGCGGAACAGAGGCTCAGGACTGGGCTGAGATGCTTGTCAGAATGTATTCTCACTGGGGTGAGAAGCACGGCTTCAAGGTAAGCATGATTGACTTTCTTGACGGCGATGAAGCGGGACTTAAATCAGCCACTCTACTTATTGAGGGCGAGAACGCATACGGTTACATGAAGAGCGAGGCAGGTGTTCACCGTCTTGTAAGAGTTTCTCCCTTTGACGCGTCAGGCAGAAGACATACTTCCTTCGCTTCTCTTGAGGTTATGCCCGAAATTGACGACACCATAGAGGTTGATATCAGACCCGAGGATATTAAAATGGAAGTTTACCGCGCTTCTGGCGCAGGCGGACAGAAGGTTAATAAGACCTCATCTGCCGTAAGACTTATTCATATTCCCACAAATATCGTTGTTTCGTGCCAGGTTGAAAGAAGCCAGCATCAGAACCGCGAGGTTGCGATGCGCATGCTTAAGTCAAAGCTTATTGAAATAAAAGAGAGAGAGCACCTTGACAAAATTGAAGATATCAAGGGTGACCAGAAAGAAATCGGCTGGGGCAGTCAGATACGTTCATACGTATTCATGCCCTATACACTTGTAAAAGACCACAGAACAAATTTTGAAATCGGCAATATCAACGCTGTTATGGACGGCGACCTTGACGGTTTCATTAATGCATATCTTAAGATGGAATCACTCAAGGAAATGAATAATCAGTAAAAAACGGGGTGACGGTATGAGAATAATTGATATTTCAAGGACGCTTGTCAATACTGTTGAGTATCCGGGCGACCCGAAAACGAAGGTGGAACAGGTAAGAACCGTTGAAAACGGCGGATGCAACCTTACTGCGCTTTACGCCTGCCTTCATACGGGTACTCATGCTGACGCACCGTGCCATTTTATTGACGGAGCAGATACCATTGAAGATATGGAGCTTTCAAAGTATATAGGCCCGTGTAAGGTTATTGAAGTTCCGCAGGGCGTTATTTCAGGTGAATATGTAAACAAAAAATTTCCTAAAAACGCACAGCGCATACTTATAAAAGGCAACGGACTTGCAAGATTTATGGACAGCTCGGCATATGAGACGGTGGATTTAGGTATCTGCCTTATCGGTACCGATGCAGATTCCGTTGGCAGAGCAGGGGACCAGACAGCTCCCCACAAGGCTTTTCTGAGAAACGGCGTTGCGATTCTTGAAGGCCTTGACCTTAAAAATGTGGAGCCGGGCGACTATTTTCTTATAGCTCCTCCTGTTAAAGTAGGGCCTGTAGACGGCGCGCCTGTAAGAGCGCTGCTTGTTGATGATTATATTCTTTGGAACAATATTAAATAATTTTTCACACACTGAAAGGATTTGATTTTTTGAAGGCAAACGAAAGCATTGAAAAGTACCCGGCAAGGGTGCGTGAATACGCTAATTATACAGTCAAGAGCGTAAAAAATGTGTGCAAGACCTGCGGACCCAGAATCGTCGGCAGCGAAAGTGACGCAAAGGCAAGAGAATATTTCAAGGCCGACCTTGATAAATTCTGTGACGAAACAAAAGTCGAACCTCTTAAGGTAAGCGATAAGGCGTTCATGTCATGGGTCCCCATCGGAGCTTCACTGCTTATTCTTTCCGCTGTAGCTTATATGCTCGGCTTTGCGGTGATTACACTTGCTCTTATGGTGCTTACACTTTTCTTCATTGTCGGTGAGTTTATTTTCTACAAGCCCGTTCTTGACATCTTCTTCCCGAAAAAAGACACTGCAAACGTTATCGGCGTCAGAAAGGCCGCAGGTGAGACAAAGAGAAGAATTATTCTCTCAGGCCACACTGATTCCGCTTTTGAATGGACGTATACATATTACGGCGGCAGACCGGCAGTGCTTACTATTATTATATCTGCGATTTTAGGCGTTGTTCTGAGCATAGGTGCTTCTGTTTACGCTATAGCTTCCGGCAGCGGCATGAGCTTTTCGGTTGTTTTCTCAGGGGACAGCACAGCGGCAAAGGTGCTCACCATTGTTATGCTTGCTCTTATTCCTTTCTATATCGCGGCTCTTTTCTTCTGCAACTATAAACGCCCCGTAACAGGCGCGAATGATGACCTTACAGGCTGCTTCATTTCCTGTGCGGTTGCAAAATTCCTTTCTGATAACGATATTAGATTTGAAAACACAGAAGTTCAGGTTCTTCTTGCGGCAGGCGAGGAGGCAGGTCTCCGCGGAGCGAAAGCATACGGCAAGGCTCACGCGAAGGAAATCAAAGACAGCGGAATAGAAACAATATTTGTAGGCTTTGATACCGTGCGCGATTTTGACTTCAAGACAATCTATGAAAAAGATATGACAGGCGTTGTAAAGAACGACTCAAGAGTTGTTAATCTTATTAAAGAGGGCTCGGTTATCGCCGGTTTTGACGATGTATCAATCGAAACTATCGACCTCGGCTCAACAGATGCCGCGGCGATGTCTCAGGCAGGTATTCCCGCAGCTTCGTTTGTTGCTATGGATCCTTCACCTGCGAGATATTATCATACAAGACTTGACACTGAAGATAATCTTGACCTCAAAACTGTTGAGGCAGGCGTTAAGATTGCTCTTGAGACCACGTTCCTCTTTGACGAAAAAGGTCTGAACTGATAAACATATTGAACAAAAATAAAAAAAATTAAAAAAACTATTGTTAAATTATGTTATAGTATGCTATAATGTAAAAAATCAGTTTAATTTTCCCTTTTTAAGGAGTTGTATTTATGAAAAAAACGTTAGCAAGAGTTATTTCACTTGTACTTATTGCGGTTACGGCGCTTTCTCTCTGCTCATGTGCCGTTGATACCAGTGAAGACGTTATCAAACGTAAATCAGCCATCCCCCAGACAAAGCAGGAAATTTTCGATTATTTCTGCAAGTCATTTGAGGATGTTAAAACATCAAAGCCTGCTGTTTCATACAGCCTTTCCGAAAAAGCAAAGTCTCCCGACTGTGAAAACAGCCATATAGAAGAGGCTTTTACAACAATCGCAAAGCTCATGACAAACGGCAGCAAAGACGGTGTTGAATACGGCGAAGATAATTCAGCTATTCTGCCCGCAAAGATGTTTGATATAAAAGACATCAGATCTGCAAACATTATTGATATTGATGATACAACTTCACGTTCATATACTATCGTTATGACAATCTGGGAAGAGGATAATCCCACTCAGGACGAAAGTGTATTCGGCAAGATGTATAAGATTTCTCCCAAGGATCAGATTCTTGAAGAGATGAAGAAGGCTGCCGCATACTTTACTGTAAACGATTATGATTCACAGTATAATACAGGTACAATAAGAGCCGTCATTTCAAAAGAAACAGATAAGATTACAGAACTCAATCTTGAGAGAAGCGTAATCGTTTCAACTGAGATTACAGGCGTCGGAACTCTTGCAGATGTAGGAACAGTACCGCTTTCATTCAGATATGAATCAACAGAAAGCTACGGCTTCGACTGGGATAATCCCGAAACAGCAGAAGTAGAATAAAAAATCAGGACCTGTTAATCAGGTCCTTTTCTTTTTCAGTACCCCGTCAGTTGCGGCGGGGCTATATAAAGCGGATATTTGCCGTACGGCAGACACAGTTTTTTATGGCAGTACCGCTGATGTCCGTATCCGCAGATATTAGTTTAAACATCTCATTGCAGTATATGCCCGAAAATAATAATTGCCATATATTTTTTGACAAATTGAAAAAATTTTTCAAAAAAGTATTGACTTTTCAAAAGCTGTTGTGATATGATATTCGGGCAGTCAGGAAATGCGCTGCTAGCTCAGCTGGATAGAGTGTTTGGCTACGAACCAAAAGGTCAGGGGTTCGAATCCCTTGCAGCGCGCCACGCCGAAAGCCTTATTTATCAAGGTTTTCGGCATTTTTTATGCCTTTTTTGCCCTCATTTTTGAGGGCTTTTTTTATTAGAAAACACCATATTTTTCTAAAAATCAGTAAAATTTAGAAAAATTTTAGAAAAAATATTTCCTCAAAAACAATGCCTTTTGGCTCTGAAAAGTTCATCTAATATATTTTAGGTGTAAACTTATTTGAAAGGAGCCAATACAATATGGCATCAGAATTGCGAGAATTATTCAAAAAACAGACAGGACATGATTTCGGAACACCTGCAGAACCGGAAAAGATGAAACCTATAACATATACCACAGCACAGATTGCGGAGATGTTGCAGGTGTCTGAAGCTACAGTTCGCAAAATCATCAAAACCGAAAACATTCCCACTATTCCCTGCACCAAGAACATCATTGTGATGAAATCTGCTTTTGACAAATGGTGTGAAACAAAGAATTTATAATGTCAGATTACAGATATGATATTTTCAGCGGGAAAATGGTGGGAGGGTACTATTAATGGAATTATTGAAAGTTGTTATAATCTCGGAGATATTTTAGATTCTTCTTGTGTGATTGAGCATTATTATTAGTGTAATAAAAAAGAAACAACTCCCAGGCTTTACGACGTTAGGTATTAATTCATAATAATGCGCAAAATTATATAATTTACATATAAAAGTGTTGACAATGAAATACATAGATGATACAATACTATACGTACAATACGTATAGTATTATTAGCCTTCGCCAAAGAATAATAAATACTGTA
>JAZUHE010000147.1:0-4138 GCA_045641565.1 Acutalibacteraceae bacterium | reverse complement strand
TCTTTTGTAGTGCCCTTGAACGAAAATGTTCCGAGGCAGTTTATATCATAAAGCTCAGCGAATTCATAGCCGAATCCGAAGGTACCCGAAGCAGGAATTACGGGATTATCAAGCTCGATACCGCAGAGGTTTACGCTCATTTTTCCCATATAATCTCCTCCTTCTTCATGACAGGACCGTCCTTACAGATTCTCTTATTGCCCGTGAGAGTTTTGCACGAGCATCCCATGCACGCGCCGAAGCCGCAGCCCATTCTCTCTTCAAAGCTCATCTGACCGCTTGTATTCGAAGCCTTATAGACTGCCTTAAGCATTGGCTCGGGGCCGCAGGTGTAAAAATATGTATAACTCTCAGGCAAAGCATCAATAACAAATCCTTTAACTCCGTAGGAGCCGTCAGCTGTGGTTACAGTAACATCCGCACCGAGAGCACGGAACTCATCTTCATAAAAAATCTCGTTTTTTGTGTTGAAGCCTAAAATCACAGACACAGATTTGCCCTGAGAAATAAGCTTTTTAGCAAGATTATAAAGAGGCGGAACACCGACGCCGCCGCCGAGAAGCAGAGGCTTATCTCCCGAAAGAGAAATATCGTATCCGTTGCCGAGGCCCGTAAGAATATCAAGCTCAGCGCCTGCTGTAAGCGTCGACATATACTCAGTACCGCCGCCGACCACCTTATAAATAAGAGTGAGCGTGCCGTCTTCATAATCGCAGACAGATATGGGACGGCGAAGATAAAAGCCGTCAAGCTGAATATTTACGAACTGACCGGGGGATGTGATTGCGTCAGTATCCCCCGCCAGAACCATTTTATATACATTTTTGTTAAGTGCGGTATTTTCTTTAACCGTAAAAACACTTTTTTTCATTTCTTCACCTTAAGAGTCGATTGTTGAAATTGTGAGTGTGGTTTCTTCAAGTACGTCAAGAAGAACACGGACAGTATCAAGAGAAGTGAAAATTGTTACGTTGTTTTCTGTTGAGCAGCGGCGGATTTCAACACCGTCATCATAGTGAACACCCGACATAATCGCTCTTGTATTGATAACGTAGCTTACATAGCCGGCACGGATTGAGTCGAGAATCTCAGTGCTGCCTTCGCTTATCTTGCCGCGTACTCTTGTGCGGATTCCGTTCTCCTTAAGATAATTCGCCGTACCGATTGTAGCCTCAATATTGAAGCCCATGTTATAGAATCTTCTGATAAGAGGAAGTGCTTCCGCCTTGTCTTCGTCAGCGAGAGTAACGAGGACTGTACCGTAATTCTGAAGATTCATACCGGAGGCGATAAGAGCCTTATACATTGCTCTGTGAAGCTTGTCGTCATAACCGATTGCTTCACCTGTTGATTTCATTTCAGGTGAAAGATAAGCGTCAAGGCCTTTAATCTTATTGAATGAGAAAACAGGAACCTTAACATATGAACGCTTTTTCTCTTCGGGATAAAGACAGAATATGCCCTGTTCCTTAAGGCTCTTGCCGAGGATTACCTCAGTGGCGATATCGGCAAGTGAATAGCCTGTTGACTTTGAAAGGAACGGAACTGTTCTTGAAGAACGGGGGTTAACCTCGATGATGAATACGTTTTCATTCTTGTCAACGATAAACTGAATATTATAAAGGCCGACAATGCCTATGCCGAGACCGAGCTTTTTAGCGTACTGAAGGATAATTCCCTTAACCTTGTCAGAAATTGAAAATGTGGGATAAACGCTGATTGAGTCGCCCGAATGAACGCCTGTTCTTTCAACAAGCTCCATAATACCGGGAACAAAAACATCTCTGCCGTCGCAGATTGCGTCAACCTCAACCTCTTTACCCTGAATGTATTTATCAACAAGAACAGGTTTATCCTCGTCGATTTCAACGGCTGTCTTAAGATAATGACAAAGCTGCTCGTCTTTTGAAACTATCTGCATGGCACGTCCGCCGAGAACAAACGAAGGACGGACAAGAACAGGATATCCGATTTCATTGGCGGCCTTAAGACCGTCTTCGATATTTGTAACAGCCTTGCCCTTGGGCTGAGGAATACCGAGAGATGTGAGCACCTTTTCAAAGCTGTCACGGTTTTCAGCTCTTTCGATAGCGGCGCAGTCTGTACCGATAATTTTTACGCCTCTGTCCATAAGAGGCTGAGCGAGATTGATAGCAGTCTGACCGCCGAGTGAAGCTACAACACCCTCGGGCTGCTCAAAGTCGATAATCGCCATAACATCCTCGGGAGTAAGAGGCTCGAAATAGAGCTTGTCCGCTGTAGTATAGTCAGTTGAAACTGTTTCGGGATTGTTGTTGATAATTATGGCTTCATAGTCATTGCGCTTGATAGTCTGAACAGCGTGAACGGTTGAATAGTCGAACTCAACGCCCTGACCGATTCTGATGGGGCCTGCACCGAGAACAATAATCTTTTTCTTGTCTGTAAGACGTGATTCGTTCTTAACGCTGTCATCAATAAGATTCAGATAGGTTGAGTAGAGATACGCAATGTATTTGCCTGTATGAAGAGTATCAACCATCTTGAATACGGGAGTAATTTTATTTTCTTTTCTGAGTTTATAGACTGAAACCTCGTCAACACCCCAGAGCTTTGCGATATACTGGTCTGAGAAGCCCATAACCTTTGCGGCGGTAAGAGCTTTTATATCGCCTTTTTTCTCTTTAAGAGTACTCTCAAGGTCAACAATGCGCTTCATGCTCTCAAGGAAAAGCTCTGTGATTTCTGTAACTTCGTGGAGCTTTTCAATGCCTGTACCCATTCTGAGAAGCTGAGCGATAGCGAAGATGTTGTCAGCCTTGAACTCCTTAAGATAATCAAGAAGCTCGTCCTCGCTCATATTGTCAAACTTTGAAAGATAAAGGTGGCATACGCCTGTTTCAAGGGAGCGAACTGACTTTAAGAAGCATTCGTCAAGAGTTGAACCGATGCCCATAACCTCGCCTGTAGCCTTCATCTGAGTGCCGAGATTATTGGGAGCGTCAGCGAACTTATCAAACGGGAAACGCGGGAACTTGGCAACGATATAATCAAGGCTCGGCTCGATAGCCGCTGTGCCGCCTGCTACGGGAATCTCTTCAAGAGACATGCCCATTGCGATTTTAGCGGTAACTCTCGCTATGGGATAACCGCTGGCTTTTGACGCAAGAGCGGAAGAACGGGAAACTCTGGGGTTAACCTCTATAAGGAAGTACTCGCTTGAATTGGGATTGAGCGCGAACTGAACGTTGCAGCCGCCCTCTATTTTAAGCTCACGGATAATTTTAATTGCGCTGTCGTTGAGCATTTTAAGGTCATGGTCATTAAGTGAAAGAATGGGAGCTACAACGATGGAGTCACCTGTATGAACGCCTACGGGGTCAACGTTTTCCATTCCGCAGATTGTGATTGCGTGGTCGTTGGAGTCACGCATAACCTCAAACTCTATCTCTTTATAGCCCTTAACGCTCTTCTCGATGAGAACCTGATGAACAGGTGAAAGCTTGAACGCGTTAGTACCGATTTCAACAAGCTCAGCCTCGTTATAAGCGAAGCCGCCGCCTGTACCGCCGAGTGTGAACGCGGGACGGAGAACAACGGGATAGCCGATTTCAGCTGCCGCCTTTTTCGCTTCTTCAATGCTGTATGTTATCTCTGACGGAATAACAGGCTCACCGATTGATTCGCACATTTCCTTGAACAGCTCTCTGTCCTCCGCACGCTCAATGCTTTCGCTTGATGTGCCGAGAAGCTGTACTCCGCATTCCTTGAGAACTCCTTTTTTCTCAAGCTGCATTGCAAGGTTCAGGCCAGTCTGCCCGCCTATGCCGGGGACTATGGCATCCGGGCGCTCATAACGGAGGATCTTTGCAATGTATTCAAGCGTCAGAGGCTCCATATACACTTTGTCTGCAATGGATGTATCAGTCATGATGGTGGCGGGGTTGGAATTGCAGAGCACGACCTCATAGCCTTCTTCCTTGAGAAGTCGGAGGCAAGCGGTCTTAGGAAGACAACTGAGCTCCTCAACTCCTTGGCTCACAGAACGACATGGCTACGATCCGACTTCCATATACACTTTGTCTGCATTGGATGTATCAGTCATGATGGTGGCGGGGTTGGAATTGCAGAGCACGACCTCATAGCCTTCTTCCTTGAG
>JAZUHE010000146.1:0-20330 GCA_045641565.1 Acutalibacteraceae bacterium | reverse complement strand
ATTCCGCCGTGACCGCCGCCTGCTACAATAATCTTTCTGCCCATAATCACATTCTCCTTTTACAAAATTGATTTAATATAGTCAAGCCATTTTTCACTGATGGCCGATACATCATTTGTCTTAAGTATATTTCTTCCGTTTTTTGATATTGACTCCGAAAGCTTAGGGTTGTCAATAATCATTTCTATACCTTCGCTGATTTTTTTAATATCGCCGACGGGAACAAGTATTCCGTTCATTCCGTCATCAATCAGCTCCTCAGGCCCCATTTTACATCTTGTGGAAACGCACGGGGTTCCCGCCGCCATCGCCTCAAGAAGCACGTTTGGCATTCCCTCATAATCAGACGAGAGGACAAACACACTTCCCTTTGAAACAAAACGCAGTGCTTCCTTATCCGCTCCCGGCAGAAGTGCCTTTTCGCTGAGATTCAGAGAATCAATCTGTGTCTGCAGCTTTTCTCTGTCCTCCCCCTCACCGAAAATCACAAGTCTGTAGTCGGGATGTGTCTTTTCAACGAGAGCGTACGCGTCAATCAGATCCTGAAAACGCTTCTGAGCTGAGAGTCTGCCGACACCGTAGATTATTTTCTGACGCTTTTCGGGTGGCTTAAGCTCCTTTATCAGCGGATTGAAAACCGCGTTCTGAATGACAGTGCCTTTTCTGCGTACGCTTTCTGCGTAATACCGTGAAGCGGCCTCCGTCTGAAAAATGAATCCGTCAAGAAAAAGCGCGCTGAGTTTTTTAAGCGAAGCATTAATAAAATCAGCCTTGTATTTATACGGGTTATTTCTCTCCGTACCGATAACCTTTGTCTTTGTAAAAAGAGTGGAAAGCAGGCCGTACAGGTTCATCGTGGTGCTCATGCACACAAGAGCGTCAAGCTGCCTTGATTTTATTTTTCTTCTGATTTCAAAGGCTCTTTTTATACAGCCCAGAACTCTTTTAAGCGACGCGGACTTTGAAATATCCGCGAGCTCCATATTATAAACCAAAACGCCTTCGTTAAGAGCGTAAAAGCTGTCAGCCGTATCAAATGTTATGATTTCGACTGATTCGCCTCTTGCGGCCATTTCATTGGCTATTGATGACGCCGCCCGCTCAGCTCCGCCTGAGGACAGCTTCTGAATTAAAAATCCGACTTTCATTTTTTATCCCATCTGTCAAATATATTTCTTTTTTCAAGTACTCTCGCAAGCGGAAGCCCAAGCAGGAAGCATGACACTGACTCACCTGCGGCAACGCTCAGCGCATTGAGCACAAAAGCTCCTGCGGTAAAGCCTTCGCTGTTTGTTATTGAAATCGAAGCTCCCACGGCAACCGCATTAAATATCACGGGAAAAGCCGCGGACAATACCGGAAGATTTTTTATTCTGATTCTGCCCGTGACCCTTGTAAGTATTGCCGCAATCAGTGTAGCCGCCGTGCCGAGAACCATATCAACAGCACCGAGAGGACTTGCGATATTTGCAAGGAAGCATCCGACGGCAAGACCGGGAACAGCCGCGGGGGTCAGCACCGGCAGCAGGGTCAGCGCTTCGGAAATTCTTAACTGCCACCCGGAAAATGACAGCGGCTGCAGGCAAAGGGTGAACGCCGCGTACATTGCGGCAATAACGGCAGCCTGAGCGATATATGCCGTTTTAGTATTGTTTTTCATTATATTTCTCCTTAGTTTTGTTTTTCGGCTGAGCCGACGGCAGGATGGTTACGAACTGCCGCGAACGGACAAATGTCCATACACATTTATATTACCATAATAATGTATAATAAGCAATAAAAAATTTTTCACTTTTTTTCAACAAATATTTGCTTTTTTATTTAATCTGTGTTAATATTACTCAGGAGGTGAAGGCAGTGAATAATGAAATACTCTTTAAAAATCTCAGAAATCTTCGCAAGAGTTATCGGCTTACACAGGAAGAGGTTGCAAAAATTCTTGATAAAGACCGTTCTCTCATTGCCAAATACGAAAGCGGAAAAGCCGTTCCTCCTCTTGACAGCATAAGGATGTTCGCAAAGCTCTACAACGTATCTGTTGACAGCCTTTGCGGCGGACTTGACGGAACAGACGAAACGCTCGTTCTCAACACCGACCGTCAGGTTACAGACCGCGCTCAGATTTATTACCCCGGGCTGACAGAAAAAGAGCAGGCAATAATATGCAGGCTCCGTTTATCGGGAGAAGACAAAATCAATGAGATATATGAAAGCCTCGGCGGAAAATTATAATTTCAATCGATTTCAGTGCAGTTTAAAAACTGCACTGTTTTTTTGTTTTTTCGGGTAATACTATTACCGGTGATAATTATGAAAATAAGCTTTTATGACACAAAGCCTTATGACAGAATCTTTTTTGATAAAGAAAATGAAAAGTACGGCTTTGAAATCAAATATTTTGAAACAAAGCTGTCCGCAAGAACTGCAATCCTTTCCAAAGACTGCGCCGCCGCAGTCGCCTTCGTAAACGATGATATTGACAGCGAGACAATAGACGCTCTGCACGAGCTGGGCGTCGGGCTCATCGCAATGCGCTGCGCAGGCTATAACAATGTTGACCTTAAAGCCGCAGAGGGAAAGATTAAAGTCGCCCGTGTCCCCGTATATTCCCCCTACGCCGTTGCAGAACACGCCATGGCAATGCTGCTCACGCTCAACCGCAGAATTCACAAGGCTTTTCTCAGAACCCGTGACTACAATTTCAGCCTCAACGGGCTTACAGGCTTTGACCTGCACGGCAAAAACGTCGGTGTTATCGGCACGGGCAACATCGGCTCTGCATTTATCGACATATGCTCGGGATTCGGAATGAACGTATTCGCTTATGACATAGTAAAAAACAGCGATAAAGCGGAATATGTCGGCCTCGACAGAATTTTCCGCGAATGCGATGTTATTTCTCTCCACTGCCCTCTTACAAGAGACACTCACCACATTATCAACAGCGAAAGCATCAGCCGCATGAAGGACGGAGTTTTTATTGTCAACACATCCCGCGGCTCGCTGATTGACTCACGAGCTCTTCTTGACGGCATAATAAACGAAAAAATAGGCGGTGCCTGCCTTGACGTATATGAGGAGGAAACCGAAATTTTTCACGAGGACTTTTCAGACACAACAAACAAGGACAGACTGCTCGTTCAGCTTATATCCATGCCAAATGTTATAGTAACATCACATCAGGGATTTCTTACCCGTGAGGCGCTCGGCCGAATTGCCGCGGTAACACTTAAAAATATCAGCGACTACACGAACAAACTTTCTCTTGAAAACGAAGTTTTTTTAAAAAAAGCCTGAAAAAGCATAGTAAAGTACTTTAAATGGGACTGCAAACGCAATTTTTGTCGAACATTTGTGTTGACAAATAAAAAATATCTGCTATAATATGACTTGTAAAGAACAAATGTTCAACAAATTTCACATAAAGAAAGAGGAGATATTATGGCAGGCGCAATGTTAACAGCTACAGTATTTGATATTATCGCAGTGATGGTTCTTATTTTCGGATTTATGAACGAAGATAAGGTTATTGAGTTTGAAGACAGACTTATTTTTGCCGCAGGAAGAGCGTACAAAAAGTATATGCGCCGCCGCTATATCAGAAAGAAGGCCGCGCAGAAAGCTCATCTTCACGCAGTCCCCTCAAAATCCGGCAGAGTCAGCTTCGGCAAATCAGCCTGAGACGCCACTCCCGCCGACTATGTCGGCTCCCATAACGCACATAATCCCGGGTTTTGTCGTCCCGGGATTATGTGTTTTTTACAATACGGCAAAATATTATACATCAATGTCAAATTTTCCGCACATTTTTGTATTGTTTTACAATATAATCTTATTGAAAAGTACCAATAAAAATATCTTTTTAGTAAAATTGTATGGAAATTTTAACATTTTTTATAATTTTTTTGTTTTTTTTCTATTTTTGACTATATTTTTAAACGGGTTATGATATAATGCTTTTAAACTCAGCAGGTGCTGTTTATTTTATATCGAAAGTAGGTGGACCCATGAGAACCAGAGAGCAACAGCTTGGCGCAAAGAACATTATAGGGGCTAAGGTTGAGCAACAACGTAAAAATATCGGTATGAAGCAAAAGGATCTGCTCGCTCAGCTTCAGGTCAGAGGAATCGACCTTAACGCATCCGGTCTCTCGAAGCTCGAAGGTCAAATCAGAGGCGTTTCTGATTATGAGCTTAAAGCACTCTCGGAAGTTTTGGGCGTTTCTGTTAACTGGTTACTTGGTATAGACGAGAAGGTCTGAAAAACACAGTCAAAACAAATTTACGGAGCTTGAAAAATCAAGCTCCTTTTTGTTGACTTTTTTTGCCGCATGATGTAGAATATTCAGGATATCTATTACCGAAAAGGAGTAATTCACATGGCAATTTTCAAACCGTTCAAAGCAATTCGCCCTATACCCGAAAAAGCAAGCGAAATCGCCGCTCTCCCCTATGACGTTATGAACAGCGAGGAAGCTAAGGAAATGGTTAAGGGCAAGCCCTATTCATTCCTTCATGTTGACAAGGCCGAAATTGACTTTGACCCCATCCCCGAAAACATCTACACCGAAACCATCTACAACAAGGCAAAAGAGAATCTCGCAAAGCTTGTTGAAGACGGCGTTGCAAAGCAGGACGAGACTCCCTGCGTATATATTTACCGTCAGATTATGAACGGCAGAAGCCAGACAGGTCTTGTAGGCTGCACCGCTATTGACGACTATATCAATAACATCATCAAAAAGCACGAGCTCACAAGAGCCGACAAAGAAGCTGACAGAATCAACCACGTTGACTACTGCGACGCCAACACAGGCCCCATCTTCCTTACATACAAAAAGAACGATGACATCAGCGCCGTTGTTGAAGACTGGAAGGAAAATCACGCTCCCGTTTATGATTTCGTTACAGAAGACGGCGTAGCCAACACAGTATGGGTTATTGATGACGCTGACATTATCGCAATGCTCTGCGAAAAATTCGCGGGTGTTGACTACCTTTATATCGCTGACGGTCACCACAGAGCTGCTTCAGCCGTCAAGGTTGGTCTCAAGCGCCGTGAGCAGTTCCCGAACTTCACAGGCGAAGAGGAATTCAACTTCTTCCTTGCTGTTCTCTTCCCCGAGAATGAGCTTGAAATCATGGACTACAACAGAGTTATGAAAGACCTCAACGGCAACACAAGTGAGGAATTCATCGCCAAGCTCAGCGAGAAATTCACCGTTGAAGAATACGGCAAAGACGCCTACAAGCCCGAAGCGAAGCATACATTCGGCATGCTTCTTGACGGTATGTGGTACAAGGTAACAGCTAAAGAAGGCACATTTGACGACAGCGACCCCGTTGCGAGACTTGACGTTTCAATTCTTCAGGAGAACATGATTTCTCCCATTTTCGGAATTGATGACCCGAGAACAGACAAGAGAATCGACTTCATCGGCGGTATCAGAGGCCTCAGCGAACTGGAGCGCAGAGTTAACACCGACATGAAGATTGCCTTCTCAATGTATCCCACAACTCTTGAGGACCTTATGGACATAGCTGACGCAGGCAAAATCATGCCCCCGAAATCAACATGGTTTGAGCCCAAGCTCCTCAGCGGACTTTTCATTCATAAACTTTCATAACAGCATATAAAAAGCAAACAGACCTCAGATTCGAGGTCTGTTTTTTTCAATATAAAACTTATTTAATCACAGGTGACTTAAGGCATGCCGTGTCTTTTCCGTACTCTTTGCCGACCTCAATAATTATATGCCATTGGGCCATATCACAGGTCTGCACTTCGGGAACAATCCGTCTGATTTCGGGCTGAACCGAATACATTATTTCATCAAGTCCCGAATAAAAATACCTGACCCTCGTTACTTCATGCCTTACTGAGCCGCTCCCCTCCTGCAGGATTATCATTATAAGATTACTGTTTCTGAAGAAACTTTCATCATATTTCTTCACGGATTCAGAAAACTCAGAAGTACAGCTGTCTTTATTCTGACTGATATAATCTTCAAGCCCGTCTTTGCTTTCAATCCACAGATATTTCGGGTACTGTTCATTATCGGAGTATCCGAAGGTTCTCACATACTGTGCTTTAAAATCAATGTCTGAGCTTTCAATTTTCTCAAACAAAGTAAATTCATTATCATAAAACAATATCAGGCTTTCACCCGGTTCACCGTATACTCCTGCGTTTCTGATTTCTTCACAGTTTGTTTCACTGTCGTATTTCGGAACATATTCTTTATCAATGACCTTATCTATAATTCCGACTTTTTTAATTGTGCTTGCCACATCAATTATCCCGTTTGACCGTCCGTAAAGAACTCCGCCGTATCTGACAAGTATCTCATTTGAAGCATAGCTCAACTCATCAAGCTCGGAAACCTGCATATATCCGTCATAGCTGTCTGATATTTTTTCAATGTTTTCAGAATTTTTTGCTTTTTCATCAATACGTTCTGAATCACAGCCAAACAATGCAAACACAAATATAAGACACAGAAAAATCGATATAATCTTTTTCATAATTCTCCTCAATTATATTCACTTAAATAAGTTTCACCTTTTTTAGTGGTCTTTTCAAAGAATTCGTCGCCGTCGGCAACCTCGGCAGAGCTTGAATCGCCGTTGTTCATAAAGTCAAAGAAATAGCCGTATTCCCTGCCTGTAAAAAGCGTCTCGAGCTGTTCCTTTGTGAAAACGCCGCCGAGCTGTGTGTAATACCCTTTGCTTACACCGTCACTTTCGTAGTACGAGAGGGTGTATTTTTTAATATCGCACCCCGCGTCCTTAAGGCGCTTAAGCTCAGCGGATTTTTCCGCGTCGCTGACAGCATTGCCGTCTTTAGTGATAAGAATTGAAAGCTGATATTTCTTTGACGAGCCGTGTTTATTGACAGACCACTGAACGGGATACGAAAAGGCGTATGTGCCGTTTCCGGGCATAGCGTAACACGGCATTCCGTAGGTGCAATCGCTCTCAGCCTTGCTGATTACATCACCGCTGACAGTTTTACCGCCTTTACCGCCGTCTGATTTATTCTTTTTTCCGTCGGTTTCAGATGAAGCTTTGCTGTTATTCTCAGCACCTGCAGCATCAGTTTTTCTGACTGATTTTTTGCCGTCATTCTTTTCCTTCGCGGTGTCAGCAAAGGCTGACATTGCGTTTTTTTCTGTTTCGCCGTTCTGAGCGGAATTTTCTGCTTCGGCCAGAATTTCCGTCTTCTTTTCTTTTGCTTCAAGCTGAGCGGAATCAATCTGCGTGTTATGGGTGAAGGTGCCCGATTTCCACACACCTAAAGCAATCAGCGCAATCGCCAGCACGCCCGAAACGCCCATAACTGTCTTTTTGATTACGGAATTTCTCACCGTACGCTCCTTAAAGTATTCATCTCTGCGCTCAAAAAGTCCCTGAGCGATTTCATCATAATTCTTCATTGTCAAAGTCCTCCTTTTCAAGCTCTGATTTCAACGCCTTTTTGGCTCTGTAAATAAGATTCTCTATCTGACGTTTTTTCTTTTTCATGGCTTGTGCCGCCTGCTCATTGGAAAAGCCTTCGAAATATGTAAGATACAGCACCTGCGCGTAGTCGGGATTGAGATTTTTCATCGCTTTATGAAGTCTGATTTTTCTCTCCTCTTTAAAATACGCCGCTTCAACCGCCGCCGCTTCGCTTTCAAGGCTTTCATAATCATCAACAGGTCTGTCGGACAGAGCGGAGTTTTTCCTCAGTGAATCAATAGCGGTATTCCTGCCGATTGCGTAAAGCCACGTTTTAAACGAGCTTTTGCCCTTATACTTCGGCTTTTTTGTCATAAGGACAAAAAACGTCTCCTCCATAAGCTCCTCGGAAGCAAAAATGTTGCGCACATAGCCGTTGATATAAAGAGTAAGCGGGTCTTTATATTCTTTTATGATTTCAACCATGCCTTCGTCGTCGCCCGAAAGAAAGCGTTCATAGTTCAATGCTCCGCTGTCCATTCCCGTTCTCCTTTCCTGATACTGAAAAAGCTGCCCTTTCATCTGTTAGACGGAAAAACATAATAAAACTCTCACAATTAATTAAATTTTATTATAAAAATTTATTTTTTGCAATATGACTTTCATTATATAAAAAAAGACTTGAAAAAAATGCAATTTGATGTATAATAATATCTGTATATTTATGTACCATCAGGAGGTATAAAGAATGGCTGATAATGAAAACAACTTCTTCATCGGAATGGAACACGACGTGATGAAATTCTGGGAAGATAATGACTGCTTCGGCAAACTGCGTGAACAGAATAAAGGTCACGAAATGTTCCGTTTCCTTGACGGACCTATCACCGCGAACAATCCCATGGGTATCCACCATGCATGGGGCAGAAGCCTTAAGGATATTTTCCTTCGTTATAAAGGTATGCAGGGCTTTGACTGCCGCTATCAGAACGGATTTGACTCTCAGGGTCTCTGGGTTGAGGTTGAGGTTGAAAAAGAGCTCGGCTTCAAGACAAAGAAAGATATCGAAAACTACGGTATGGACAAATTCACCCGCAAATGCGTTGAGAGAGTCAAGCACTTCTCAGGCATTATAACCGAGCAGTCAAAGCGTCTCGGTCAGTGGATGGACTGGGATAATTCATACTTCACAAATACAGACACCAACATTCAGGGCATCTGGTATTTCCTCAAGAAATGCGACGAGAACGGCTGGATTAAAAAAGAATACAAGCCCATGCCCTGGTGCCCCAGATGCGGAACATCACTCTCTGAGCATGAAATGACAGGCTCATACAAGCTGATGACACACGATTCCGTATTCTTCAAGCTCCCCATAGTTGAGGACGGCAGAAAGATTCTTGTTTGGACAACCACTCCCTGGACTCTTTCATCAAACGTAGCTCTCGCTGTTAACCCCGAAATCGACTACGTTGAGGTTAAGGTCAAGAGCGATGACGCTGTTCTCGTTCTTGCAAAGAACGCTATCAAATATTTAGGCGAAGACAAGCTCGAGGTTCTCCGTATGTTCAAGGGCGACGAGCTGGTTGGTCTTCACTATGAAACCTGCTTCCCCGAGCTCGAGGCTCAGGCGGGCATCGACCATAAAATCGTACCGTGGGAGGACGTTGACGCTGAGGAAGGTGTCGGCGTTGTTCACATCGCTCCCGGCTGCGGCGCAGAGGACTTTGAGCTTGGTGAAAGACTCGGCCTCGCAAAGGTTATGCCCGTTGACGACATGGGTATCTTCCTGCCGAAGTTCGGCTTCATGACAGGCAAAGACAGCCACACAATCAAGGACGAAGTATTCGCAGAGCTCGAAAAGAGAAACAAGCTCTACAAGGTTGAGCCTCATGAGCACAGCTATCCCGTATGCTGGCGCTGCAAGAGTGAGGTTATCTTCCGTCTTGTTCCCGCATGGTACATTGTTACAGGCGAATTAAAGCCGAGACTTCTCAAGGCCGCCGAAAGCGTACTCTGGGAGCCTGCGTCAAACGGCAAGCGCATGGCTGACTGGCTCAACAACATGGGCGACTGGAACATTTCAAGAAAACGTTATTACGGTATGCCTCTCCCCTTCTATGTATGCGACGACTGCGGTGAAATCACAGTTATCGGCTCCAAGGCTGAGCTTCGCGAGAAGGCGGTTGACCCTGCCGCTGTTGACGCTCTTCCCGAGCTTCACAGACCGTGGATTGACGAGATTCAGATAAAGTGCCCCAAGTGCGGCAAACCCGTCAACAGAATCAGCGAAATCGGCGACGTATGGCTTGACGCAGGTATCGTTCCCTTCTCAACAACAGGCTTCTTTGACGGCCATATGGATGTCTGGGAAAACAGCTATCCCGCAGACTGGGTTACAGAAATGCGCGAGCAGGTTCGTCTCTGGTTCTACTCAATGCTTTTCATGAGCGTTGTTCTTCAGGACAAGGCTCCTTATAAGAGAGTTCTCAGCTACAACGCTGTTGTCGCGGAGGACGGCTCCAAATTCTCAAAGACAGGCTTCATGATTAAATTTGACGAAGCTGCTGAAAAAATCGGCGCTGACACAGTTCGTTACCTCTATGCAGGCGCGCCTGTTGCCAATGACGTTCGCTTCGGCTTCAACCTCGGCGACGAAGCAAGAAGAAAGCTCCTCTCATTCTGGAACATCTTCACATTCTTCAATACCTACGCTCAGATTGACAAGCCTGATTTTGACAACTACAAGCTCGACAAAAACGCTCTCACTCCCACAGACAAGTGGCTTATCATCCGCACAAATCAGTTCATCAAAAAGGCAACTGAGTACATGGATGACTTCAAGACATATCTTCTTGTCAAGGACTTCGAGGTTTTCGTTGACGATATTTCCAACTGGTACATCCGTACAAATCGCCGCCGCTTCTGGAAGACAGAGGACGAGCAGGACAAGATGGTTGCTTACTATACACTTTTCTTCGCTCTTAACACCTGTGTTAAGGTAATGGCTCCCATTATCCCCTTCATGACAGAGCACATCTGGCAGGAGCTTACAAGAAAGGTTATGCCCTCAAGCGCGATTTCTGTTCATCTCTCAGGCTGGCCCGAGGCCATGGAAGGCTTTGAGGATGACGGCATCATCGAAAAGACCGCTCTTTCAAGAGATGTTATCAATATTGCGATGAGACTCAGAAATGAGCATCAGCTCAAGGTTCGTCAGCCTCTTTCAAAGCTCTTTGTATGCGGCGACGATAATGAAGTTGATAAAATCAAGACATTTGAGAAGAATATTCTTGATGAGCTTAATGTAAAGGAAATTGAATACATCAGCGACAAGGCTCTTCTTGAGGATAACTTCCTTACAGTTAACTTCAGAGCCGCAGGTGCTGTTCTCAAGCAGAACGTAAATAAATTCAAGCAGGCTCTCGAGGCTGTTTCTGACGAAGACATGGCCGCCATGGTTGCAAGCGTCAAGGCAGGCGAAGATGTTTCCGTTCCCGGCTGGGATGAGAAATTCGCTCCCTCACTCTTTGTTATGAACTCAAAGACAAAGTCAGGCGTCGTTTCAGCTGAATGCTCAGACGGAACCACTGTTGCACTTGACGTTGTTATCACAGAAGCTCTCAAGAAAGAGGGCATCGTAAGAGACGTTATCCGTCAGTGCCAGCTCCTCAGAAAAGAAGCAGGCTATCAGGTTGAGCAGAGAATCAATGCTTCTCTTACAAGTAATGACGAATTTGTTGCAGCCGCTCTCAATGAAAAGAAAGACCACATTGCCGCTGAGCTTCTCGCAGACAGCGTGGTATTCGAAAAGCTTGACGGCGCAGACGCTGAAAAGGAAATCGAAATCGACGGCAAGGCTGTTGTTATTGCCGTTAAAAAATCATAATATTCTCAAAAAGGAGACAGGTTTATGGAAATCACAAAAGATATGCTTATAGGCGACATTCTTGACGCTGACAGAGATACAGCTCAGTTCTTCCTCAACATGGGAATGCACTGTCTCGGCTGCCCTTCAGCAAGAGGAGAAAGCCTTGAAATGGCCTGCGCTGTTCACGGCGTTGACGTAGACGACATGGTTGAGGAAATCAACACTTTCCTCGCTTCAAAAGCATGAGTCTTAAACCAAGATTAAAAATGGCTGCGGATATGGTACGCTGCGGTTCGAGAATTGCCGATATCGGCACGGACCACGGCTACCTGCCTGCGCGGCTCGTTAAAAGCGGTAAATGCCCCGGAGGCGTTGCCGCCGACCTGAGAAAAAGCCCACTTGAAAACGCGGCTGAAACTCTGCGCATTTACGGCGTGGAGGATAAGATAAGCCTGCGTCTTTCGGATGGGCTTGATTCTGTTTCGGGCAGTGAATACGACGACGTGGTGCTCGCAGGAATGGGCGGCACTCTCATTGCGGAAATTCTGTCAAGAAACAGCGATATTAAAAATCCCGATAAAAGAATTATCGTTCAACCGAATTCTCACAGCGAGGATGTGCGGAAATTCTTCTGCGAAAACGGCTTTGAGATTCTCAAAGAAGACGCCTGCGTTGACGACGGACGCGACTATCTCTGCTTCTGCGCCGAATATACAGGCGGCGATAATAAAAAGAGTGGACTGTATTATTATCTCGGCTGTCATCCCATAAGCGGCAATGACGCCTCACTGCGTATTGCGAAGCGCAAGATACACAACGTCAGAACACGCTGTAAAGCGCTTGGCGATAACGGACTTTATACAGAAGAATACTATCGCTTAAAAGAGATTCTTACAGAATTCGAGGAGGTAAAACCATGGCAAGAGTAAGTGACTTTTATACATACATTGACTCTCTCTCCCCTTTCTCACTGCAGGAAAAGTGGGACAACAGCGGAATGCTTATCGGCGACGAGAACCGTGAGGTTACACGTGCCGCCGTTGTTCTCGACATCACCAAAGAAGCGGTGGAGTACGCTTCACAGCTTGGTGCGGAGCTTATTATCAGCCATCATCCTGTGATTTTCGCGCCTCAGAAGAGCTTTTTAAAAGGCAGTGTTCCCTATGAAATGGCGGCAGGCGGCATCAGCGCCATCTGCGCTCATACCTGCCTTGACTGCGCCGAGGGCGGAGTAAACGACGTTCTGTCAGATATTCTCGACCTTGAAAACGTCGAGATTTTCCCCTGCGAGGAATGTGCAGGCATGGTAAGAGTCGGTGTTCTTCCACGCAGAATGAGCTGTGAAGAGCTCGCGGAAACTCTCAAAGAACTGCTCGGCGGCAGTGTCAGATTCTGTGAAAGCGGCAAGATGATTGAGTCCGTTGCGGTCTGCGGCGGCTCGGGCGGCAGCTTTATAAACGATATTATCAAAGCGGGCATCGACGCTTACATCACAGGTGACGCGGGTCATCATAATTTCCTCGACTGTCAGCAGGCAGGCCTTGCTCTTTTTGCCGCAGGTCACTACGAAACGGAAAATCCCGTTGTTTCAACTCTCGCCAACAAGCTGAGAGTTGAATTCCCCGACACAGACATTATTGTTATTCCTCAGAATTCACCTGTAACCACCATTTAAAGGAGAAGCCATGGCACTTGACGGCATATTTTTAAGTCACATAAAAAACGAACTGGCACCGCAGATAATCAGCGCCAGAGTAGAAAAAATACACCAGCCCTCCCGTGAGGAGCTGGTGCTTCATCTGCGCTCAAGAGCAGGCGCGTTCAAGCTGTTTTTATCTGTAAGAGTAAACAGCCCGAGGGTGCATTTAACGTCGAATCCACCCGAAAATCCCGCGACGCCGCCGATGTTCTGCATGCTCATGCGCAAAAAGCTGACCAATTCTCTTCTTGTGAACATCCGTCAGCCGGGACTTGAGAGAGTGCTTTATTTTGACTTTGAAGCGGTCAACGATATCGGCGACAGAGTAATGCTGACTCTTTCCATAGAAATAATGGCGAAGCACAGCAATATCATACTCACCGACGAAAACGGCAGAATCGTCGACGCCATCAGACGAATTGATTTCAGCCGCTCCGAAGTGCGTCAGATTCTCCCCGGTTTCCCCTATACTCCTCCTCCGGCGCAGGACAAGCCCGACCTTTCCGCCGCCGAAGCTGAGGAAATACTCGAAAGAATCAATACATTTCAGAATAAAACCGTTTCCTCGGCGATTCTCAATTCCTGTCAGGGCGTTTCTCCGCTTATATGCAGAGAGCTTGCCTTCCGCTGTGAAGAAGACATTTACGTCTGCGACATGAATTCAAAATATGAGACCCGTCTGCTTGAGGAAATCAGAGCCCTTAAGGCTCTTACCGAAGACTGCTCCGGTGTTCCGTACTGCATAAAAGACGAGACAGGCAAACCTTGCGATTTTTCGTTTACCGACATATGCCAGTACGGCTCTATGAGAAGCAGCGAAAAGAAAGAAAGCTTTTCCGCTCTCCTTGATGAATTCTACAGCGAAAAGGACAGCGTTGAGAGAACCCGTCAGAAAGGCAGGGACTTGGTTAAATTCCTGCATAACGCCATTGAAAGAACAGCCAAGAAGCTTAATCTTCAGCGCGCGGAACTGGAGAAATGCGCCGACAGAGAATCACTGCGCATATCGGCAGAGCTTATAAACGCAAATCTTTACAGGCTTGAAAGAGGCTCGCTCTACTACGACCTCCCCAATTACTACGACAACAACAATATTCTGAGAATAAAGGCCGACCCTGCCCTTTCGCCGGCGGCGAATTCACAGAAATATTTTAAATTATACCGAAAAGCCAAAACCGCCGAGCAGATGCTCACCGACCTTATTGTAAAGGGCGAAGAGGATTTGCAGTATCTCGAATCCGTCTCTGACGCTCTCGACAGAGCCTCATCCCAGGCTGAAATCGACGAAATCAAAGCGGAGCTTGTTCTCAGCGGTTATATGAAGTCAAAGGGCAAGGATAAAAAGAAAACGCTGAAAACATCAAATCCTGTTGAATACCGCACAACTGACGGATTCCGCGTGCTTGTAGGCAGAAACAATCTTCAGAATGACAAGCTGACATTTAAAATCGCCCACAAAAACGACATATGGCTTCACACTCAGAAGATTCACGGCTCGCACGTTATTATCCTCGGCGAAAACAGAGAAATCAGCGACGAAGCCATTGTTGAGGCGGCCGAAATCGCCGCGTATCACAGCCATGCTAACGGTGCGAAGCTTGTTCCCGTGGACTATACCCGCGTCAAAAACATCAAAAAGCCGCAGGGTGCGCCTCCCGGCAAAGTAATCTATCACGTTTACTACTCCGTAAACGTCACCCCTGTTAAAGAAACAATCGAATCTAAATTATTAAAATAAAAATAATCTCCCAATCAGCTCTGCAGGCTGAACGGGAGATTTTCTTTTATCCGATTCTGATAAACCCGTTTGACGGAACGGTGACGCCGTTAACCGCAGCGTCTTTATCAGTATAATTCACATAAATCCTCACAGAATTACTATAGGCTGTGCAGTAAACTCCGTCCTTAAGCTTATCGTGATTAATTATTCTTTCGCCCTCAAGAGAATCAAGCGCTTTTGAAATCTCATTATAATAATCAATCACATCATTTGCCGCATCATCAAACTTAATCCTGCCTTTTACCCCTGACGGTTTGCTGTACGTGAGAGTAAACACAGGGCATAAGCCGTATTCAATACTCTTGAGCATTGCGGTTTTGCTGTTCTCCGCTGTATTGATAGGTTCGGAAGAAAGAATTGACGCACCGTGAAAAACGGACTGCACAAAGGGAATAGCCTCATACGCCGTGCTTTCATCATACAATACACCCATAGGCATATTAATAACCGTTCCCGCACTCTTGACTGTGTATGAATTGCCGACTTCCACCATAATCTCGCCCTCGCCCGACAAGGCTGAGAGCTGTGAAGCTACGGTATTCTTGTATTCGCTGCGTTTGGCACCTGCCGCAGAAAAATCCGAGGACAGAATCCGGCCCGCGTCCTCAATGCAGAATCCCGAAATATCATATTCATCAGCGGCTTTTATTACTGAGTCAACATATTTTCTTGTACTTTCAACAGTCCTGTATTTACACTTCCTGCTCTGTCCGATTCCGCTTTGAATTTCAACATCAAAGGGAGTTTTTTTCATTGAACGCGCCGCAGAAAAATCCGCGCTGCCGAATGTACTGTCATATGTCAGAATATTCAAATCAATAAACAGCTTAACATTCTGTGACTTTGCATATGAAGCGAGATTTTCAAGTCCCTTTTTCCCTCCGAGAGACGGAATAATACGTTGAGAATTATTCTCAAATACACCGTTGTATCTTACACTGAGGTTGTTTACGCCTTTCGCTTTGATTCGCTTTATCATATCCTCCGCCTGAGAAAAGGTCGTATATTCATCATATCCCAAAGACCATCTGCCGCCCTTGACTGCTCCTGTAAATATGAGTGAAACGGGAACATCGTCTGAATTTTCAATCATCGAGGTTGACAGAACTCCGTTTCTTATAAGCTGTTCTCTGCACGCAAGAGCGATATCGGAATAAGTGGCGTTATCCTCAGGCAGGAACTTGTAGCATACAGAAACAGACGGCTTTTCATTTTTATAAACATAAAGAGATTTGCCGTCTTCAAACGAATAATCAAACGCAAAATCGGCATAAACACGACTTACTCCGTTCTTTGATGACACTGCCTTTATATAAGCGAATTCTTCTGATTCGCCTATTATGGCCGCAAATGCGCTGCTGCCGTTTTTCATACCGAAAGCACCGACCAAAGCGTGGGCGGCACCGTCATTTTTAACCGCAGTATCACTTCCGTACACTCTGCAGGAATATTCTTTATCTCCGCTTTCATTAAAAGGATATGATACGGCACCGCACCCGTCGGGAATAAGGAGGAAATCAGTTGACGCGGGATTTTTAAAAGCTCCGAAATATTCAAGAACCGAAAAGTCTGTTACAGCGCATTTTTCGTTCCCGCTAAGATTTTCAATATCTGCGTTTACAAAGAAATTCCCGTCTCTGAGCGCAAGATAAATATTAACGCAAAAAGCGATATCACTTTTAATAAACTCCGTTTTCTGCGCTGTTGTTTTGTCATCAGCCATTATATATCTGAGCTTTACGCCGTCAGTCCTCAGCTGATATGAGGAAGCTGAAAACGCCGTGCTGTTACGATATGAATCCATATAATGAACACCGTCAGCCGTTCTTACCGTCATGCTGACTATTGCGGAATCCGTCCCCTCAGGCATAGCGTACCATTTCTTACCGCCGACGGTTTCTTTAATCATTACCGCTGTCGTGATTCTGTCAAAATACATTTCAAGATATCCCGAAGACGCTATTTTTTCATACCTGTTTTCGGGAACAGACGCACTTATGCTTTCAGCGCGAATGTCATCACTGCTCTTAAGCGAAATGACATTCACGCCGTTTTTTCTGAAAAATATGGCAGTCACCGTCAGACTGATTACAAGAATGACGCTGACAATTTTAATAAGTGCGCGTAAAAATTTCATGTTTTCACCGTTACTTTGTAAAATCTATCACATTGCGGCTCTCTTTATAATAAATAACCGCTGAAATTACGCCCATAAGCGCGCTGACACCGAGCATGATATTTGAAACAAGCTCAACGCTGAACGGAAGCGCTATAATATCGTTTATGCCGCACAGAACCATTATCACAATAAATGATACCATCTGCATAACTGTTTTTATTTTGCCGAAAATATTCGCGGGTATTACAGTTCCCTGCGCGGAAGCAATAAGTCTCAGAGACGAAATAATAAATTCTCTCGCGAGAATAACAAGTACAATCCACACATTACATAACTTCTCGCTCATAAATGCAAGAAGCCCTGCGGTAACAAGCAGTTTATCTGCAATAGGGTCAAGGAACTGACCGAAAACCGTTACGATATTGTTTTTGCGTGCAAGTCTGCCGTCAATAGCGTCAGTAGCCGCCGCGAGTGAAAAAAGAGCGGCTGAGACAAAGAATCTGTATGGGATATTCATCATGAAAAGTGCGAGGTAAACAGGTACAAGAATTATCCTGAAAACCGTAATTTTATTCGGAGTATTCATATTATTCTACCGCCTTGCCAATAAGGTCATAATCGTTCACGCCGAGAATCTCAACGCTGACAAATTCGCCTTCATCATAATCATTCTTGCCGCTGAAATGAATCTGAGAATCAATGTCGGGAGCATCCATATATGACCTGCCGAAATATGTATCTGTATAGGGATCATAGCCCTCAACGAGAACATCATAGATATTTCCGATTTTTTCATTGTTCTTTTCACTCATAATCAGGTACTGGTCATTCATGATTATTTCGCCGCGGCGGATTTTGGTTTCATCCTCAACCTGATTATCCATATTAAACGCGGGCGTACCCTCCTGAGGTGAGAACGAGAAACAGCCGACTCTGTCAAATTCCATCTCATTCACAAAAACAGCCAGCTCTTCAAACTCATCTTCGCCCTCACCAGGGAAGCCTGTGATAAAGGTTGTTCTGATAACAACATCAGGCATCTTTGAACGAAGCTTTTCAACAACAGAAACAATCTGCTCCTTACTGCCCTTTCTGTTCATCGCTTTGAGAATACCGTCGTTGCAGTGCTGAAGAGGAAGGTCGATATAATTAACGATTTTCTCCTCCTGCGCCATGGTATCAATCAGCTCATCCGTAATTTTATCAGGATAGCAGTAGAGCAGTCTTATCCATTCAATGCCGTCTATTGCACAAAGCTCCTTTAAAAGTGCGGGAAGTCTGTACTCACCGTAAATATCAATACCGTAGGCGGTTGTGTCCTGCGCTACAACAACAAGCTCCTTAACGCCGATTTCGGCAAGCTGACGGGCTTCTTCAACAATACTTTCAATCCTGCGGCTGCGCATTGCGCCTCTGATTGACGGAATTGTGCAGTAGGTGCAGCAGTTTGAGCAGCCCTCGGCGATTTTTATATATGCCCAGTATGAGGGTGTGGTGAGAATTCTCTGAGCGTCAAGCGGAAGCTCACACTGAGGCGGGAATGTGCTTGTGCCGCTGCCCTCAATAGTATTTTTAACAATATTTACAATATCACCGTTTGCGCCGATGCCGACAACAGCGTCAACCTCGGGAATTTCTGTGAGAATCTCTTCTTTATATCTCTGAGCAAGACAGCCTGTAACGATTATCGAGCCGATAACGCCCTCTTTTTTAAGGTCGGCCATGTCAAGAATATTTTCTATAGCCTCTTTTTTGGCGTCATCAATAAATCCGCAGGTATTAACAATAACCGCGTCACATCCGTCAACATAATCAACTATCTCAAAGCCTGCCTCATCAAGAGCCGCGAGCATATGCTCGGCGTCAACCTGATTTTTGGGGCAGCCGAGTGAAATCAAACCAACTGTCTGTGCCATTTAATCCCATCCTTCATCATCATAAAAATTATCAGATATTTCCTCCAGCGCACGCCTTATTTCGCTCGGAGAATACCCCGCGCGCATAAGATATGCCGATGCACGTCGGCGCTGCTTTTCGTCACTCTCAACATTATAATATTTTTTTCTGATAATATCAACTATTCTTTGGATATTATCTTCATCTTCAAGCAATTCTTCCACTGTATTTTTCGCAAGCTCCCTGTCAATCCCTTTTGCGTTCAGTTCATAAAGAATTCTTCTTTTGCCGAAGCCTTTTTTCTCATAAAGTTCCTCGGCGTACAGCTGAGCGAAGCGTTCATCGTTAAGCAGTCCTGTTTCCTGCAGTTTTGCCACAGCCTCAGCCGCAAACTCGGGAGCGTAGTTTTTAAGAAGCTTGTTATATATCTCCTTCGAGCTGTGCTCACGGCGTGAAATAAGCTGCGCACCGGCGTTAAAAGCACGCCGAGAGCCTGCCGCGTCCTTAAACGCAGCAAGCTCTCTTTCGTCTATTTCGTCACCTGAAGTATAGCCGCAGGAAAACCAGTATGTATCATCCACAGTGAGCAGGTATTCACCGTCAATATGCACATGGATTTTATTGTATCTTCCTTCTTTAGCGGTAATAATCATCAGTCGTCATCGTCCACACTTATATCAAGTTTGACGCCTGTTGAGGGAGCGGCGGGAACTCTTGCCGCTTTCTCTGCCTTCGGTGCCGCGGCAGTTGCTTTTGTGAGATTTTCGATATTCTCAAGAACCTTCTTTTCAACATCAGCCGCAAGCTCCTCGTTTTCTTCAAGAAGCTTCTTTACGTTATCTCTGCCCTGACCGAGTCTTTCACCTTCATAGGAGAACCACGCGCCGCTCTTCTGAATTATTTCAGATTTAACTGCGAGGTCAAGGATTTCGCCTGACTTGGAAATGCCTTTACCATACATGATATCAAACTCAGCCTCTTTGAACGGAGGAGCAACCTTGTTCTTGACAATCTTGCATCTTGTTCTGTTGCCGATAACCTCGTTGCCGGGAAGCTTGATAGCCTCAACCTTACGTACGTCAATACGGATTGATGAGTAGAATTTAAGCGCGCGGCCGCCTGTGGTAACCTCGGGGCTGCCGTACATAACACCGATTTTTTCTCTGAGCTGATTAATAAAGATAATAATTGTGTTGGTCTTTGCGCAGGCGCCTGCGAGCTTTCTGAGAGCCTGTGACATAAGTCTTGCGTGAGCGCCGACATGGGAATCGCCCATTTCGCCCTCTATTTCTGATTTCGGAACAAGAGCCGCAACGGAGTCAACAACCATAATATCAATGGCACCGGAGCGTACAAGAGCCTCTGCAATTTCAAGAGCCTGCTCGCCGTTATCGGGCTGAGATACGAGAAGCGAATCAACATCTACGCCCAGATTAGCCGCGTAAACAGGGTCAAGAGCGTGCTCGGCGTCGATAAAAGCAGCTTCGCCGCCCTTCTTCTGAGCCTCGGCAATACAATGAAGAGC
>JAZUHE010000145.1:0-13147 GCA_045641565.1 Acutalibacteraceae bacterium | reverse complement strand
GCTTCGTGATTATATTTTTCTTGACACATAAATTATGATGTTGTATAATAAATGAGTTAAATTTTTTGGAAATGGTGATTTATATGTCAGGACATTCAAAATGGAGCACAATCAAACGTAAAAAAGAAAAGACAGACAATGCGCGTGCCAAGGTTTTCACCAAAATCGGCCGTGAAATTGCCGTAGCTGTTAAAGAAGGCGGTCCCGACCCCTCAGTTAACACAAAGCTTAAAGACGTTATTGCAAAAGCCAAGGCTAATAACGTACCTAATGACAATATCGACAGAATTATCAAAAAAGCCGCCGGTGAAGGCAACACCAGCAACTATGAAGAAATCGTTTATGAAGGCTACGGTCCCTCAGGTATCGCGGTTATAGTTGAAGCTCTTACCGACAACAGAAACAGAACTGCCGGCGATGTCCGTCATTATTTTGATAAATACGGCGGAAACATGGGCCAGAGCGGTTGCGTTTCTTTCCTTTTCACACGTCAGGGCGTTATCACAATCGAAGCTGAAGGCATTGACGAGGAAAAGCTTATGGAAGACGCACTTGAAGCAGGCGCATCAGACTTCCTTACAGACGAAGGTGTATTTGACATCCGTACAGAGCCCAACGATTTAGGCGTCGTAAGAGATGACCTCAGCGCAAAGGGATATACTTTCCTTTCAGCCGAAATCGAATACATCCCCTCAACATACACAAAGCTCACTGACGAAGAGCAGATTAAGAATATGTATAAGATGCTCGATATGTTTGATGATAATGACGACATTCAGGGCGTATGGCACAACTGGGAAATGCCCGAGGAAGAATAATATTCTTATATTTTCTGTACAAACCTAAACATAAAGAAACGGTATGGAATCCAATCGGAAACCATACCGTTATTTTTTTACATATATCAGTCGATTTTAATTTCAATATCGCTCGTGGGATATGTGCAACAGGGATGAATGTATCCGTACTGTGCGTCGGCCATTCTGCGTCTGTCAACGCTTTCGGGAATATATACCGTTCCGCTGACAAGCTTTGAGCGGCAGAATCCGCATTCACCGCTGCGGCAGCGAACCTGAACTGCAACTCCCGCTCTTTCAAGCGCGGTGAGTATTGTCTCTTTGCCGCTGCACTTATACTCAGTGCTTTCTCCGCGGCGGGTAACTATCATCTTGAACTTACCCTTTTTAATCTCACTGCTCAGAGCAGCTGACTTAGAAACGCCGAACATTTCCATTCTGACATACTTACGCTCAATATTAAGCTTCGGAATTTCTTCATCAAGGAATTTATACATACCCTCTGGTCCGCAGGCGAAAATACTGTACTTTTCACCCTTGGGAGCGTGCTTTTTAATCTTATCAGCACCGATAAATCCACGCTCGAAGCCGCGGCTTTTACCCTCGCTGAGCACATAAACGACCTTGAATTTTTCATTTCTGTCCGCTATGGCATCAAGCTCGTCTTTAAAAACAAGCTCGTCTTTTGTTTTTGCGCCGTAGAGAAGTGTAAGGTTAAAGTCTTCACTGCCGTCATCTATAGCTCTTGCCATTGACAGGAACGGTGTAATACCGCTGCCGCCCGCGATACCTACAACCGTGGGCGCGTCACGCAGAGGCTCATATGTAAAGCATCCCTCGGGAGCATATGCGGTTATTCTGTCGCCGACCTTCCAGTTGTCAAGGATATAGCCTGAAGCGTATCCGTCGGGTACACGCTTAACCATAATCTGATATTCACCGGAAAGAGATTTCGCAGGTGAAGAAGCAAGAGAGTACGCTCTTGTAACAAGTGATTTGCCTATTTCAAGCGGGAATGAAATATACTGACCTGCTCTGAAATAAGCAAGAGACTGTCCGCCTGTCCATGTAAAATAATAGCTCTTGACATCAGCTGAATGCTCTTCAATCTTTCTGATAACAAGCTTCTGCTCCTTGGGATGAATAGCGGCGGCAACTCTGTTGACATTGAAAAGCTCGGGATTCATCGCCTGATTTTTTGAAGATGCCTTTACCTCGCCGAGGCGGTCAGGAATCATCTTTACGGTATTTATAAAATCCTTGCCCTTTGAATCAATGGGAATTATTTTATTTTTCATTTTGCTGCCTCCTTTTCCATTGCCTTAAGAGTCTGATCAGCCGCCATAACGCCTGTCTGATAAGAGGGTGAGAATCCGATGCACTGCTGAGTATATCCTCCGCAGAAGGCAAGATTCTTAATCTTATCGCCCATTCCCATGGTCATGAGACGATGAACTATTGTATTAGTGCCGGAAGCTTCAAAGCCGTAAATCGTGCCGTTGGGGGCGTCTGTATAACGGGCATATGTCATGGGAGTTGCAATCTCTATTTCTTCAATATGCTCTCTTATGCTGCAGCCTGTAGCCTTTTCAAAATCATTAATCATAAGCTCGGCATATTTTCTCTTTTCTTTGACATAGTTAGAGGGAGTAACATCGCTCCAAGCGTCATCACCGTCAAACACACTTGTCATGTAGATAATAGATGTGCCCTCGGGTGAACAGTCGGGAATAGCGGCATTAAGGCATACAGTAGCCTGAAGCGCACATTCCTCGCGGGACTTTGACTTTTCCGCAACCTTTGCTGAATCGGTTGAGTCATAAATGAAATATGTATGATTCTTAAGTCCGAGCTCTTCCATTGAACGGTTAAGGCCGAGGAATATGGCATAGCCCTTAACAGCAAGCTTTTTAGCGTTCAGGTCCTGAAGCTGGAAATCGGGGATGTTTTCTTTGTCAATGAGCTTTGTAAGCACATTATAAGGCGAAACGTCTGAAATAATATAATCAGCCTCGACACGTGTGCCGTCGTCAAGTATAACGCCTTTAACCTTTTTGTCTTCAACAATGATTTTCTTTACCATTGAGTTGAACCATGCTTCTCCGCCGTACTCCTCAAACTGATTGAGAAGAGCACTGCTTATGCCGTGACTTCTGTTTCTGGGGATTACAGCGCCGTCTATAACATAAGAGTAGAACATTGTGCAGTAGTGAATGAAGTTAAGCTCATCAAGATTAACTCCGAGATAGCACCAGTACGCGCCGAACATATCACGTACGGGCTTCGGAACATCAAGAGCGTCAAACACCTGAGAAACAGTATAGCCTGCGGTATTGAGAAAATTCATATGCTCGTCAATCACTGTTTTTACTGTTCCGATACCGAATGACTTAAGAGCGCTGATAAAGCTTACGCCGTTGCTTATCTGCTCGCACAGGCTTATAAGGCGTTCACAGCTCTCTCTTGCGCCGGGACAGTATTCCTCAGCCTTGGCAATGAAATTCTCTCTGCCAAGAGGCATTGTATAGTCAATATTCTTTTCGTCATTTTTAGTCATTACTCTGAACGCTTCATCAAGGCTTACCCAGTCAACCTTATCGTAAACGCCAAGGTCGATAAATGTATCCTTAAGCGCACCGATTCCGGTAATCGGTCCTATACCGCAAAGCTCATGAAGTGATGCCTCAAATTCAAAACGTCCCCTTACAAAGCTTGTCGCGAATCCTCCGGGAAGATTATGCTTTTCTACAAGAAGTGTCTTTTTACCCGCCATTGCCATTTTGGTTGCCGAAGTAAGTCCTCCGTTGCCGGCACCGATGACTATGACATCAAATTTTCTGTCCATAGAATCCCTTCTTTCAGATATTTAATCGTTATAATTTTAACAGAATTAATATTTAGTGTCAATCTTTTTATAGTTAAAAAACGATTGCAATATATTGTCGAATATGCTAATATTAATATGTATTTTTATAAGACACGAAACATACAAAAAGAAGGCATTTTAAATGACAAAGCAAGAGCAATGGATATGGCTTGATGAAAACGAATTTCCCGATTTTCAGAAAACAGCCTGTACAGCTTTCGGCGAACGTAAATCGCCAAGCCATTACTGCGTTGCGGAATTCAAAAAGCTTATCAAAGCAAGCGATGAAATAAAGGAGCTTCGAATACGTATCAGCGGAGATACATTTTTCGAGTTATATGTTAACGGCTCATTTATCGGCAGCGGTCCTGCGGCCGCAGGCGGTGATTTTGACGATGAAAACGGAACTGTATGGCACTACGCCAACAACTACACCGTACCTGTCAGCGGACAGGAAGCGGAGATTTTTATAAAGGTTCAGCTCTCCCCTGTTGTTCTTACTGATATTTCATTCGGTCACGGCGGAGTATTTGCAGAAATTGAAGCTGAATTGAATAACGGCAAAACAGAAACTTTTATTACCGATGAAACATGGCTTTCAAGAGTAAACAGTGCTTACGTTGAGCCGTACTTTTATGATTCAAGCCGCAGACCGACTCCGTGGCGAAACGCGGTGATTCAGAATTCCGACAGAAAAATCAAGGACGCGCCCATCCCCATGCTTGATTTTAAAATCATTTATCCGGAAAACAGACAGCAGATAATTGTTTCTGCCGGTGAAACAGCTGAGGTTACCCTTGAATTTGATAAAATATACTCAGCATCTCTCGCGCTTATCATTGAAACTGACGGATGCCGTATTGACGCCGATATCATAGAATTCGGCTCAGTTCACAGCGGTAATGAAACTGTCATCGCTATGGAAGATACGGAATATTTCGGCTTACAGTATCACAGTCTCGGCGCGTATACACTTAAGATTCAGAATTTCGGCGTAAAGGATACGAGAATTCTCCCCGCGGCAAGATTCCGCTGCTACCCTGTAAGACAGAACGGCAGCTTTGTATGCAGTGATAAAAAGCTCAATGAAATTTATGACGTCTGCAAATGGACTCTCCAGATATGCCGTCAGACAATGCACCTTGACAGCCCGAAACATCAGGAGCCGCTTGCATGCACGGGCGATTACTATATTGAGAGCCTCATGACAGCTTTCACATTCGGCGATATGCGGCTCAGCGAGCTTGATATAAAACGAACGGCGGACGAAATCGTACATCACAACGGCAAAATGTTCCACACCACATACAGCCTTATATGGCTTCAGATGATTCTTGACGTATATAAATTTACAGGAAACATTGAGCTTATTAAATACTGCCGTGAAGCGATTATCGCTCTGCTGAATCTTTTCAGCACTTATATCGGCGATAACGGAATTATAGACAATCCGCCCGATTATATGTTCGTTGACTGGGTTGTAGCAGACGGATACTCAATGCACCATCCTCCGAAGGCTCTCGGGCAGACCTGTCTTAATGCCTTTTATCATAACGGTCTTACAGTCGCCGCCGAGCTTATGAAAATTATCGGTGACAATACGCTTTCATCAAAATATAAAAATGATGCTGAAAAGCATAAGATAAATCATAACCGAACTCTTTTTGATAATGAAAAAGGACTGTATTTTGACGGACTTAATACTCCGACCGTTTCGGGAAAGTGGCTTCCCGAAAATATTGACGGAAGATATTACTCAAAACACGCAAACATTCTGTGCGTTCTCTGCGGTCTGTGCGACGGCGAAAAGGCGAAAGAGATTATTGAGCGCGTCATGAATGAAGAATTCATAACAGATTTACAGCCGTACTTTATGCATTATCTTTTTGAAGCGTTGAAAAAGACGGGACTTTACGATAAATACGCTATGAATCAGCTCAGACGCTGGAGCGTTATGACAGATAAATGCAGTAAAGGACTACAGGAAGGCTGGATTAAGCCGCAGGAGGACTACTCATTTGACCACAGCCATGCATGGGGCGGCACACCTGCTTATCAGCTTCCCGGTTCTGTTCTCGGATTCAGAATGATTGAACCGGGATTCAGAAAGATATCGCTGACACCCAATCTGTTTGACCTTGACTTTGCTTATATATCAATGCCTACACCGTACGGATATATAGAATGCAGACTCAAAAAGAATGAAAAGCCGTTAATAACAATTCCCGAGGGGATAGAATACGAGGTATATTATGAAAAAATTTAAAAGCATTTTATGCGTACTTTTAACCGCAGTTTTTGTTTTGCAGTTTGCCGCCTGTAAAAAAAACAACAAGCCTGAAGGGAAAAAGGAAACAGAGTCCGAAGAAGTTACAGAAGAAACTATTGATTATACAGAAAATTGGGTTCTCTCCCCTTCAATTCAGGCACAGAGAATTTATTCTGTGCGGATAGTTGATTTTAATGAAACTACAAATCATTATGATGTATCTTTCGGACAGGCCTATGTAATTGAAAAAGACGGCAAATACGGTCTTATTGATTCAAACGGAAAGATTGTAGTTTCACCCGACCTTGATACGCTTATTACCTGCCCTTGCTATGAGGGATACATTGCAACTAAAAAAGAGGGTGAATACTACACCGCAACATATCATATCGGCTCATCTTTTCTTAAGAACTGGTCAGCCGAACATACCTGTGAAGACTTCAGCGGATATAAATACATATGGGACGATGATTCATCGAGCACAGGCTCAATGTATTCAAGCAGTGTATCATCATATTCAGTAAATCTTAAACCGTATCTTCCTGAAACAGTTGAGATTATGAGCGGCGGAAAGACAACCGGTAAATTCGCACTTGCAAACTCAGGCTCACTCGTCAGCACAAAGGATTTCACAGCTGCAGGCGTATTTACAGGCGGAATCGCCGCAATGCAGAAAAACGGTAAATGGGGCTATATTGACTCAACAGGCAAAGAGATTATCCCATTTGAATATGACGCAATCGAAGGATACAATGCTCTTAACGGAGAAAGTGATACACCGTTTGAATGCTCAGAAGGATATGTTACAGTGCTTAAGGGCGGTAAATACGGAATATTTACCGCAGACGGCGAAATGGTTGTTCCGTGTCAGTATGAATACCTTACCACCGTTCACGACGGCAGAGCCTATGCTTCAAAAGACGGTCAGTCCTGGGGAATCCTCTGTATTGACGAAAAAGTATCTAAGGGAATTGAACCCGATGACGAAGCCGAAGAAGAAACAACAACATCCGCCGCTTCGACAACAACTGCTTATAATTCGTATACAACAGCCTCCACTACGGCATATTCATACACAACCTCAACAACAACCGCATCTACAACAACTGCGGCCTCAACTACACAATCCACATCAGCATCACAGACATCATCTGACAATCAGTAAACTATAAGAAAAACGGCTGTCGAATATGACAGCCGTTAACTTTTTATAAAACAAAAAGCCTGCCGATATCGACAGGCAAAAAAATGGAGCGGATGACGGGGCTCGGACCCGCTACCTCCACCTTGGCAAGGTGGCGCGCTACCAGATGAGCTACATCCGCATATTCTTGGTGCCTCCGGCCGGAATCGAACCAGCGACACGTGGATTTTCAGTCCACTGCTCTACCAACTGAGCTACAGAGGCAAAAAGAAAAATGGCGACCCGGAACGGGCTCGAACCGTCGACCTCTAGCGTGACAGGCTAGCGTTCTAACCAACTGAACTACCGGGCCATATGGTGGGAACAACAGGGCTCGAACCTGTGACCCTCTGCTTGTAAGGCAGATGCTCTCCCAGCTGAGCTATGCTCCCACGTGCCATTTCATCGCTGGCTCTGTATCGCAGCGACAAGAGTTATTATACTACAAAAAATCTGTTTGTCAACACTTTTTTGTTAATTTTTAAAAAAATATTAAATTTTTCTGAGAACGTAAAATTACGCAAAGCCCGAATATTTTTATCGGAGTTGATTGCCGATTGACTTTTTTGTGGAATTACGATACAATTAAACTAACAGATTCAAGGAGATGATTTTTGTGAAAAAAATTCTGACAGTTTTGATTATTCTTGCAATTCTGGCCGCTGTTGTTTTGCCTGTTGAGCATTATTACGGCGATAACGTTTACGCTCACTTTGCTTTTTCAGATTCACCTGTAATCAAGGTTAAAGATAACACCTACAGATGCGCCAAAGACTCCTTTGAAGATTTTGTTGAACACATGAAAAATGACGGCTGGAATTTCGTTGACCAGATGGGCTCGGGATATATTTTTGAAAAAAGCGACGAAAGAGTAATCGCCGTTGTTTCGATAAAAGAGTTTTACGCCGAATGGAAAGTATCAGACGAACCGATGCCTCAGACCGAATCCGAAGATGAATACACAACCGTATCTGCCGCCGAGCCTGCGACAAAACCTCTGCGTGAACCGGTTGCATCTATCGACAATCTTGAAGGACCTCTCGGTACTGCACCGACATTCGGAGAAGACAGCGAATATGCCGCTCACTTAGTTTTCCATGCAGACGGGGATATAAAAAATTTTCGCTTTTTCAAGGTGAATATGACCTACAACGAGGAAAGCAACACTCTGACAGGCACTCCCGAAAAGGAATTCGGCTCACTCAATTATGTCAAAGCGGGCGAAGAAGTTATTCTCATGGGTGACACAGGCGAAACGCTGCCGTTCCTTGCGGTTTCGTTTGAATCCCTGAGTGGCAAAACTTACTACTATGCAATTCAGATAAGCGGTGAAGACGGACATTCGTTCCTGACACCGTTTGAGATTACGGAATAATTTATCAGAAATATAAAAGACCTCGGTGCATATTTCGGTATGCATTGAGGTCTTTAGTATCAAGATAACAAAAATGTAAAACTTTATAAAATAAAAAAGCGAGAGCGCAAATTGCGCTCTCGTGTATTATTATAATGTAATCTTATGGAAAACTTTCTTGCCCTTTTTAATTATGACAGGAGCGTTTTCGAGCTGAGCCTTTGTAATCTTCTGAGCGATTGAAGAAACCTTTTCGTCATCAACAGTTACACCGCCCTGGTCGATAAGTCTTCTCGCCTCGCCCTTAGACTTTGCGATACCTGCCTTAACCATTGCGTCAATAACTGTAATCTCACCGTCAGCGAAATCATCATCAGCAAGCGCTGTTGTGGGCATATGCTCTGAGTCCGCCTTATTTGAGAAAAGTGCTCTTGCGGCTGACTGAGCCTTTACAGCTTCATCTTCACCGTGTATGAGCTTTGTAACCTCAAAAGCGAGAATTTCCTTAGCCTTGTTTATTTCACTGCCTTCAAACTTCTCATACTCTTTAATTTCGTCCATGGGAAGGAATGTAAGCATCTTCATGCAGTTGATAACGTCTGCATCATCAATGTTGCGCCAGTACTGATAGAATTCGTAGGGTGAAGTTTTCTCGGGGTCAAGCCACAGAGCGCCTTTTTCGGTTTTGCCCATCTTCTTGCCCTCTGATGTAAGAAGAAGATTGAATGTAAGGCCGTAAACGTCTTTGCCATCGCATCTTCTGCAAAGCTCAACACCGCCGATGATATTGCTCCACTGGTCGTCGCCGCCTAACTGCATCTGGCAGTTATATTTACGGTTAAGAGTCAGGAAGTCATAGCTCTGCATGAGCATATAGTTAAGCTCGAAGAAAGAAAGTCCTCTTTCAAGTCTCTGCTTATAACATTCAGCGGCAAGCATTCTGTTAACTGAGAAATGAACGCCAATCTCACGGATAAACTCAATATAGTTAAGGTCCCAGAGCCAGTCTGCGTTATTAACCATAATTGCCTTATCATCAGAAAAATCAATAAGACGTGACATCTGCTTGCGGAAGCACTCAATATTATGGTTGATTGTTTCCTTGGTAAGCATTTTTCTCATATCTGTCTTGCCGGAGGGGTCGCCTATCATACCTGTTCCGCCGCCGAAAAGAGCAATGGGAGTATGACCTGCGCGCTGCATATGAGCCATAACCATAACAGACACAAAATGACCTACATGAAGGCTGTCTGCTGTGGGGTCAAAGCCTATATAAAACTTTATTTTTTCATTGCCGAGCAGTTCTCTTACTTTTTCACTGTCTGTAGTCTGAGCTACAAGCCCTCTTTCAACGAGGGTATCAAATACATTTTCCATTGTTTTGCGTCTCCTTATATAATTTAACCTAATAATTTTATCATTTTAAAGCGATGATGTCAACCTTGAAAGTATCTTTATAATCATAGTATTTTTACTTTTTTATCATAATCCGCAAGAGAATCATCACCGTTGTCAACCTTTACACTTTCAACACTGTTGCTCTTATCGCATATGATAAAAAATGCTGTTGCCATAATTCCGTAAGGGAACGGACAGAACTCACCGGGATTAACGAGCGACATGAGGAAAAGGCCTGCATACGCCACAAAAAGAGTAAGATTAAACTGGGTTATTTTTTTGAATATTACTTTCATTCTGTTATAGAACTGGAACAGATACGCCGCTACGCCGAAAAGGCCGAAGCTGCCGATAATCTGGAACGGCGCGGAATGATACCATGTAATGGCAAACTTCGGAGCCGCGTGAACATCGGTGTTTCCATTATAGCCGAGTCCTCTGCCGAAAACTATGTTCGATTTAAAATCTTCAATCGCTCTCGCGATTAACTGCTCACGGATTTCGTCTCCTTCGGCGATTCTCTGAAGCACAGGCTCAAAGTATTCAAAAATAAACCGCAGGAAAAATGTGAGCATAACAAATACAACTGAAGCAATAATAATAAGAGTTTTCTTTCTGTTTCTCGCGTCACAGTAAATCAGAACAATAAGGCAAAGCATTGTTTCTATTGTGCCGCAGAGGAAGCCGCCTCTCGAGCTTGTGAGAAGAATTGCTCCGTACTGCAGGAAGCCGAGGAATAAAAAGTAATACTTTGTGCTCGAAAGGAAGAATGTAAAAGGAATTGTGAGCAGAAGAAGAGTACTGAGATTATTTCTCCACTGGAAATCAAGCGGACTGAGCTTTTCAAGAAATCTTGCGAAATGTATGGAATAATGGTGCAGAACCATAAATACGCAGAAAAGACCGACAAGAGTCATTATAAACGAAAAGCGGTAACGGAATCTGTACTTTTCGCTCGGCTGCACATATGTATTAATTAAAAAATATGCAAGAAGCATACCTATTCCGAGAGTAATAGTGTAAAATAGAGCTGTGGGACTGAAATACTCGGGCGCGCTGATTATACCGACGCCGCCCAATGTAACCGCAAGAGTAACCGCAACCGCTCCGGGCCACGTTTTGCCCCATTCAAACTTACGCCTGTAAACAACGAAATGAAAAATAAGCGCAAACGCTAACACAGGCGCAAAATAAATATATTTTATAAAGACATTAAACGAATCGTAACATTTTATAGACATACACGATATGAGCATAAACGGAAGCAGTATGGTCATGAAATCATCGCATATAATCAGTATCAGTGAAATAATAATCGCAAGCACAAGGTCGCCGTAGGCAATCATTGTGTAGTCCTTGTCTTTTTGCAGAACAATAAAAACAGCCGCGATAATCAGCTGAGCATACATAAACCAGTCTGACATAAGAACATTTCGCATAAACGAAATGACTCTGCTGCCCTCCATCTTTTGTGACAGGCGCATAAATCTCATCTCCGGAATTAATATATTAAGGCATTTGATTTGCCTGAAAATTCAATATCTGAAATCTGATTAAATATAGCATATTATATTTTATATGTCAATCGGATATGAAAGCTCAAATATATATTTATTATCAAGATTGAAATTTAAATAAAAAGGTTTACATAATCATTCAAATATTGTAAAATATACGGGAATAAAATAAAGAGGTGTTCTTATGAACGACAAAGAAAAATATATATCTGCTTTTTCCACAAGATACGCAAGCCCCGAAATGCAGGAAACATTCTCGGAAAGCTTTAAATTCAAGACCTGGAGAAAGCTGTGGATTGCCCTCGCTAAGGCCGAAAAAGAGCTTGGTCTCGATATTACTGATGAACAGATTGCGGAGCTTGAAGCTCACGCTGAGGATATCAACTATGAAGTTGCCGAAGAGCGCGAAAAAATCGTACGTCATGATGTTATGAGCCACGTTTACGCTTACGGTCAGCAGTGTCCGAAGGCTGAGCCGATTATTCATCTCGGCGCAACATCATGCTATGTCGGTGACAACACAGATGTAGTTATAATCAAAAAGGCCTCCGAAATCGTTCTTAAAAAGGCCGCGCAGGTTTTAAAGAATCTTAAAGATTTCGCTCAGGAATATAAAGGACTCCCCTGCCTTGCCTACACTCATCTTCAGCCCGCTCAGCTTACAACAGTCGGCAAACGCGCTACACTCTGGATGTATGAGCTGTCACAGGATATTGAGGAGCTTGAGCACAGACTCGACAAGCTTCTTCTTCTCGGTTCAAAAGGCACAACAGGTACACAGGCAAGCTTTATGGAGCTCTTTAACGGTGACGAAGATAAAATCAAGCGCATGGAAGAAATAATCGCGGCTGAAATGGGCTTCAAGGGCTGTGTTGCCGTTTCAGGTCAGACTTATTCAAGAAAAACTGACGCTTTTTTCCTCGCCGCTCTTTCGGGATTTGCTCAGAGCGCTTATAAATTCGCCAATGACCTGAGAATTCTCCAGTCATTTGAAGAAATGGAAGAGCCTTTCGGCAAGAATCAGATAGGCTCATCAGCTATGCCTTACAAGAGAAATCCCATGAGATGCGAAAGAATCTGCGCTCTTGCGAGATACGTTATCTGCGACTCACTCAATCCCGCATTCACTGCAAGCACACAGTGGTTTGAAAGAACGCTTGACGATTCCGCGAACAAACGCATATGTGTTCCCGAAAGCTTTTTGGGTGTTGACGCCATTCTTACAATATACTTAAATGTAGCTTCCGGAATGGTTGTTTACGATAAAGTAATTGAGCAGAGAATTATGCGTGAGCTGCCGTTTATGGCAACTGAAAATATTATGATGAACGCCGTGCTTCGCGGCGGCGACAGACAGGAGCTGCACGAAAAAATAAGAAGACATTCCATGGATGCGGGAGCGCGGGTAAAGCAGGAGGGAAAAGACTGCGACCTGCTCCAAAGAATTGCAGACGACGACTCATTCGGACTTTCGATTGAGGAGCTTAAGAGCATTATGAATCCTTCGGATTATATCGGACGAGCACCGCAGCAGACAGAAGAATTTCTTGCGGAATATGTAAATCCCGTAATAGAAGCAAATAAAGAAGACATAAAAGAAACAGCGGAACTTTTTGTTTGATTTAAAGCGTGGAAACACGTTTATACGCGCCTTATCAGCCCACGGTAAGTAAGCGTTTATAAAATATTTTTGTGGGCAGAAAGGCTATGAACTAATATGAAAAAGAAAGTTGTTACACTCGGCGAAATAATGATGAGACTTA
>JAZUHE010000144.1:0-5302 GCA_045641565.1 Acutalibacteraceae bacterium | reverse complement strand
ATCGTTTATCGGATAATGAGAATGTCCCGAAAAATGAACAACCTGCGGATACTTTTCAAATATATCCTTGAAATAATCAATGCCCCAGCCGTCAACCTCACAGCCGCCGTAAACAGTATCATAAACGTGCTCATGATGCGTTACAAATACAGGCTTCGACGGGTCGTCCTTTACAGCCTCATCAAGCTGTGCTGTGAGCCATTCACGCTGAGCTTCGGTGTAATGCTCATCCATAACCGGCGACGCGGAAATTCCGATAAAATGGAAGCCGTTTATCACCTTATGAAAATCACTTTCCTGACCGGTGAGGCCTTCAAAGAACGCGAATGAACCCTTGTCTCTTCTGTAGCCGTCATGGCTTTTTGCCGTAACTGTCAGAAGCTCAGTCTCGTCATAATCTATAACGCTGTTCACAGACGCAAGAAAATCAACAAACTCGAATTTATATCCGTCGTCTGTAATATCGCCCGAGAACATCACAGCATCAAGCTTATTGTAATTTTCATCATTCTTCGCTACATCATAGCCGAGGGAAATCATCTTCTGCACTCTGTTGCTTCCGCTGTCTCCTGCGGTGTTAATATGGCTGTCGCTGGATACCGCAAAACGGATAACAGGTACGAAATCAGAGGGTTCCTCCTCAGATACGCTGACGGCGTTGAACGGAGCGAGGATACTCATAAAAGCGGTCAGAAAAGCAAGCAGTAATTTCACCATAATAATTCTCCTTAAGCAAAACGGACTGTCTCTGGACAGCCCGCCGATACTATTTTATTTCATAAGTTCGGGATGAGCCTTGAAATACTCGTTCCACTCTGTGCATTCATCGTTTTCGCCGTGAATGATAAACGCCTTCTTGGCATACTCAGCAAGGTAATGGTCAGAGTAAGCGTCTGAATAAAAATTATCTATGCAGTCAAGGCCGTACTGATTCTTGAAATTTACAGGCTTGAATTCGCCGATAGCGAAATCGCCGTCAATTTTGCCTGTTTTAGTGTCCATTTCAGTTGCTACAAGTCCGCCGATACCGAGCTTTTCAACAATGGGCTCAAGCAGAAATCTGGGAGTACCGCTGGCAATAACATCGTCGTCACGCTTGGCATCATTGTACCATGGCTTCATATACTTCTCGACCTCTGCCCAGTACTCGGCAACAACCTTATCTACGTCGTCAACCTTTTTGAGGAAACTGTACTGACCTTCGCGAGCCTTTGTTTTTGTAATAATATGCATCTTTGCAAGAATATCATAATATTCCCATTTGATTTTAAAAAGACGGAAGCCTTTTTTTGCAAACATGAATTTAAAGAATCGGTCTTCCGCGTCACCTGTAAAAATTGTTTCGTCAAAATCGTATACGTTCATTAATCTCTCTCCTTTACACTAACAGTCGGTATTATATCATAAAACGGGCCTTAATTTCAATAGTAAAAAATATATATTTCATTTTTCTTAAGTATTCGCATATACATTCAAAGAGAGGTGAAATATATGGATACCACCGACATCAGAAATGCATCAGACAAAAGCAGAAGCCGAAGCTCTGACAGCATTTACAGGATAATCGCCGTGCAGTTTTTTGCGTGCGCGTTTATTATCGGTCTTATTCTGCTCGTCTTCAGACTTGGCGGAGCACAGCAGCTCAAGGACAGATACAGCGAAATAATGTCTCAGAGCATCAATGTTTCAGGGGTTATTGACTCGGCAAAGGATGTGGTTGAATCTGTCATAAAGCCCGTAGAAGAAAGCTCAGAAGAAGTAAATCAGACTGATAAAAACAATGAAGAAACCGAAATACAGCTTAAGGAAAGCTCAGCAAAAAGCGAGAGAACCACCGCCCAGGTTATGTCTCTTTTTTCAGATACAGAAAGTATTACCGTTCCGGCTCACGGCGAGATATCATCACTGTTCGGCTACCGCACCGACCCTATCAGCGGAGTTAATAAGCTCCATTCGGCTCTCGATATTGCGGTTGACGAGGGCACTAAGGTTGCCGCCGCGTGGGACGGAATCGTTACGAAAAGCGGCTACGACGCCACAGCGGGCAATTATGTCTGGATGGTTCACAAAAACGGCTGTGAGACTCTTTATTGCCATTGCTCCGAAATCATTGTAAAAGAGGGAGATGTTATCCGTGCAGGCGAAACACTCGCCCTTTCGGGCAATACAGGCTACAGCACAGGGCCGCATCTTCATTTCGGCATAAAAAAAGACGGTGAAATGGTTAACCCTCTTAAATACTTAAATATGAAAGACGGCAAAGTATGACTGTCAGAATTAAAAATATAAGCATAAACGTCAGCGTATATTTCGCGGCGTTAATCACATTCCTGCTGATTTTCGCGCCGAACGGCAGTGCGCTTACTGCGCTTGTATGCTGTATTATTCACGAAATCGGACATCTTGCCGCAATCTATATTTTCGGAGGTAATGTCAGCGGATTTTCTCTCGGAGCGTACGGAATGAGAATTGACTCAGCGCAAAATATAAGGATATCCCCGGGTAAAGAAGCAATAATATCATTTGCCGGGCCGTTTATGAATATTTTAATAATCATTTTCGGATTAATAATAAAAAGTGATGTCCTTATAAAAGTCAACATGTGCCTGTGTATTTTCAATCTGCTGCCTGCAGGCAGAACCGACGGTTATAACACGTTATATAACGGTCTCTCGCTGTTTTTCAGTGAGGCAAAAATCAAAGACGTGCTCAGAATAATAAGCACGTCTTTTTTGATTATTATTTATATTTCCGGGATAATAGTATTGATTAAAACAAAGTATAATTTCTCGCTCTTAGCCGCAGCAGTTTATCTGACGGTTATCAATACCATAGGAATCCTAAAAGAAGAATCCATATAAGCCACTGACCGAATGAGAATTTAACGGTGACATTGCAGGTGTCTTTGACAACATTTCCATATTCGTCGGTAACAGTGCAGGTGATTGTAGCTGTGCCCCTGCCTGCTGCCGTGATATTGCCGTTATTATCATCAGTTGCAACAGTTGGGTTTGAAGACAAATATGATATTGAATAATTGACATCATTTATTTCTTCTACTATTGGTTTAAGAGTTATTTTAGACTTGTATTTTATTATAACATCTTCTATATTGGATAGACTGATTTTACTATCAGAATCTTGCAAAAAATGTACTGTCGCATTTTTTATTTCATCATTTTCTTCCGCGTTAAATATTTCCACCCATTCCGATTTTTTCCCGTAATAATATATGTCAGTTAAATTATTACATCCTGAAAATGCATAACTATCAATATACCATAAGTCACTGTAAATAGTTATATTTTTAAGATTTTCACATAGAGAAAATGCCCCGCTTTCAATATAATGTAAATTCTGGGGCAAAATAATACTTTCCAACTTTTGACATCCAAAGAAAGCATCGTCGCCAATAATTGTTATTGAATCATCAAATTTTGAATTTGCACATCCAATTATTAATTTATTAAACTTCGTTTCAATTATTGCATTACAGCTATTCCTGCTGTCATACACTGCATTTAACGGTGAAACAACTATTTTTTCTAAATTCAAACAACCGTGAAAAGCATAGACATCAATATATAATACATTTTCAGGAATATAAATATCTTTCAATCCAATACACTCTGCAAAGGCAGCATTTCCTATGCTTTCAACACTTCTCGGTAAAGAAATTTCTGTTAATTCTTTACATCCCATAACAAACGCAGGAGGAATTGACCTAACACAATCACCAATTTTTATTGTATTTAATGATGGGCAATAAACAATGTCATCATAATAACATACTCCAAGCCATTCATCAGAAATTGTTGCGTCAATAGCATTATAATTAAGTTTTTCAAGGGACAGACAATTATAGAAAACTCTATATCCAATTTGATTAACATATTTTGAAACAGTAAACTCATTTAAATTTGAACATTCTGCAAAACAATAATTTCCATATGATGTAACAGAATCTGCAATTATAACATCTTTCAGAAATTTACAGTTATAAAATGCGTAATCCCCAATACTTTCTACACCAGATTCAATAATAACAGTTTTAATGCTAAAGCAATTATAAAATGGAGAGAATAATTCTAAATAATTATCATAATTCCACATAAATCCATTTCCACTAATCACCAACATCCCTGTACTTTTTTCAAAATTCCAAAAAGCATTGTCACCACATTGCCCGTTCGTTGCTAACTCGTCAGCAGCATTGGCTGATAAACCAGCTATTCCAAACGAAATAGTTGTAGACATAATCAATAAAGCCACAATTAGTGCTATTATTTTTTTAATCGCTTTCATATAACCACCTCTTTCAAAATTTTAAACAATTATAGTCAATGTTTTGAGTATTGTCAAGACTTTGAGTATGATAAAATCCTTTCGGGTGATAATTTTGATTAGTTATGAACCGTTTTATAACACTCTTTTTAAAAAAGACATTACCGAATACTACTTAATATACAAACTCGGATTTTCCGCAAATACAATTCATAGAATAAAACACGGTGAAGCAATAAACACAAAAACACTCGACGCACTGTGCTATGCGTTAGACTGTGAAGTAGATGATATAATAAAACATGTAAAAGAATAAAGAGCTGATTGAAGTAAAAAACAATCAGCTCTTTAAATAAATTATAAAAAACAAAAATCCCGCAGTATTAACTGCGGGTAATCTGCGTTTATTACGCACCTTCAAAACTGAACAAAGAAATGGAATGGGAGAGAAATGGTTGGAAAAGACCAATCAAAAGAATCTGTAGAACCAAACAAGGTCAAGCCCTCGACCTATTAGTACTGACCAGCTAAAGCCATCACTGACCTTACACCTTCAGCCTATCAACCTCATAGTCTATGAGGGGTCTTACTAGCTTAAGCTATGGGATATCTTATCTTGGAGGTGGCTTCACGCTTAGATGCTTTCAGCGTTTATCCATTCCGCACATAGCTGCCCAGCCGTGCCATTGGCATGACAACTGGTGCACCAGAGGTGCGTCCATTCCGGTCCTCTCGTACTAGGAACAGCACTCCTCAAATATCCTACGCCCACGACAGATAGGGACCGACCTGTCTCACGACGTTCTGAACCCAGCTCGCGTACCACTTTAATCGGCGACCAGCCGAACCCTTGGGACCGAATTCAGCCCCAGGATGTGATGAGCCGACATCGAGGTGCCAAACCTCCCCGTCGATGTGGTCTCTTGGGGGAGATCAGCCTGTTATCCCCAGGGTAGCTTTTATCCGTTGAGCGACGGCATTTTCATTCACATACCGCCGGATCACTAACTCCAACTTT
>JAZUHE010000143.1:0-21432 GCA_045641565.1 Acutalibacteraceae bacterium | reverse complement strand
CCGGGAGCGGATAAGGAAGCACTGCGTTTTGTTTCAAAGGGAAGTGTGTTTGTCCTCTCGTCTGATTATGAGGGAATGCCAAACGTGCTTCTTGAGGCGATGGCGGCGGGGACCCCGTGCGTTTCCACAAGATGTAAAATGGGGCCCGAGGAGCTGATTGATGACGGAGTGAACGGGATACTTGTTCCCGTCGGCGATGTTAAAAAAATCAGCGAAGCCATAGAAATGATTATTGACAACCCGAAGCTTTCGGAGTCAATATCAAAAAACGGAAGAAATATACTTAAAACAAACGATGTATCGGCCATCAGTGAAAAATGGCTTGACTATATTAAATCAATTTTGTAAAAGGAGAATGTGATTATGGGCAGAAAGATTATTGTAGCAGGCGGCGGTCACGGCGGAATAGCGGCAGGCGCTCTTCTTGCAAAGAACGGATATGACGTTACTGTTTATGAAAAGCACAAAAGAGAAGATATGGGTTATGACTGGACGGATATCTTTGATAAAAAAGGTCTTTTCGCCGCGGGTATGGAAATGCCTCCCGAGGATAAATACAAATTCAAAAACGACATGACCTTCTATTCTCCGAATATGAAAGAGGCTCTTCGCCAGCACGTTCCCGAGGACCAGCTGGAAATTCAGATGGAGAGAAAAGATATATATAATCACATTATTTCTTACGCGGAATCCTGCGGAGTTAAATTCAAATATGAAACTGAGGTGCTTTATCCCGTAATGCTCGGTGACAGAGTTGCGGGAATACAGACAGATAAAGAAACCGTATATGCCGACCTTGTTATTGACGCGGCGGGAATCAACTCACCTGTAAGAAGAAATCTTCCCGAGCATCTCGGTATTCAGAACAATATTCAGGAATACGAGCAGTTCTATATCTACCGCGGATTTTATAATAAAACAGCTGAATGTGATGAGGATTTATTCAGACTTATGCTCCTTCACGAGGGCAACGACGGTATTTTCTGGGTCGCGGCTGAGGAGAATTACACAGACGCTCTCATAGGCAGCTTCAAGCCTCTTGATATGGAAAGAGTTGAGAAATATCTCGGTTATCTCCGCAGTAAAAATCCGCATCTGGGCGACGAGCTTAAAAGAGGCGGCAGCTTTGCCAATATTCCCGTACGTCAGCCTCTCGGCGTTCTTGTGGCCGACGGTTATGCCGCAATCGGCGACAGTGCCTACATGACAGTTCCCGTTATCGGCTCGGGTATGGCTAACTGCTTCAAGGCGGCGAGAATGCTCGCTGACGCGATTATCGCCGACGAAACCGACTCTTTCTCAGCGGAAATTCTCTGGAAATATCAGAGAACATTCTATAAGACTCTCGGCAACGGCTTCGCTGTTCTCGGCTGTGCCAAGCTTCTGCTTACACGCCTTGACGGTGAGGAGCTTGATTACATATTTGACAGCGGAATTCTCAACGCGGACGATATGACTATCGGCGCTGACAGTACCAGCATTACCGATATTCTCGGCGGCGTAACAAAAGAGAGCCTCAAGAAAAAACTTGTCGGCCTTAAAAATAACCCTGTTGTACTTAAAAAAGTTCTCAGAACAGGTAAAGAAATCGGCGCGGCCGCCGCAGTTACAGCCGCAATGCCCAAGACATACAACAGAAAGGCTGTTTGTGCATGGGTTAAGAAGTATAATAACTGCTTCAGGCATTAATTGCTGATGAAAGTGCTGATTGATGCCGACGGCTGCCCCGTGGTTGATATCACCGTGGAGCTGTCAAGGCAGTTTAACAGAGAATGTGTCATAATCTGCGACACCGCTCACGTTTTCAATAAAGATGGGGCGAGTACCGTTGTTGTTGAAAAAGGAGCGGACAGCGCGGACTTCAGACTTGTGAATATGCTCTCAAAAGGCGATATTGCCGTAACTCAGGACTACGGACTTGCGGCAATGTGCCTTGCGAGGGGAGCGGTGCCCGTTAATCAGAACGGGCTTGTATATACAGATAAAAATATTGATGAGTTGCTGTTTTCACGCTATGTTTCCAAAAAAGTGAGGATGGCGGGCGGGAGGCTAAAAGGGCCTTCAAAACGTACAAAGGAGCAGGATGAGCATTTTGCCGCTCAGCTGAAAAAGCTTTTTGAAAACAGTTATGACTCGGAAAAGGAGATTTCAGATGGAAGTAACATATAAGGCGGCGGCAAAAATCAATCTGATGCTTGATATTCTCGCACGGCTTGAAAACGGCTATCACAGCCTTTTTATGATTATGCAGTCTGTCAGCCTTTTTGATACAGTAACCGTTGCAAAGACGGAATCCGGCGGCATTACTCTTTCCTCAAACGAAAAGAGAATACCCTGCAATGAGGCGAATATCGCGTTCAAGGCGGCGACGGCTTTCTTCAACGCTGTGGGAATCACAGACAGAAACATTTCTGTCTATCTTGAAAAGAATATTCCCTTTGAGGCAGGCCTTGCGGGCGGAAGCGCTGACGGCGCGGCTGTTATCAAGGCTCTCGATGAAATATATAATACGAATCTTTCCGAAAAAGAGCTCTGTGCCATAGGAGCCAAGGTGGGAGCGGATATTCCGTTCTGCATTACCGGCGGAACAAGAGCGGCTCAGAACATCGGCGACGTGCTGTCTCCGCTGCCCGACCTGGGTGAATGCTATATTGTTCTTGCCAAGCCCGAAAAAGGCGTGTCAACAGGAAAAGCTTTTTCGGAATTCGATAAAAACGGGGTGCGCCATCTTGACACCTGCTCAATGCTTTATTTCGCGGCGAACGGTGATTTTGACGGCATCTGCTCCAAAACAGGCAACGTGTTTGAGCAGCTTATAGAGGTTCCTCAGCGCGTGCCGATTAAGACGGTGATGTATGATAATAACGCCGTCTGCGCCTGCATGAGCGGCTCGGGCCCGACCTGCTACGGCATTTTTAAAGATAAGGCAGACGCTGAAAAAGCATATGAAATTCTGAAAAAAGATTATAATGAAACCTACTTGTGCACTCCTGTCAATTCAGGTCTGATAAAAGTCCAGGCGAAATAAAACGGAAGGTTATATATGAAGGGTTTAGGCACTATTGTTAATGTTGTCGCGGTCATTGCGGCAGCGCTTCTCGGACTGCTTTTTAAAAGCGGAATCAAAGAAAAATACAAGGAAATGATTTTCGGAGCTCTCGGGCTCTCCACCATGTTTATCGGCGCATCGGGTACGCTCGGCGAAATGTTCAGAGTTGACGGCGGTAAGCTCTCGACGCAGGGCACAATGCTTCTGTTTCTGTCGCTTGTTATCGGCGGTCTTATAGGTGAAGCAATCGCCATTGAGGACAGGCTTGAGCGCCTCGGCGAATGGATCAAGAAAAAGGTCAAGGCCGAAAACGACAATAAATTTGTTGACGGCTTTGTTGACGCGACTCTTGTTATCTGTATCGGAGCCATGGCTATTATGGGCTCGCTTCAGGACGGTCTTACGGGAAGCCACGAAACGCTTTTTGTAAAATCCGCGCTCGACTTTTTCTTTATCATGATAATGGCGTCGACCATGGGCATCGGCACGATGTTTTCGGCGTTCCCTCTGGGAATCTATCAGGGGGGCATAACTCTCGCGGCAGGACTTATCGCGCCGTACATGAGCGATACGCTTATCTCCAATCTTTCTCTTGTAGGCTCCGTCATGATTTTCTGTATCGGCGTGAATTTCATATTCGGCAAAAAATTCAAGGTAGGCAACCTTCTGCCCTCGCTTTTGGGCCCTGTCATATATGAGATAATATTAAAATTCATTTGATGAGGAACGGCAATGAGTAAATCCGGCTCAGAAAAAGTGAATAAAAAGAATCCGCGTTATGCGTTTATTGACGCATTGCGCGGACTTTGCGTTATCAGCATGATTGGCTACCACACCATGTGGGACTGCGTCAATATTTTCGGCGTTAACGCGCCGTGGTTTGAGACTGATTACGCGCGCATATGGCAGCAGAGTATATGCTGGTGCTTTGTGTTCTTATCGGGATTCTGCTGGAATATCGGCAGTAAGCATCTGAAAAGGGGACTGCTTGTCTTTGCGGGCGGCGCGGTGATTACAGCGGTGACGCTTATTGTGATGCCGGAGGATAAAATAATCTTCGGCGTGCTGACGCTTCTCGGCTCGTGTATGATTCTTATGACGGTGCTTAATCCTCTTATTAAAAAAATACCGCCGCTTTTCGGCAGTATCTTCAATTTCTTTTTATTCATAATCTGCAAAAACATAACCAGAGGCTATATCGGGATAAAAAATCTTCTTGTTTTTGAGCTTCCGAGAGAGCTTTATAAAAATTATTTCACAACATTTTTCGGCTTTAAATTCAACGGCTTTTCCTCGTCGGATTATTTCCCCCTGATTCCGTGGATTTTCCTGTTCATTTCGGGATATTTCTTCTATAAGCTTCTTGATAAAAAAGGAACAATAAAGAAATGGAAAAAGACCGTGCCGAAAAAAGAGTTTTTCACCGTGGTCGGCAGGAATTCCTTCTGGATTTACATGGCACATCAGCCGGTGGTTTACGGTATCCTTTATATAATTTTTAAAGTAATATAATAAAACAGCGTGATACAATACAGGATTGCATTACGCTGTTTTGCGTTTTATAATATATCTATCTGGCAGGATTTCATCACGTCGATGGCTTTCAGATGACTCTCGGGTGTTACGCCTGCGCAGCAGAATGAGTCGACAATAACGGGAACCTCGGGCAGATACGCCTTGATAAGCATAGCGTTTGAAACAACGCAGATATCCGTGCATACACCGATAAGCTCAATGTATTTATAGTCGCCGTCAGCGATGTAATTCGCGAGCTCAATGCTGCCGAAGGTCGGCTTCTCGAATATTTTACATCCCTTTGAAAGAGCCTTGACCTCGTCGTTCAGCTCCCAGCCCGCGGTGCCTTTTATGCAGTGGGGAACAGGCAGCTTTCTGCCCTCCTGTGTTTCGGAGTAAAGCTCTGTGTGAGTGTCCATGGTGAAAACGACTTCGCCGTCGAATTCTTTGATTTTTTCGCATACATCGGGTACGATTTCCTGAGCTTCGGCTGTGCCGAGAGCGCCGTCGATAAAGTCATTCTGCATATCAATGACAACAAGCAGTTTATCTTTCATAATCATTCCTCCTTGAATATTATATACCACTTTTTTATAATAAAAACAAGTCTTGACTTTTATATTTGATTGTGCTTATACAAGGCTTCGGGGCAGTCTTTACTTTTTCTTTATTTTTCCTTTGCTGTCCCTTAGCAATTATGCTTTTTAATATAGGTGACAACAGAAGAAAGGAGTCCTTAATATGTACCGTGTTCTTGTTTGTGATGACGATAAGGCAATCGTCGACTCAATAGAAATCTATCTCAGACACGAGGGCTATGATGTTATCAAAGCCTATGACGGATTCGAGGCAATCGACAAGGTTAAAGAGAATGAGATACACTGTATGATTCTCGATATCATGATGCCGAAGCTTGACGGCCTTATGACTGCGGGAAAGCTAAGAAAAGAGTATAACTTCCCCATTATAATGCTTTCCGCCAAAAGTGAGGATACCGATAAGATTATCGGCCTTGAGTTCGGCGCTGACGATTACGTTACAAAGCCGTTTAATCCGCTGGAGCTTATGGCAAGAGTAAAATCTCAGATAAGGCGTTATGCGTATCTCGGAAGCCTTGAGGTCAGAGACAGTCAGCTCGTCTGCGGAGGTCTTGTGCTTGACCGTGACACCAAAGAGGTTACAGTTGACGGCTCCGCTGTTCATCTTACCGCCCGTGAGCTGGGAATCTTACAGTATCTCATGGAAAACGCGGGCAGGGTAATCTCAAGCTCTCAGATATATGAGGCTGTGTGGAATGAGCCTGCGTTCAGCGTGGAGAGAGTTATCACTGTACACATTAAAAATATCAGAAGCAAAATCGAAATCAATCCGAAGGAGCCTAAGTACATCAAGGTTGTTTACGGACTCGGCTATAAAATGGAAAAGTATTGATAAAGGAGGGTCATTATGAATAATGATTCCGTGAAATATTCAGCGTGGATAAAAGCACTATGCTTTGTTTTAAGTACTGTGTTATTTGTACTGTTTGTGTTTAACGCCCTTTGCGCGGTCAGACCGCTTGCGTATTTTTCACTTGAAGACTTGAAGAACAGTGAAGACGAAAATTTTTACGATTCGGATATGGCAAGGGAAGCTTTTTATTTTGAAATCAATAATCTGGACTTCCTTTCTTCGGCGAATCCCGAGAAATATGAAAAGGAGCTTAAATCAAAGAAAGACAAGCAGATTGAAACCGCTTATAATCAGTTTATAAGTGAAAAAATTGAGATAATCCGCTCAGAGCTTCTTTATGTTGTTAGAAATTACAATAACGGCTACGACCCCGAGCTTGCGTCGGGAATAACCGAGGGCTATATAAATTCAATTCCCGATACGCCTGCGGGTGAGCAGAAATATCCTGTTGACGCCAACGCTCCGGCAGGGGTGAGAGTGGCGCAGAAGATAATGAATTACGCCGAGGGCGAGGATTTCCTTAAGTATCAGAGTCTTGTGAGAGATGACGCATTTTACGGCAGCTTCAGTCCCGAAAATATTGTGCTTGCCAATGTCTCTGAAATCGGTTATGCGTTATCGGAAGCGCAGGCTAAAGAGCTTATCACCGAAGGCGTGAATAACAGAATAAATGATTCGGCGAGGGCGTACCGCAATGATTATACCATGACAGCAGACGAAGTCGAAAAGCTCGTAAATATAAAGTATTATATAAAGACAGGCGACAAGGTGCTTACAAACATGAAAAATAAAGACGCCGAAATCAAAACGGCGGCTGAGCACAGCTATTTCCTTGTTAAAGAAAACGGAAAGCTTAACTACAAGGGAAGCACACATTCTGTTCTCGGCGATGATATGTTCAAAGACTGCAGTGAGCTTGCCGTTTATATGGTGAATGAAAACGAGCTTTCGGGTGAGGACATTGTAACAAACCGCTATGACGCGTTCAACGAAACCAACTATGATATAAAACCCTATGCAATAAAGGCTGTGGTGTTCCTGATTCTGGCTGCTGCCGCGCTGATTGTCATGCTCAACCTTTCGGGCCATAAAAGACACATTGACGGAATAACACTTTCTTTTATAGATAAGGTGCCCGGTGATATCCACTTTATTGTCTCAGCTGGACTTATCGGGGCAGGATGTGTGGGTGCCGCGTTCTTATTGGACGAAATGTTTGATGAATACAATATAAAGCTGTTTGATGAATTCTCACAGCCGATTCTTCTGATTGCGGCAGTAGTGTGGATGCTTCTCGCCGAGCTTATTGCGGGCATTGTCAGAACAGCGAAATCCGACAGAGCGTATTTCGGTAATTTCCTTATAGTGAAGCTCTTTAAATTCCTGCTTAATCTTATCAAAAAAATCTTTTCAAAAATCGGCAGAAGCGTCAAAAGCTCGGCGCTTCGATACAGACCGAAGCATTTTAAGCGCAGAATAATTGCGCTCGGAGCGCTGATTGCGGTAGTAAGCCCGTTCTTCGGCTGGTTTGTTTCTGTACTGTTTGATGACTACGTAGCCGGACTTACAGCGGCGTGTATTGCCGCCGCGGCAGGAATCGCCGCGATGGTTTTCTTTGCGAAATATGTAAGAAATCTTGACAGGATTGTTGAAGCTTCGCAGAACAGGGAAAGCGTTGATTTCAAAGGCGAAGAGCTTCATCAGTCTCTTGAAATTCTCAACGACAGCCTTAAAATTTCTAACGAAGAGGTTGCGGCGGCGGTTGAGAAGGCTGTTAAAAACGAGCGGACAAAAACCGAGCTTATCACGAATGTTTCTCACGATTTAAAGACACCGCTGACGTCGGTTATATCTTATGTTGATTTGCTGAAATCCTGCGATATCAACGACGAAGACGCCAAAAAATATATCGGAATTATCGACGAAAAATCCGCGGCGCTCAAGGTGCTTATTGAGAATCTTATTGAGGCGTCAAAGGTTTCGGCGGGTAATGTAAAGCTCAATATTGTGGATATTAATCTTAAGGAGCTTGTTATTCAGGGCCTTGTTGAGTATCAGACTGAATTTGAAAACAGAAATCTTGATTTGAGATTCAATGAGAACTGCGAAAGCGTTACCGTGCTCGCCGACGGACAGCAGACATACAGAATAATCGAAAATCTTCTCTCAAACGCTAAAAAATACTCAGCTCCCGATACGAGAGTTTACTCTTCAATCAGAGAGGAAAATGGCTTCGGCGTGTTTGAAATCAAAAATATGTCAAAGGAGCCGCTGGATATTTCACCCGAGGAGCTTACGGAGCGCTTCGTAAGAGGCGACGCTTCCCGAGGTGAAGAGGAGGGTAACGGACTCGGACTTTCCATTGCCAAGGAGCTGTGCAGTCTTCAGGGCGGCAGACTCGAAATAGCAATAGACGGAGACCTGTTCAAAGCGTCTGTTTATCTGCCTGCAAAATAATAAAAAAGCAATCTTCTCAATGTTATCAGCGAGAAGATTGCTTCATTTTTTATAAAATTATTCCCATGTTTTCCATATGTCGGGGCAGTAGCCGACAGTTGCCTGCTTCCCGTTTCTGACAATGGGAGTTTTGAAAACAGCCTGATTTTCAAGGAGCTTTTCCTCTTTTGCCTCCTGAGAAGCAAGATATTCTATATAGCTGTCTTCATACGCCTTGGAGCTTTTATCAAGCAGAGCGTCAAAGCTGCCGACGGCTCTTAAAATGTTTTTGTATTCGCCGCTGCTCATGCCGAATTTAACAAGGTCGATAAACTGATATTTGATACGTCTTTCCTTAAAATATCTTTCCGCTTTTTTTGTGTCAAAGCATTTCGCTTTGCCGTAAATCTGAATATTCATAAAATCACCGCGGTTATTATAACCTTATTGCGTGTGCTTTGTCAAATAATATTGCATAGAAGTTTAAAGTCCGCCTTGATAATCGGTAAAAAAGATGATAAGATTATATAAATATGAAAAGAGGTGATTCTGTGAAAATAAAGATACCGCAGTATGTTTCAGCCGCGCTTGAAGAACTTACATCCGCTGGGTATGAAGCCTATATAGTCGGCGGTTGCGTAAGAGACTCATTCCTGCATAAGACTCCGTATGACTGGGATATCACCACTTCTGCTTTGCCGCAGGAGACGCTTACGGTGTTTTCTGATTTTAAGACTGTTGAAACAGGTCTTAAGCACGGCACTGTCACGGTTATTATTGACGGAAACATGCTCGAAATCACCACAATGCGTGTCGATGGCGAATACACGGATAATCGTCATCCCGACAGCGTTAATTTCACAGATAAAATCACTCTCGACCTGAGCAGACGTGATTTCACCGTGAACGCGATGGCATACAGCCCCGAAACAGGACTGTGCGACCCATTCGGCGGACTTGAGGATTTGCGCGGAAAAATAATAAAATGCGTAGGTGAGCCGGAAAAACGTTTTGACGAGGACGCGCTGAGAATCCTCAGAGGTCTTCGCTTTTCGGCAGTATTGGGATTTGAAATTGAAAAAGAAACCTCGCAGGCGATTATGAAAAAGCGTAAGCTTCTTGATAATGTGGCGGCAGAGCGCAAAAGAGTTGAGCTTGTAAAGCTTCTTTGCGGCAGAGACGCGGGGCGGGTGCTTATGGGTTATCCGCTTGTAATGTCGCAGATTATTCCAGAGCTTGAGCCGATGTTTGATTTCCCTCAGAATACGCCCTATCACGTTTATGATGTCTGGACTCATACTGTGAAATCCATAGAAAACGCCCCGCCCGAGCCTGGTTACAGAATGGCCATGCTGCTTCACGATACAGGCAAACCTCAGGCTTTTTATGCAGATGAAGACGGTACGGCTCATTTTAAGGGACATCAGCAGATAAGCTATGATATTTCCCTTGAAGTTCTGCACAGACTCCGTTTCTCAAAAGCAGAAACGGAAGAAATCAGCAGACTTGTGCTTTTCCATGACACAAGACCGACAGGGGAGCATACCGATACGCTGCTCACCGCCGCACAGCTTGGAGCGGATTTTATGAAAAAGCTTTATCCTGTGCTGATTGCCGACGCGAAAGCGCAGAATCCCGTGCTTTTTGCCTCAACGAGAGAACGGCTTGAAAAAAGCAGGAATCACCTTGTTGAAGCCAAAGAAAACGGTACTCCGCTGAGCATCAGAGAGCTTGCCGTCAGCGGCAGAGATGTAAACAGTATCGGCATAAACGGCAAAAGAACAGGTGAGGCGCTGTCTGCGCTCCTCAGAGAAGTGATAAGCGGTAATGTTGAAAACAGCAGGGACGGGCTCATTGAATTCATGAAAACTCATTTCGATAAAAAAATGTGATTCTGCACATTACATCTGTATATGTATTTTTTCAACAAAATTAACAAAGGTTTTTAATTTGCTATTGTTTTTTTGTTTTTTATGTGATATTATGTAAGCACCAAATTAGGAGGTATTTTTATGAAAAAAATTATTTCGGTAATTCTTTGCATAGCAATGCTTGTTTCCGTAATTGCAGTTCCCTCTTTCGCAGCTCAGAAGGCTGAGGTTAAGGAAGGCACAATGGAATCAGTTTTTGCAGAAGGCAAAGACAGTCTTATTGTTTTTGTAACCGGTATCGGTCAGTCACGTTCTTATTCTTTTGATGAGAAGTACACCGAAGAGGGTGCTTTTGCAAACGGCACACTTCAGGATTATGAAAACTATGCTCCTCTCGTTGCAAACGGCGATTACCTTGACGTATGGAATCTTTTTGAGCCCTCATTCGACGCAAAAGCAATCGTAAGCATAGTAATTCTTCTTGCTGAGATGGTTTTCTCACGCATCACAGGATTCAGAATTATTTCTGACAATGCTATTTCCGCGGTTATCAGCAACATTTTCAAGTATAACCTCGTTGATGAGGAAGGCAATCTTCCTGATAACGTAGTTACTCCCAGATACACAATGCCTGTTTCCGAGTATCCCGGAATTACTGATGAAAACGGCGAATTCCGCAGCGAAGCAAAGAATCGTTTCTATTCATCAATTCCCTGCAAAGAAATTGCTAAGGAAAAATTCGGCGAAGATTTCGAAGAACATATCTACTGCTTCAACTTCCCCACATTCTCATTCCTTCAGAAGAATGTTGCAGACCTTCATGAGTTTGTTGAGACAATCCTCAAAACAAATAAACTCGGCGCAGATGAGGTCGTACTTGTTCCCATGAGCATGGGCGCATCTGTTGTCAGCCAGTATCTTGCTACATATCCCACAAGAGCGGAAAACCATGTTCGCCGCGTAGTCAGCATCGTTGGCTGCTGGAACGGCAGTGACGTTGTTTCCGACCTTCTCAGACTTAACTATGTTGATAATTCAGCTGAGGAATTCTACGGCGGCCTTATGGGCGAAGTATTCAACAGCTTCCTGAGCATGGATCCTCTCGGCGACATTATCATTCTTATCCTCAGACTTCTCCCGAAGGCTGATATAAGACAGTTCCTTGACCAGGCTCTCGGCATTTTCGGTCAGAAGATGCTTCTCGGCGCTTCATCTCTTACAGTTCTTATTCCCTCATATGATTTTGACGAGCTTAAGGGCCTTATTAAGAGCGAAGCAGTTCTTGCTGAGACAGAGATTTATCATAAGGCACAGAGCACTATCAAAGAACGCCTTGAAAAGCTCACAAAAGAAGAGGGTATTACATTCTCATTCATTTCAGGCTACGGCCTTGCATTCGGTGAGCAGACAGGCGACTACATGGGCTTCGGCTTCATGAACAGCGCTCCCACAACAAACAGTGACGAAGTTATCAATATCGACTCAACAGCTCCCGGAACACAGTATGTAACTCCCGGCACAACCTTCGACTCAACAGAAGGCAGAGTGCTTTCACCCGACGGAAGCATTGATATTTCCACAACATATTATAAGGATTCATCATGGTTCTTCTATGGCCAGAAGCACGAGCTTGAGTATGACAACACAGCTATTTCTCTTGCTATCGAGCTTGCACTCGGCAGAATAAAGACTGTTGCTGACTGCGACAACGCTGAGGAAGACGCATTCTATTATCCTCAGTTCAACGGTGCAAGAAACCTCAAGAAGCTTAACAATTATATGGAAAATCTTGACAGATCAGGCATTAAACTCAATGCTGACCAGCAGGCTGTTTATGACGCAGCAGTTGCAATGAAAGCAAGCACTGTTAACGACTGGGAAAAGGACAATGAAGTTATCGAAAACTTCCGTCTTATGATGGTAGACCTCGGTCTCGAAGAAGACAATACTCCCACAACAGCAGAAGGCATCTTTGCAAAGCTCGGCGACGTTCTTACCGGCGCGGCAATGGTTATCTTCGGTGCACACGGATATTTTGACTGATAAATAAACATATAAAGCTGTCGCTGATTGAAGCGGCAGCTTTTTTTATGAACTAAATATTAATTTTAGTTGTTTATTTTTTAATTGTGTTGAATTTTCTGTTTATATATGGTACTATGTATAAGTAAAATAATATGAATACAGGTGATTAATTTGGCAGATAAATATTTAATAATCAACGCAGACGATTTCGGAATGTGCAATTCCGCGAATGTTGCTGTTATGGACCTCTTTAAGAGCGGCGGAATCAAGTCCTCAACAATCATGATGCCCTGTAAGTATGCGGCTGACGCGGTTAAGTTTTCTATCGATAATCCGCAGTACGCTATCGGCATTCATCTTACAATGACAAGTGAATGGGGCAAATACAACTGGGGTCCCATGACAGACGGCAAGAGCCTTAAAAACGAAAAAGGCTTTATGTGGCCCGAGAGTGACGATTTTGCTGAGCATGCTGACCTTGAAGAGACAAGACTTGAGATAATCGCTCAGATTCAGGCGGCTCTTGATATGGGCATGAAGCCCTCTCATGTAGATAATCACATGGGTTCTCTTTACGGCCTTGAGGGCAACCTCAGACTCCTTCCCACAACTCTTAAGGTTTGCCGTGATTACGGTTACGCTTTCAGAATGTGCACAAAGCCTCTTAAGTCTCAGTGTCCCGAGGGTACACCTTACTGGCTCTATGCAGCGGCCTGCCGTGTATGCGGACTTCTGAGCAAGAAGTATAACGTCATGATGCCCGACTACCTCATCTTCCCCGAGTGGACAAGCGAGATGAGAACGAGCTACGAGAGATACAGAGAGATATTCCTTGAGAATATCGTTCAGATTCCCAACGGCATAAGTGAAACATACGTTCATCCCTCCATTGAGAGCGATGAGATTAAATTCATCACCGCCTGCTGGAGAGACAGAGTATGGGAATATACTCTTATGAAAGACCCCAAGACAGAGCAGCATCTTAACGCTCACGGTATTGAGCTTATCAGCTACAGAGAGCTTATCAAGATGAAGTCCGGCAAATAATAATTATACATAAGCCGCCACACGGCGGCTTGTTTTCGATATAGCATTCGGAGGTGCTTTATATGGCTGAAATAATCAGCGGTAAAGAGGTATCCGCTTTTCTTAAAGAGAAAGCGGCTGAAAAGGTAAAAGAGCTTAATTCAAAGGGCGTCAGCGTGTCTCTCGCCGTTATTCTTGTCGGTGATGACCCTGCTTCAAAGGTTTATGTCGGCAATAAAAAGAAAGCCTGCGAGGTCTGCGGAATCGAGTCTCTTGAATATCTTCTTCCCGAGAATACGACTCAGCAGGAGCTTTTAGACCTGATAGATAAACTGAATAAGGATGAAAAAGTGAACGGAATTCTCTGCCAGCTTCCGCTTCCCGCTCATCTTGACGAGGAATCTGTTATTAACGCCATCCTGCCCGATAAAGACGTTGACTGCTTCCATCCGCAGAATGTCGGCAAGCTTCATATCGGTAACGGTCTGCTAAAGCCCTGTACACCTGCAGGCGTTATGGAAATGCTCAAATACAAAAACATTGATATTGAGGGCAAAAACTGCGTTGTTGTGGGCAGAAGCAATATCGTAGGCAAGCCTATGGCGGCGCTTCTTATGGCTGAGAACGGAACAGTTACCGTCTGCCATTCAAGGACTAAGAATCTCGCAGAGGTTACCTCAGCTGCCGATATAATCGTAGTCGCGATGAATAAACCGAAGTTTATCACGGCAGATATGGTAAAAGAGGGCGCTGTTGTTATTGACGTAGGCATTCACAGAATGGAAAACGGCAAGCTCTGCGGCGACGTTGATTATGATTCTGTTGAACCCAAGGCAGGCTATATTACGCCCGTTCCCGGCGGCGTAGGCCCCATGACAATCGCCGTTCTTATGCAGAATACGGTTACGGCGGCCGAAATTCAGAACAAACTGATTTGAAGGTGATTTTATGAAAAAGCTTGCAGCATTGCTTTTAATTCCGGCATTATTGATTACTATGGCGTCATGTAAAGTGAACAGCTCAAAGAGCGACAGCAAAAATGACGGCAAAAATGATAAGACTGTTTCTCAGTCTGCCGATGCAAAGGACGGCGGCACAACTAAGGAGACAACTACCGTTGACTATTCAAAGGTGCTTAAGGACCTTAACAGAAAAGAACTTAAATTTGTTGAGGACCTCGGCAAAACCGAAAAGGGCAAAAAAATGGTTGCGTTCTTCGGTGACGATTTTGAGACGCAGTTTATTGTGGCCGAGTTTAAAGACGGCAAGGTTTCTCTTGTTAAGAATTACCGCTTCTATAAGGACGAGAATAAATTCGAGGCATATAAAATACTGGCCGAGAATGATAAGAAGAATAAAAACGGTTTTGTCATACACGAAGAGGAAATGTGTGTAGAACAGACCGAAACCAGAAAATACAGAGGCAAAACCTATGATGAAATGACAGAGCTTCTTCACGGGTACGATTATATGAAATAAATATACCTGAAAAGGCTTTACGGGTGCTTGAAGATGAATGACATTAATAAAGCAAAAGATATTTTTTCTGACGGCGGTTACTCCTGCGTTCTGTGCAGGGGTAACTCTGTTTTTACAAGCAGTGAGAAAGGGATAAAGCGCCTTGTGGATTTCTGCGCCGAAAGCGGAGCATTCAGCGGATTCTCTGCGGCGGATAAGATTGTCGGCAAAGCGGCGGCGTTCCTTTACGCAAAGATGGGCGTTGCTCGAGTTTATGCGCAGGTATTAAGCACAGGGGGAGAGCAGGTGCTCAGAAAGTACGGAATAGAGTACGAATATGACACTATGTGCGGCGAAATAATCAATCGAACAGGTACTGATATATGCCCGATGGAGAAGGCTGTAAGGACTGTTGAAGACTGCGAAGAGGCGTATGAGATTCTGCTTGAAAAAGTCACTGAAATTCAGTGAAAAAATTGTCGAAATTTTTTAAAAAATTATTGACTTTTGGAAAAATTTAGTATAGTATCATACTAATATTTTATTAAAAAAATATCTTCGCCTTATATGGCAAAGAGAGGGGATGCATAATTGGAAAAGACTTCTGTTGTTATTAATTTAAAAAACATCTCGATCCGATTTGACGAGGAACAGGTTCTTAAGGACCTTAATCTTTGCATTCATGACAAAGAGTTTATCACTTTGCTCGGCCCGTCAGGCTGCGGCAAAACAACTACGTTGAGAATTATTGCGGGCTTCTTGGAGCCTGACAGCGGCGAGATCATATTTTCTGATAAGAAGATGAACGGTGTGCCGCCTCACAAGAGACAGGTTAACACCGTTTTTCAGCGTTATGCCCTGTTTCCCAATCTTAACGTGTATGAAAATATCGCGTTCGGTCTTCGCCTTAAGAAGATGAAAGACAGCGATATACGCAAAAAAGTTAAAGAAATGCTTGCACTTGTTAACCTTAACGGCTTTGAAAAGCGAATGGTTGACTCCCTTTCGGGCGGTCAGCAGCAGCGTGTCGCCATAGCCAGAGCTCTTGCGGTTGACCCGAAGGTTCTGCTTCTTGACGAGCCGTTGGGAGCCCTTGACCTTAAGCTCAGAAAGGATATGCAGGTGGAGCTTAAAAATATACAGCAGCGTCTCGGTATAACGTTTATTTACGTTACCCATGACCAGGAAGAGGCGTTGTCCATGTCTGATACCGTTGTTGTTATGGACGGCGGCGATATTCAGCAGATTGGTTCCCCCGAGGATATTTATAACGAGCCGAAGAATGCTTTTGTTGCGGATTTCATCGGTGAGAGTAATATTCTTGACGGCACAATGCTTGAGGACTATAAATGCGAATTCTCAGGCGCGCAGTTTGAATGCCTTGATAAGGGCTTTGAGCCCGGTGAGGCTGTTGACGTTGTTGTCCGCCCCGAGGACGTTGATATCGTTCCCGCTGATAAGGGAATGCTTACAGGCGTTGTAACCTCAGTTACATTCAAAGGCGTTCATTTTGAAATAATTGTTGATATAGGCGGCTTTAAATGGATGATTCAGACTACCGACTACGAAGCAGTCGGCAATAAAATCGGTCTGTTTATCGAGCCTGACGCAATACATATTATGAAAAAGTCAAAGTACTCCGGTATGTTTGGCGACTACAGCTCTTTCAGTGATGAAATTGAACATCTTTCAGACATCGTTGAGGAGGAGTAAGAATGAATAAAAAGAATGCTTTTTATCAGAAGCTCTGCGCCTCACCCCATATTTTATGGTCAGCGATTTTTATAGTTGTTCCTCTGATAATGGTCGCGTATTATTCCTTTACCGACGCTCAGGGCAATTTCACAATGGAAAACATCTACCGTCTGTCGGATTATACCGATACATTTCTGCGCTCACTGTGGTACGGAATTATCGCCACGCTCATATGCCTTGTGCTGGCGTATCCCATAGCGTACATTATCTCTCAGTCTAAGGCAAAGGCTCAGACGACCATGATAATGCTTGTCATGATTCCCATGTGGATGAATTTCCTTATCCGTACATATGCGTGGATGAACATTCTTGAGGATTCGGGCGTAATCAATAAGTTGTTCTCATTCCTTCATCTGCCGTCAGTGCATATGATTAATACCCCCGGCGCGGTTATTTTAGGTATGGTTTACAACTTCCTGCCTTACATGATTCTGCCCATATATTCTGTGCTCACAAAGCTTGACAGAAGCCTTGTTGAGGCGGCTCAGGATTTAGGTGCGAATAAAACCCACGTGTTCTTAAAGGTTGTTTTCCCGATGTCCGTTTCGGGCATTGTTTCGGGCATAACAATGGTTTTCGTTCCCAGCGTAAGTACGTTCTATATTTCTCAGAAGCTGGGCGGCGGCACATTTGCCCTTATCGGCGATATTATCGAAATGCAGTTCCAGGTTTCCAATAACTTCAACTTCGGCGCTGCGCTTTCACTTGTTCTTATGGTTCTTATTCTTATCTGCATGGCGTTTATGAATAAGTTCTCAGACACAGAAGATGCAGGGGGAGGTATAGAAGTATGAAAAAAAGTGCTTTCTCCAGGATTTACATCTTTCTTATTTTCGCGTTTTTATATGTGCCGATTCTCATTATCTGTGTGTATTCATTCAACAGCTCCAACAGTACCGGCGTTATGAGCGGACTTTCGCTGAAGTGGTACACTGAGCTTTTCAGAGATAAGGCTACTCTTACGGCGTGCTACAACACGATTATACTCGCGATCACTTCATCTGTAACCGCTACTGTTATAGGCACTCTCGCCGCTCTCGGCATTGATAAAATGAAAAAGAGCTGGCGTCGTTCAACACTTATGACGGTTACGGATATCCCCATGATGAATCCCGAAATCGTTACGGGTGTTTCAATGATGCTGCTTTTCGTGTTCATCGGTACAATTCTTAAAATCAACGGTATCCTCGGATTCTGGACTCTGTTTATCGCTCATGTTACATTCAGCCTGCCGTATGTTATTCTCAACATACTTCCCAAGCTTAAGCAGACAGACCCGAACCTTGCCGAGGCTGCTCAGGATTTAGGCTGTACGCCGGCAAAGGCGATTGTCAAGGTTATCCTTCCGGCAATCAAGCCCGGTATTATTTCCGGATTCCTTATGGCGTTTACACTTTCGCTTGACGATTTCATTATCAGCTATTTCGTCAGCGGACCTAAATTCCAGACGCTTCCTATCAGAATTTACTCCATGACCAAAAAGAGAGTTACACCCGATATGTATGCTCTTTCCACGCTGATATTTGTGGTTATCCTTGTTCTTCTGATTATCGTAAACGCTACAAATCTTAAGGACAGCGGAAAAAAGAAGCAGAAAAAGGGGGCAGACGTATGAAAAAATTCTTTTGTCTCCTCTTCGCTGTGATTCTCGCTTTTTCCTGCATAGTTCCTGCCTTCGCGTCGGAAGAAAAGAGTTATGACCATCTCAGAGGTACTGAAATCAACGTATATAACTGGGGTGAGTATATTTCAGACGGCGCCGACGATACAATGGACGTTAACGCTCAGTTTGAAAAAGAAACGGGCATAAAGGTCAATTATACAACATTCGACTCAAACGAAAATATGTACAACAAGCTCAAGGGCGGCGGAGCGAACTACGATATCGTTATTCCCTCGGACTATATGATTGCCCGCCTTATTGAGGAAGGTCTTGTGCAGAAAATCGATTTTTCCAATATTCCCAATTACGCGAATATTATGGACAAATACAAGAATCTGTATTTTGACCCCACAAATGAGTATTCCGTTCCTTATAACGTCGGCATGGTAGGTGTTATCTACAACACCAAAATGGTTGAGGGTACTCCTGACAGCTGGGATCTGCTGTGGGACGAAAAGTACTCCGGTCAGATTATGAATTTCAATAATCCCCGTGACGCGTTCGCGGTTGCTCAGTTCAAGCTCGGCATTGATATCAACACAACCGACGCCAATGAGTGGGAGCGCGCTTATGACGAGCTGAAAAGGCAGAAGCCGCTCGTTCAGTCATACGTTATGGATGAGGTCTTCAATAAGATGGAAAGCGGTGAGGCCGCTATAGCGCCTTATTACGCGGGCGACTTCCTTACAATGTATGACAACAACCCCGACCTCGGATTCTTTTATCCCAAAGAGGGAATGAACATCTTTGTTGATTCAATCTGTATTCCATCAAGTTCTCAGAATAAAGAAGCCGCTGAGCTTTATATCAACTTCCTTACAAGAGAAGATGTTGCTCTTGCAAACGCTGAGTATATCTGCTACGCAACGCCAAACAGCAAGGTTCTCGAGAATGAGGAGTATTCGCTTAAGGACGAAGAAATTCTCTATCCCGCAAATCAGGACGAGCTGATTACGGAGTATTTCCACAATCTTGACCCTCAGACACAGCTTGTTATGACGTCTCTGTGGGATAATCTTAAGATTGACGGCAATGAAATCACAAGCGTATATGTAGGACTTATCGCATTCGCTGTGATAGTCGTTGTGCTTGTTATAATCTCCACCGTAAGAAAGAAGCGACGCGCTTCATATTACGATTAATTAAAAAACCTTCCTTTGTGAAAAGGAAGGTTTTTTATGTTTATTGCATCTGATATAGTTCTGAGTCCGAACATCAGGTGTCAAATAAGATAACTGTTAATTCGATTGTATACTCTGCGAAAGCCGCGAATAAGCAATACCGGGATGGAAAATCTGATTGAATTCTGAGTTCGAGCACCGAGTGTTGAATCAGATAACAGTTACCCCGACTATAAAATCAAACTTTTAAGATATAATCTGATTTCCTCGGTCTTGCTTCGGGGTGCTCGCAGTCGGCGTAGCCGAGAATGCAGTTGCCTATGCCGACGTAATCCTCGCTGACGCCCCATTTCTTCATAAGAGCCTTGCCTTCGGCTGTCTCAAATGTCTGACGTGCTCTGTGAATCCAGCATGAGCCGAGACCTACAGCGTGAGCCGCGAGCATGAGAGAGCCTAATACAAGTGAGCCGTCCTCAAGATGAGTGCTGACGTTTTTGTCAGAGAAAACTATGACAACCGTAGGAGCACCGTAGAACGGGTCAGCTTCGGGACTTCCCATAACCTCAGCGTTGAGCTTTCTGAGAGTTTCGATGGTTTCCTTATCCTGAACAACAACCATTTTCGGAGCCTGAAGATTTCTGCCGGTGGGGGAGTATGTGGCAGCATCAAGTACTGTATCAAGCTCACAGTCCTTTATCTGCTCTGCCTTGAATTTACGGCAGCTTCTTCTTTCTTTAATGCCGTTTAATAATTCGGTGTTCATTATTTATTGCCTCCGCTTGTGGGGAAATACGGCTTGAGAGAGCCCGCAACAGCGCATATGGGCATTGTCTGAAGAATAACCTTGCCGGGGCCGGTGATAACAGTGTTGAATAAGCCTTCGCCGCCGAAGAGCTTGTTCTTAAGGCCTGCAACCGTCTGTATGTCCATGCTGCAGGTTGAATCCATAAGAGCGAGATAGCCTGTGTCAACAACAATCTGCTGACCAGAAGCGAGCTCATATTCGCAGGCGTAGCCGTCTATTTCAACAAAAACAATGCCGCTGCCTGAAATCTTCTGCATAATGAAGCCTTCACCGCCGAAAAGACCTGAGGCAAACTTCTTCTGGAAGAATATGGAAATATCTACGCCCTCAGTTGCGGCGAGAAATCCGCTTTTCTGAACGATAATCGGCTTGTCTGGGGTAACCTCGATAGCTCTTATGGAGCCGGGGAAGCTTGATGCGAAAGCAATCTGACCGGGACCTCCCTGAGCTGTGTATCTGTTCTGGAACAGAGATTCACCGCTGAACATTCTGCCGAACGCTTTTCCGATACCGCCGTTTGTGGTTGTTTCCATTTTCATGTTGGGTGACATCCAGCTCATTGAGCCGTTTTCGGTGATGAGAGTCTCACCGGGCTGTACGTCACAGATGACAACGCTTAAGGGTTCGCCGACGATTTTGTACTGCATAAAAAATCCTCCTTATAAGTCAAGTTTTAAATCATTTTCTTTTATCCATTTTATTTTGCGAAGAATAAACGCAAAAATCCAGCTTAATACCGCGGGAAGCACAAAGCATATGAGTATAAGTCCTGTAATATCAAATGCGGTAATTGCTTCCTTGGTTCCGTTTGAAATATCATTGAGCCAGCCTGTGTAAACGCCTATCTGACCTACAAAGCCGCAGGTTCCCATACCCGATGATATGGCCGCACCGTTCATTTCCATTTTAAAAACGCACGTTGCTATGGGGCCTGTTATGGCAGATGCAAGGGTAGGGGGAATCCATATTCTCGGATTTTTGACGATATTTCCCATCTGAAGCATGCTGGTGCCGATTCCCTGAGCGATAAGTCCGCCCCAGCGGTTTTCTTTAAAACTCATGACGGCAAAACCGACCATCTGAGCACAGCATCCGGCAACAGCGGCTCCGCCTGCGAGACCTGTAAGTCCGAGCGCCGCGCATATCGCCGCACTGCTTATGGGGAGCGTCAGAGCGATTCCCACGATAACGGAAATAAGAATGCCCATAATAAGAGGCTGCTGCTCCGTTGCCCATATTATCGCCGTACCGACCGC
>JAZUHE010000142.1:0-11710 GCA_045641565.1 Acutalibacteraceae bacterium | reverse complement strand
GGGATGTTGTTTGTGCCTGCGCCTGCTCTTGCGATGGCGATTGTGTCTGCACTCAGCTCCATGTCGTGCATTGAAGCAGAGCGGACCATAACGGCTGTGGGATTCTCAATCTCAGCGCCGTATGTATAATCCGCTGAGAATCTGTCGGTTCCGCAGGCGGCAATTTTATTGAGAGTTAAAATACTGTACATTTTAATCGTACCTTTCAGATTTTATGAGTTTTCTTCTTCGAATTTCTTTAAGAATTCAACGAGCTTTTCAACGCCTTCGATAGGCATGGCGTTATAGATAGACGCTCTCATACCGCCGACTGTCTTGTAGCCCTTGATGTTGATAAAGCCTGCCTCAGCTGCTTCTTTAATAAGCTTGGCGTCAAGGTCTTTGTCGCCGCTTACGAAGGGTACATTCATGAGTGAACGGTCTTCGGGAACAACTGTGCTTGAGAACATCTTGCTGCTGTCAAGGAAATCATAGAGAATCTTAGCCTTCTTAATGTTTCTCTTTTCCATTTCTTCAAGTCCACCGAGCTCTTTAATCCATTCAAGAACGAGCTTGCACATATAGATGATGTAGCAGGGGGGAGTGTTATACATTGAGCCGTTATCTGCGTGAACCTGCCAGTTAAGCATCTTGGGTGTGATGTCACGTGCCTTGCCGAGCATATCCTCACGTACAATAGCGATAACTACGCCTGCGGGTGCAACATTCTTCTGAGCTCCGCCGTAAACAACAGCGAACTTTGAAATATCAAGAGGCTGTGAGAAGAAGCAGGATGATACGTCTGTGATAAGAGGAATATCGCCTGTGTCGGGAATATAGGGAGCCTTAGTGCCGAAAATTGTGTTGTTCATGCAGTAGTAAACATAGTCGGCGTCTTCTCTGAAATCCTCTTTTTTAGTCTTGGGGAAATATGAGTAGTTCTTATCCTCAGAATTGGCTGTGATAACAACATCACCGTAGCGTGAAGCCTCTTCATAAGCTCTTTTGCCCCACTGACCTGAAACGATATAGTCAGCTTTGCCTGAACCGTTCATGAAGTTGAGGGGGATAGCCGCGAACTGCGTTGAAGCGCCGCCGTGAAGGAAGAGAACCTTATAGTTATCGGGAACCTTGTAAAGCTCGCGAACGAGAGCTTCAGCTTCGTCGATAATTTCTTTGAATTCTTTTGAGCGGTGGGACATTTCCATTACAGACTGACCTGTGGTTTTGTACTCAAGAAGCTCAGCTGCCGCTTTTTTAAGCACTTCTTCAGGAAGCATTGAGGGGCCTGCTGAAAAATTATAAACTCTGGACATAGTAATTCCTCCGAAAAAGTTATTTGGTGAAAGCTTCCACCTATAATCTATAACATTATATAGCGTTGTCATTATTTAGTCAACGGGAAAGTGAACAAATCATTTATCCCTTTTTGCTTTTTTATCAATAATATCGCCAAAAAGGATTTCGGGAGAGTTCTCTTTCATTTCAGATAAAACCTGACTTATCTTCTGATGAACCTTGTCAACCTCTTCCTCAAATTCACGCGCGGACATTCTGAGCACACCCGCTCTGACTGCGGAAAGCTGAATAAGACCGTCTGAGGTGACGACTCTTACCTTTTCGTTGCTTCCGATTTCAGAAATAAGCTTCTCGATATAAACGTCGCCCAGCTCACGCTCCTTTGTGAAAACAACGTGGATATTGTGAAAGTCAAAGCGCTTGGTCTGATTGCCGGGAACTTTATACGCGTCAAAAACAAGCACCACGTTATATTTGGTGAATGCGGCGTAGTTGCACAGAATCTGCATCAGTCTTTCCCGCGCGGATTCAAGACTGATTTCAGCCATGGTTTTTAAATCGTCCCACGCGAATATAACATTGTAGCCGTCGACGATGACATACTGCTTTTTGATTTCAAAATCTATTATACGTTCTGTCTGCTTCTGAGGCTGGTTTTTGGGGCGGTACAGATCATACCTGACCTTGCCGAATTCACGCTCCATGATGGCCTCAAGCTCTTTGTCATCAATATGGAGATTGCGGTGATTAACCTGAGCCTGATAGGGCTTTTCTTTTTTTATGCACGGCTCGAGGTGCATATATTCGGGTACGTCACGCCAGTTTACAAGGAAGCCTCCGCCGTGAGCGCAGAATACTGAATCAGCTGTGTTTTCAAGGTCAGCCTCGGGGGAATAGCCGAATTCCTCTATGATTTTATCGGCATTGTGACATTTATCGTAGCCTGCGACCTCGCAGAAAAGTCTGCCTCTTCCGGAAGTGTAGGCCGCAACCTCCGAAGCGTAGCCGTTGAGTCCCGTGACAGGCGCTCTGCCTTTGAGAATTGCCATTGCGCCGGAATTTTCGGGTGAATCAAAAGTGCCCGAGCGCATTCTTATATCGTTTATTGCTCTGCCCAGCTGCTCAGCGGGAATCTCAAGGCGGAAATTATAGTACGGCTCAAGGAGAACGCTTTCGGCGTTCATAAGTCCGTGGCGTACTGCTCTGTAGGTTGCCTGTCTGAAATCGCCGCCCTCGGTATGCTTGATGTGGGCTCTGCCTGCGGCGAGAGTGAATTTTATATCGGTTACGGGCGAGCCTGTGAGAACGCCGAGATGCTGTTTCTCTTTAAGATGCATAAGAATCAGTCTTTGCCAGTTGCGGTCAAGGCTGTCTTCACTGCACAGCGTCTCGAATTTCAGCCCGCTTCCTCTCGGCAGAGGCTCCATAATGACGTGAACCTCCGCGTAATGACGCAGCGGCTCGTAATGACCGACGCCCTCTACACGTTCCGCGATTGTTTCTTTATATAATACTCTGCCTGAGTCGATTTCGATATCAACGCCGAATCTCTCCGAAACGAGGCTTTTTAGAATTTCGGTCTGCACTTCGCCCATAAGACCGACGTGAATTTCTCCGAGATGGCTGTTCCAGGTGATTCTGAGCTGAGGGTCCTCCTCCTCAAGTATGCGCAGCTTCGGCAGCATCGTTTCGGGGTCGACCTCCGAGGGAAGAACTATTCTGTAATTCATAACAGGCTCAAGTACAGCCTTTGCGCCGGAGGCTTCAAAGCCCAGGCCCTGGCCGTTTGTTACGCTGTCAAGGCCCGCGACGGCGCAGATTTCGCCAGCGGAGACCTCCTCGGCGGTTGTATATTTTGAGCCGGAATATATTCTTATCTGACCAATTTTTTCTTCTTTGTCGTTTGTTTTAACCGAGTCTCTTACTTTGATTTTACCACCTGTAACCTTTAAGTGGACAAGGCGTGTGCTCTGGTCGCGGCTGATTTTAAACACCTTTGCGCCGAATTCTTCGGCATAATCGTTGGGAGTGATGTATCTGTCAAGAGAATCAAGGAAATACTCTACGCCTTCAAGCTTTAAGCCCGAGCCGAAAAAGCAGGGGAATATAAGGCGGCTTTTAATTGCCGACGAGATGTCATCATCTGATACTTCACCTGTTTCGAGGTATTTTTCAAGCATATCCTCACGGCACATGGCGGAGGCTTCATTTCTCTCGACGATTCTGTCAGATGAAAAATCAATACAGCCGTCGTCCAGCTCCTCACAAAGCTCGGAAATAAGCTCCTCACGGCTCTTCCTCGCGAAGTCCATCTTTGTGACAAAGATAAATGTCGGAATGCCGTAATGAGACAGAAGCTTCCACAGTGTTCTCGTGTGAGCCTGAACGCCGTCAAGGCCGCTGATAACAAGAACCGCATAGTCAAGCACTCTGAGGGTGCGCTCGGTTTCAGCGGAAAAATCCACATGGCCCGGGGTGTCAAGCAGAGTGAAGCGGGAGTTTTTATATTTAAGCACGGCCTGACTTGAAAATATGGTTATGCCGCGCTCTTTTTCAAGGGAATGGGTGTCAAGGGCTGTGTCGCCGTTGTCAACTCTGCCCAGCTTTCTGAGCGTGCCGGTAACGTAGAGCATCGCCTCAGCGAGAGTGGTTTTGCCCGCGTCAACGTGGGCAAGTATTCCGATAACAGAATTTTTCATATAAACCTCTTATTTTTTATAGATTTTCAGTGTTTCGTTATATGCTTTTACAATATTGTGAAGAACATCAAACTGGGTGAAATCGGAGCGGTATGCAATGTTGATTTCTCTTATCATACTCAGATTCTCGACGGGCAGAACGGCGATTTTGCCTTTTTTCAGCTCATCAAGACAAACACTTTTTGAAAGAATGGAAACACCGAAGTCACGTCTTATGAGGTCTTTGATTGTGGCAATATTGTCAACCTCAAGAATAACATCAAAATCGTTAATGCTCATATTGTTGCTCTCAAGGTGAGCGGCAAAAAGGCTTCTTGTGCCGGAATTTGGAAGTCTCAGAATAAGTCTCTCTTTTTTCAGCTCATCGAGAGTGACCATGCTCTTTTTGGCAAAGGGGTGATTGGGAGAAACCGCGAGAACGAGATAGTCGGTGTCAAGCAGAAGATAGCGGAGCGACGGGTCGGCTATCCTGCCCTCAACAATGGCAATATCTATCTCATAAGTCTTAAGCATAGTATAAAGATTACTTATAACGTTTGTAATAATTTTTATACTTGTGTCCTCATCCTGCGCACAGTATTTTGCGAGAGCTTCGGCTATGGGGTTGCTTTCGGCGGTGTGAGTTACGCCTACGGTGAGGTGATTTATCATAGCCTTGCTGTTGTTTAAATCCTGAACCAGCACATTGTAGAGTCCTACGATTTTCTTGGCGCACTTTACTATCTGTTCACCCTGTCTGGTAACCATAAGCTGACCGTTGCAGCGCTCAAAAATCTTGACGTTAAATTCCTGCTCAAGCGCTTTTATGTGCTGACTGACTGCAGGTTGGGTGATGGAAAGCTGTTTAGCCGCTGTCACATAACTTTTGGTTTCATACACCTTTAACAGGGAATAAAGTTTATTGTCTATCATAAGAATCACCTTTGTATAATGAATTGTTATAGGGATAGCAAAAATTATAATTTTACATTATAGACTTTATACATTATAATACAGATTATCCTGAAAATCAAGGAGAAGAGTATCGTCATTTAATAATGAAAGATGACAAAATGACAGATAAGGGTGAAAGTAATAATGCTGGTTGAATATTTTACAAGTCAGTTTTCATTAATGCAATGTGTTGACTTCTTTATAAGAGTAATTGTTGCCTGCCTGTGCGGAGCCTGCATAGGTCTTGAGAGAAGCCGCAGATTCAAGGAGGCCGGCATCAGAACGCACATTATTGTCTGCTGTGCGGCGGCGGTGATGATGATTGTTTCAAAATATGCATTTGTTGACCTTACGAATATTGCAGGCGAAAATTTCAACGGTACACGGGGAGCTGACCCCGCGCGAATCGCGGCGCAGGTTGTCAGCGGCATAAGTTTCCTCGGCGCAGGTGTAATATTCAAAAACGGCAGCACGATAAAAGGTCTTACCACAGCGGCAGGTATATGGGCTACGGCAGGCATAGGTCTTGCCATTGGTGCGGGAATGTATCCGCTCGGCCTTTTTGTAACGGCGGTTATTGCGCTGCTTCAGTTTGTTATGCATAAATTCAAAATCGGTACGGACGCGCTGACTACAATAAAACTCCAGTTTATAACAAGTGAAGATGAAAAATTCAGACCCGCTTTTTTTGAAAAAACCGATTCGTGGAAAGCGCAGATAGATGAAATAAAAATCAATGTGCTTGATTCTGGTGACGCATCGTACAATGTGACAGTCAGAGTTCCGTATAATATAAAAACAGAGGATATTCTGACATTCTTAAGGTCAGAAAAAAGTGTACACAGCTTCAGCGTGATACCTATATCATAATACAGCGAGGAAGAGAACGTGCAGTATAACATAAGATATGATTACAGATATGAAACGCTTTCTGCAGTGAGAAAGTACGGCAGTTATACCCTTGCCGGCCAGATGCTTGCACTCACGACGTCGGCAGTGTCTCAGCAGATTCATTCCATTGAAAATGAGCTCGGAGTGAAGCTTTTTATCAAAAACGGAAGCAAGCTGCTGCCCACAAAAGAGTGCGATATAATTTCTGATTATATTGACAGAATAAATGAGCTCTGCAAAAAAATGAACGACGACCTTGAATTCAGCAAAAAGCACATTCAGCATATTTCCGTCGGCATAACACCCAGTCTCGAAAACGGAATACTTGCGAAATTTCTGATGAATTATAATGAAAGAGAATAGGGAATTCAGATAAAGGTGGTTTCCGATTCGTCTTCTGCTCTTTATGATATGCTCAGAAATTACGCCGTAGATATAGCGGTTGTTGAGGGCGAGTTCCCCGAGAATGATTTTAACTCCGTAATTCTTGATACAGATTATCTTGTTGCGGTGGTGCCGAATGAAAATCCGCTGGCGGAAAAAGATATGGTAACTGTTGAGGAACTGAAAAAAGAAAAGCTGATTCTCCGTTCTCACGGTTCGGGGACAAGAAATCTTTTTGAAGCGAATCTGAAAAAATCCGGGCTGAGCATAAGTGATTTCAATATTATGATGGAGGTTGAAAGCGTAGCCGCAATAAAAAAGTTTGTTAAAAACAATTACGGTGTTTCGGTACTCTCTAATAAGGCGTGCAGAAACGAGGTCGCCAAGGGCAAATTCAGGGCTTTGCCCATTTGCAATATGCAGCTGACGAGAAAGATTAATATTTTTTACAGAAAAGATTTTAACTACGATGAGCTTTTACAGAAGATTCAGCTTTTATATTCACAGATAGATTAAAAGACACAGGAAAAAACCTGTGTCTTTTTTATTCTGCCAATTACTTATTTAACATATTTATCCGCAAAGGCGATTATATCAGCCGCGACGGTATCACGGTCAAGCTCATTGAGAATCTCGTGTCTGTCGCCGGGGTAGAGCTTAAGCTCGGTATTCTGATGACCGACAGCCTTAAGCATTTCCTGAACCTTTTTGACGCCCTCACCGTAGGTGCCTACAGGGTCCTCCTCGCCTGCGATAAGAAATACAGGAAGATTTTTGGGTACTCTGTCTGCCCATTCGGTTTTGGAAACGAAGCCGAGAGAGCTGAATAAATCTCTGTAGCCCGCGGTGGTGAACATGAACCCGCAGTATTTGTCGGCGACATATTTGTCGACGATTTTTTCGTCTTTGGTCAGCCAGTCGAAGGCGGTTCTGCCGGGGCAGCGCTTGTTGTACGTGCCGAAGGCCATTTTATCAATGAGCTTGCTTCTGTACATTGTGCCCTTGATTTTACCGATTATATTGGCAACGGCGATACCCATGGCCGCGGCGGGATTGGGGCCGCCTGTTCCGCAGTAGATTGCCGCGTTGACGTCGGTGTATTTTGAGGTGTACGCTCTGCAGATGAACGAACCCATGCTGTGGCCGAAAACAATAACGGGCAGCTCAGGAAATTCTTTTTTTGCAAGCTCAGTCGTTTTTCTCATATCCTCAACGAGATTCATCCAGCCGTCTTTTTCGCCGAAGAAGCCGAGCATATCGTCATTCTTGACAGAAAGCTTATGACCGAGATGATTGTTGATGAATACAACGTAGCCTGCCTCGCAGAGCTTCTCAGCGAACCAGTCATATCTGTCAGCGTGCTCAGCCATTCCGTGAGCAATCTGAAATACAGCCTTGGGCTGCTTGCCGTCGGGCAGATAACTGCGAACGTAAATATCGCTCAGACCCGAAACTGAGGGGAAAGAATACTCTTTAACAATGCTCATAAAAAACGCTCCTTTATTTTTATATATTTAAATACTGAAGTACCATGCCCAGCCGAAAAGGAAAATGACAATCAGCCACTGGCCGAAGCTTAATTTTACCGAAACCTCGCATTCATCTGTGAATACGTTGCCGAATTCGTCAGTAAGAGTGCAGATAACCTTAACGGGTTCATCTTTAGTTCCGCTTACTCCGTAAACCGTACCTTCGGAATCTATGAAGACTTTATATTCATTACATGAGCAGTAGCTGATTTCATATTCCGACGTTCCGTCTGAATCAACAGTAACGGGGATTTCCTTATATTTTCTGTAATGAACCGTTACGTTGTCCGCGCGAAATCCTTTAACGGCATTGGCGGGCATTTCTTTTACCGTAACGGGGAATGTGACTTCTTTGCCTGAGTATGTAACCGTAACAGTCTTTTCGCCGACAGAATCAAATTTTGTAATGTCGCAGGAAAAACCCGAGGTTACCATAATCTCTTCTCCGTTTTTTAGTGTGACGAGAAGAGAAAGACCGTCGGCTGAAAGGGTATTGCCCTTGTAATACTGAATTTTTTCGGGCAGAGTATTTATTTTAACGGAAGCAACATCTTTTTCGTTTACCGTGAAAGCTTTTATCGGAAAGTTGTTCTGCACCGATTCATACCATCTGTCCTCATTTCCGTATTTGCAGAAGCTTTCATTGGGAGTTGAGTAGTAACTGATTTTGTAGTATAAATCAGAATTGTAATTTATCTGTTTGTTATCGTAATTGCCTTCAACAGGGAGATAGCCGTGCGGCAAATTGCTGTGAAGCGTAACCACAACCGAAAATCTGCTATCCTTTTCAACAGGATATGTTCTGCTGAAGTCAATTTTATAATATCCCTGCTCGGTGCAGCTTATGCTCTTTGTTTCCTGCAAAGTTCCGCTTTCAGGGTCGGCAGGGTCCCTGAGGTCTGTATAAAGCGAGACGTCCGCCGCGTACCATAAAGGCGCAATAAGATTGAATGAGGCGGAGCTGACGCTTTCGCCGTTGCCTTTAACGGTGAAAACATTCGCCATGGAATTGGTGCTGACGTTCGATTCCACAAGGTCGCTGCAATATATTCCGTCATACTGATATATGTAGTCATAGCTTCCGCCGGGAACGACTTTTATCTGAACGGTTTCGTCAAAGGACATATCATAATATGAAAGCCAGAAATATCCGTTATCTCCCCAGTCTTCTCCCCAGCTGTTTTTGACAAGCCACGCGCCGTCAGCGTAGGGACTGTATGAGAAATTCTTCGCTGAAAATGTATCGTCCCAGCCTACGATTGTCACCATATGATTGGAATCAGTAACTTTCGGACAGCAGTAGCAGTAACCGTTGGCGGAGTTTTTGAAGCAGTCTTCATAATCCGCACAGAATGAGGCCATTACGCTTCCGCTTTCAAGGATAGCTTTTTTAACCTTGTCAACGCTTGTGTCGTAGCTTGTAACAGACGAAACAAGCTGATAATCGCAGCGGTATTTGCTGCCTTCTGTGGATGTAATCATTCCCCATCTGTCTTCGGTGTAAGGGAAAGCCTCCTCTTTAACAAAGCCGGAGCCTCTTGCAAGGGCGGCGTCTGCGATAAATGAATTTCCGCCCGAATCGAAAGGATTGTTTTTATTTGTATAAAGCTCATCAGAGTCAACGGCTATTCCGTAGACAGAATCATAATTATGATTTCTTGTATCGCCTGCCCACCTTGCCAGATGAGCCTCAGAAAGGTCAATGCTGTCTTTTGTTTCATATCCCTGCCTGATAAGGCTTGTTTCAGCCGCGGAGCAGTAGGCGAATGCCCAGCAGGCGCCGAAGGGAGTCTGATTCTTGACGGATGTAATAAGCCCGTCATCTCTCGCGTCATATTTTTCGGGGTAGGTTATATTTGAAGCGGTGTCAAAAGAAAACTCACCGCCCGAGTCTTTAAATGAAATCTCATTGCCGTCTTTATCGTAAAAAACCAGCTTTGAAATTCCGCCGTTCTGAATGATTTCTGAGGTAAAAACAGATGGGGTGTCATCCGCACCGTTCTCTGCCGAAACACAGACGGGCAGAGTCAGTGATATTGAAACGGCAAGTATAACTGAAATTAATTTTTTATACATCATAAACATCCTCCATATGTTAATTTTATTCTGTTCGGATGTTTTTGTCAACAAAAAAATGCCAGACAGGCTGTCGAGAAAGTTACAGAGAGAAGGAACCGACGTTTGTAGGCGTATAAAGATACGGTAAAACGTCGGTGACGAAGTAAGAAAATGCGCAGGGGTTTCGATAACCTCTGCGCATTAGTTATTTTATATCGAAACTCTCGTTTCGGTGGGAAAGGACAAGCGACTTGCCCTACGCCCAAATCTTTAATATCCCCAATATTTTTCGGTCTGTGACTTTATCAACAGTCTGACCGGAGAAGCTGAATGCCTCTCCGGTGTGTTGAATGTAATTATTAAACTTATAATTTGCCGAGAAGATTATTAATGAGGTCTGCCCACGGGATTTTGTTGAAAATCGCTGAGAATGCTGTAAGGAAGTTAATAAGTCCTTCGAAAAAAGCATTAATATATTCCATATCTACACCACCTTTCGTTTAGCTGTCAGAATTTTTTGTAGTAAACCAGTTAAGATATTCGCCGCTGAGAACGGCGTTGGCGCATCGTATTCCGTCAACCGCGGAGGAAACGATACCGCCTGCGTATCCTGCGCCCTCGCCGCAGGGATACAGGCCTCTGAGACTCACGCTCTGATAATACTCGTCACGAAGAATTCTGACGGGTGAGGATGAACGTGTTTCGGGCGCGGTGAGAACCGCATCAGGTCTGTCAAAGCCTTTGAGCTGAGTGCCCATTTTAACAAGAGCGTCAGCCATTATATCTGTAACCTTCTTCGGCAGAATTCTTCTTATATCGCCCATCTTGACTCCTGTGGGGCAGGTGGGCTCAATATCACCGAGAGAGGTTGAGGGTCTGTTTTTTAGAAAATCGCCGACCAGCTGAGCGGGTGCGGAATAATCGCCGCCGCCCTCTGCGAATGCTCTGCTTTCGATTTTATGCTGTAAATCAAAGCCTGCAAGGGGATGGTCGCTTCCGAAATCCTCAGGCTCAACACCCACAAGAAGCGCTGAGTTGGAATTTCTGCCGTCACGGGCATGATAGCTCATTCCGTTGACGACTACGGTGTTCTCTTCGCTTGCCGCCGCGACGACCGTACCGCCCGGGCACATACAGAATGTATAAGCGCCTCTGCCGCCCTGAGGGTGACATGAAAGCTTGTAGCTCGCCGCCCCGAGAGCGGGATGCCCCGCGTAATCGCCGTACTGAGAACGGTCAATCATTTCTCTGGGGTGCTCTATTCTCGCGCCGACGGAGAACGGTTTCTGCATCATCTTGATGCCTTTACCGTAGAGCATTTCGACTGTGTCTCTTGCGGAGTGACCGACAGCTAAAATCAAAGCGTCTGTTTCAATATCGTGCTTTTCTCCGTCTGAATCCTCATAGCTTATGCCCTGAATAACGCCGTTGAAGGCGAAAATATCAGTAAGCTGTGAATTGAAGCGGACTTCGCCGCCCAGACGGATTATTTCTTTTCTTATATTTTTAACAATGGAGCAGAGCTTGTCTGTTCCTATATGAGGGAGCCACGAGTAAAGGATATCCTCGTTCGCTCCGAATTCAACAAAATCAATGAATACCTGACGGCACAGCGGGTCTTTGATACCTGTTGTCAGCTTGCCGTCAGAAAAAGTACCTGCGCCGCCCTCACCGAACTGAACGTTCGATTTTACATTGAGTTTTTTAGTGCTCCAGAAGGTGTCAACGTCTTTCTGACGTGTATCAACATCCATTCCTCGCTCAAGCACAATGGGACGCGCGCCTGCTCTGGCAAGATTGAGAGCGGCAAACATACCGCCCGGCCCGAAGCCCGCGACTACAGGACGCAGAGTGCCGCTTCGTCTGTTTTCGGGTACCGAATAGGAGAACGGAGTGACAACAGCGGCCTTTTTACATTTTGATTTTGAAATTATTTTT
>JAZUHE010000141.1:0-4101 GCA_045641565.1 Acutalibacteraceae bacterium | reverse complement strand
GTCATGAAGAAGGAGGAGATTATATGGGAAAAATGAGCGTAAACCTCTGCGGTATCGAGCTTGACAATCCCGTAATCCCTGCTTCGGGTACCTTCGGATTCGGCTATGAATTCGCTGAGCTTTATGATATAAACTGCCTCGGAACATTTTCTTTCAAGGGCACTACAAAAGATTCCCGTTTCGGCAATCCAACACCGAGAATCGCCGAGTGCACTTCGGGCATGATAAACGCCGTCGGACTTCAGAATCCTGGCGTTGATAAAGTAATAGGAGAGGAACTTCCGAAGCTTAAAAAATGCTTTAATAAGCCTGTTATGGCGAATGTCAGCGGCTTTTCCGTCAGCGACTACGCCTATACCTGCGAGCTTCTTGATAAAGAAGAGCAGGTCGGCTGGCTCGAGGTTAATGTCAGCTGTCCCAATGTTCACGGCGGCGGCATGAGCTTCGGCACTGACCCTGCGGCCGCGGCTGAGGTCACAAAGGCGGTCAAGGCTGTTACAAAAAAGCCTGTTATCGTCAAGCTTTCACCGAATGTAACTGATATAGTTTCAATCGCCAAGGCCTGTGAAGACGCAGGCGCGGACGGAATCAGCCTTATAAATACGCTTCTCGGCATGAGAATCGACCTAAAAACGAGAAAGCCAGTTATCGCCAATAAAATGGGCGGCTTCTCAGGCCCAGCTATTTTCCCTGTAGCGCTGAGAATGGTTTATCAGGTATCTCACGCCGTTGATATTCCCGTTGTGGGTATGGGCGGTGTCTCGAAGGCTGAGGACGTTATTGAAATGATGCTTGCGGGTGCGACAGCAGTTGAAGTGGGCGCGGCAAATCTCGTTGATCCCTTCGCGTGCAGAAATATAATCGAAGCGCTTCCCGCTGTTATGGAAAAATACGGAATAGATAATCTTAAAGATATTATTGGAGGAACAGACTAATGGGTAAAGACGTAATTATTGCCTGTGATTTTGCGAGCGCTGAGCAGACATTTGCTTTCCTTGATAAATTCACCGGCAAAAAGCCTTTTGTTAAAATCGGTATGGAGCTTTTCTATGCCGAAGGCCCTCAGATTGTTAAAGAAATCAAAAAGAGAGGCCATAAAATTTTCCTTGATTTGAAGCTCCACGACATTCCCAATACAGTTAAAAAGTCAATGGCTGTTCTTTCAAATCTTGATGTTGATATTACAAATCTCCACGCGAGCGGAACAATCCGCATGATGGAAGCCGCAATCGAAGGTCTTACAAGACCCGACGGCACAAGACCGCTTCTTATAGCCGTCACTCAGCTTACATCTACCGACCAGCAGAGCATGGAGGATGACCTGCTTATCAAAGAGCCTATTGACAAGGTTGTTATGCACTACGCTCATAACGCAAAAAAGGCAGGCCTTGACGGCGTTGTATGCTCACCGCTTGAGGCAGGCAAGGTACACGAAATCTGCGGAGGAGACTTCCTTACAATTACTCCCGGTGTCAGATTCGCTGACGGTGAAATCGGCGACCAGAAGAGAGTTATGACTCCCGCTCAGGCTAAAGAAATCGGCTCGGATTATATCGTTGTAGGCAGACCGATTACCGCGGCTGAAGACCCTGTTGCCGCTTACGAAAGATGCGTTAAAGAATTTGTAGATTAAGGAGAGAATATTATGGAAAAGCTTATTGCAAAGGATTTACTTAAAATCAAAGCGGTTTTCTTCCGTCCCGAGGAGCCTTTTACATGGGCGAGCGGAATCAAAAGTCCCGTTTACTGTGATAACCGCCTTACTCTTACAGCTCCCGAAGTCCGTACAGACGTTGAGAACGGACTTGCGAAGCTCATTAAAGATAATTATCCCGAGGCTGAGGTGCTTATGGGTACATCAACTGCAGGCATTGCTCATGCGGCTATAACAGCTCATATTCTCGGTATGCCCATGGGTTACGTACGTTCGGGAGCCAAGGACCACGGCAGACAGAATCAGATTGAGGGCAGACTTGAAAAAGGCCAGAAGGTTGTTGTTGTTGAGGATTTAATCTCAACAGGCGGCAGTGTTATCGAGGTTGTCAATGTTCTTCGTGAGGCAGGCGCTGAGGTCCTCGGTATTGTCTCAATCTTCACATACGGTATGAAAAAAGGCCTTGAAAGACTTGCCGCGGCTGATGTTAAGAATACTTCACTTACAAATTTCGATGTTATCGCAGAGGTAGCCGCTGAGGAAGGTTATATTAAACCTGAAGACATTAAACGTCTCATAGCATTCAGAAATAACCCTTCGGATGAAAGCTGGATAGGGGAGGCAAAATAATGAGAAGTCTTATCGACATTCTTGATTTCAGCGTTGAAGAGCTTGAAGAGCTTATCGGCGTTGCCTGTGATATTATAGATAATCCCGATAAATATGCTGAAAAGTGTAAAGGCAAAAAGCTTGCCACACTTTTCTTTGAGCCGTCTACAAGAACAAGGCTCAGCTTTGAAGCCGCTATGTATGAGCTGGGCGGTAATGTTATCGGTTTTTCCGAGGCTAACAGCTCATCAGCCGCCAAAGGCGAGAGTGTTGCCGACACCGCCAAGGTAATCAGCTGTTATGCTGATATTATCGCCATGCGTCATCCTAAAGAAGGTGCAGCACTTGTTGCTTCTAATAACGCAACCGTACCTGTTATTAACGCAGGCGACGGCGGTCATTGTCATCCCACTCAGACTCTTGCCGATTTGCTTACAATCTATCGTGAAAAAGGCGGATTTGAAAATATTACCGTCGGCCTTTGCGGAGACCTTAAATTCGGCAGAACCGTTCATTCACTTATAAACGCCCTTTCTCGCTACAGCGGAGTCAGGTTTATTCTTATCTCTCCCGAAGAGCTTAAGGTTCCCAGCTATGTTAAAAAAGATGTTCTTCAGAAGAATAACATCCCGTATATTCAGACAACGGACCTCGAGGCGGTTATGCCCGAGCTTGATATTCTCTATATGACAAGAGTTCAGCGTGAGCGCTTCTTTAACGAAGAGGATTATCTCAGACTTAAAGACAGCTATATTCTTACTCCCGATAAGCTCGTTAACGCTAAATCCGACCTTGCGATTCTTCATCCTCTGCCGAGAGTTAACGAAATCAGCGTTGCTATAGACAGCGACCCGAGAGCCTGCTATTTCAAGCAGGTGCTCAACGGCAAGTATATGAGAATGGCGCTTATATTAAAACTTCTTGAGGAGGCGGCGAAATGAATATAGATTCAATTCATAACGGCTTTGTTATTGACCATATCACCGCAGGCAGCGGAATGAAGCTCTATAATCTCCTCGGTCTTGATTCTCTTGACGTTTCGGTAGCTATTATTAAAAATGTTGTTAGCCGTAAAATGGGCAAGAAGGATATCATTAAAATCGATGCGGCAATTCCTCTCGATTTTGATGTTATCGGCTACGTTGACCCCGATGTTACTGTTAATGTAATCAAAGACGGCGAGCTTGTGGAAAAGAAAGTTATCGAGATGCCCAAACGCCTTACAAACGTAATAAAATGCAAGAACCCCAGATGTATTACATCCTGCGAGCAGGAGCTTGACCATGTTTTCACACTGACCGATAAAGAAAATAAAATTTATCGCTGTATTTATTGCGAAACAAAGGCTTAATCCCCTTGACAAAATCAAATCTTGTGATATAATTTATAAAATTATATCCGCCTTGTCAGCTGACAAGGCTTTTACTATTATATTTTATAAAAAAGGAGTTGCTTAAAATGCCTACGTTTATCAACGAACCGTCACATACGTTTAATGAGTATCTTCTGATTCCGGGTTATTCTTCAAGTGAATGTATTCCCACAAACGTATCTCTCAAAACCCCGCTTGTTAAATACAAAAAGGGCGAAGAACCTGCAATTACAATGAATATCCCTCTCGTTTCCGCGATAATGCAGTCGGTTTCGGGCGATAAGCTGGCAGTAGCACTTGCTACAGAGGGCGGCGTTTCATTCATCTACGGCTCTCAGACAATCGAAGAAGAGGCCGCTATGGTTAAACGCGCAAAGAGCTATAAGGCAGGATTTGTTAAGAGCGACTCAAACATAAAGCCTGAGGATACTCTAAGTCGGATCGTAGCCATGTCGTTCTGTGAGCC
>JAZUHE010000140.1:0-16934 GCA_045641565.1 Acutalibacteraceae bacterium | reverse complement strand
TATCAATCATGTGATATACTTCATAAAAAGAAACAGCCGGAGGTAACTTATGGAAAATCTTAAATTGGGTGTTTTCGGATTAAACCGAGGCAGTGATAACTTTGAAAGTATTCTTTATAACGATGTTGAAATTGTTGCGGTTTGCGATAAGGATCAGCGGTTATTAAATCGTGCAAAAGATAAACTGGGCGATGTTGCGCTTTATACAGACTTTGACAGCTTTATCAATCACGGCTTTGACGCTGTATATCTTGCGAATTATTTTCCCGAGCATGCGCCTTACGCAATAGAAGCTTTGAACAGAAATATTCACGTCATCAGTGAATGTACTGCCGCGGGAACACTGGCGGAATGTGTGGCTCTGGTCCGTGCCGCCGAGAAAAGCAAAGCAATTTATATGCTGGGCGAAAACTATCCTTACATGGTATTTAACATGGAGATGCAGAAAGTATATCAGGGAGGCTCTCTCGGGAAAGTACTTTTTGCCGAGGGTGAATATAATCATACAGGCGACCCGAAAGACCTTCGCGGCGTAGCCCGTTATTATGACAGTGAGAATCACTGGAGAAATTTTCTCCCCGCTACATATTATCTCACGCACTCTTTAGGCCCTCTGATGATGGCAACTCACTCAAATCCCGTCCGTGTTACGGCTATGCCGATTTACGGCCCCAAAGGTGAGGATTACACCACTGCAAGCTATATCGCAGACAATGCGGCAATCATTACAATCCTCAATGATGATAATTCCGTATTCCGTGTTACGGGACATTCCCGCTTCGGCTTCAGCGAGAATTCCTACCGCCTGGCGTGTCAGCACGGTCAGATTGAAAATGTTCGCGGACAGGATAATATGATTATGTTGAACTACGACCATTGGAGTAAACCCGAAAACATGGAAACATCCAATTTCTACAAGGCAACATATGACCCCGAGCTTGCTGAAATCGCACTTAAAGCAGGCCACGGCGGCAGTGATTTCTTTATGTTCAGAGATTTCTTTTCCTGTATCCGAAACGGCAGAAAACCGTATTTTGATGCCTATGCGGCAACCAGCATATCAGCCGCTGCGATACTGGGACACCGCAGTCTGCTTCAATACGGCGTACCTTACGATATTCCCGATTTTCATAAGGAAGAAGACCGTGTGAAATACGAAAACGACTGTGACACACCGTTCTTCGGCAGTAACGGTACTCCTCCGACAATCCCCTGCTCATCGCATCCCGAATATAAGCCTGCTGAAGAGATGGTGGAACGCTTCAGAAAAGCCATGCACAAAGAGTGGTAATTACTATGGGTTATCTTTTAATTATTCTGAAAACGTTTGCCAATATCGGCGAAAGCGTTCTGATTAAAAAATATAACGAGAAGCATACCGCAGGCGGTATGTTTTTTACCGGAATCCTTTCTCTTTTTGCTCTGGTTTTCTTTTTGATATCAGATAAAAACGGATTCACTTTTCCCACAGCAATGTTCCCTTATGCCGTTGCGTTTGGATTAATATACTGTATTTCATATTTCCTGACATTTGTCGCTCTCGCCTGCGGCCCGTTTACTCTTTCAATGCTGATTATTTCGTATTCGCTGGTTTTCCCGATATTATTCGGAATAATCTTTCTTCATGAATCTGTTTCTGTATTCACCTGTATCGGATTTGTGTTATTGATGATTTCACTCTTTTTTGTAAGAGAAAATAAAGACGAAAAAGAAAAGAAAATTTCCGTCAAATGGCTGATTGCAATTATTATTGTCACGCTCGGCAACGGACTTCTCGCTATTATTCAGAAGATGCAGCAGCTTAAATTCAATAACGAATGCAATAATGAATTCATGATTGTCGGCCTTGCCGTTTCTGCATTTGTACTGCTGACAGGCGGTATAATCAAAGACCGTAAACAGCTCAGGGAAATCATGCGATACGGTATCCCCTACGCCGGTACAGCAGGAGTCGCCAACGGAATCAACAATCTGCTGACCATTGCGGTAAACAATCTGCTTCCCCTTTCTATTGTTTCACCTGTCTTTTCAGGAATGAAAATAGTTATTTCGTTTCTGTCCGCTACAATACTGTTTAAAGAAAAATACATGAAACGGCAGATTGTCGGTGTCGGTATCGGCGTGATTGCGCTGGTATTCTTAAATCTGTAAGGCATACTTTTTATAAAATAAAACTGAAGGAGCGTATTGCTTATGCTGACTAAAATAGGAGCGTTTTTTATGGCGATTATATCTTTTTTCAATATTCTTTTTGCGGGATATATCAGGCATTATCCCGACAACAGAATATTCCTTAACCAGTCTTATACCGACAGTAAGAACGAGAGACAGAAATACGACCTTGTGTTCCCAAAAGACGCCAAAGGCAATCTCGGACTTGTTCTCTGCATTCACGGCGGCGGCTGGGTTGAAGGAAGCAAAGATGAATATACCGAAAGTCTTTTTCAGGTCAGTGAAGACAAAGGCGTTGCCGCTGCCTGCATGAACTACAGATATGTTTCCGAAGATGTAAGCTATGACGATGTTCTTGATGATATTTCGTCCGCACTCGCGGCAATCAGGGCAAAGGGCGCTGAATACGGCGTAAATATTGATAAGGTGCTTTTAACAGGCATTTCGGCAGGCGGTCATCTTTCCCTGCTCTATGCATATACAAAAAAAGACTCAGCTCCGATTGAACCTGTCTGCGTAGTCGAGCTCTGCGGCCCGACAGACCTGGAAAATCCGTTTTTCTATTCTGTTGAAAACCGTATCGGCGCTTCAGTCGGCGTAGAGTATTTCCGCAATATTATCAGCAACGGCATAGGCTTTGATATTGACCTTGACAATTTTGATGCCGCGCGGGATGTCATGAAAAAATATTCTCCGGTAAATTATGTTGACGAAAATACAGTGCCCACTGTTTTAGGTCAGGGCGAAATTGACAATATTGTTCCTTATCAGAATTCAATCGACCTTGACAAGAAGCTTACTGAGTTTGATGTTGAGCATACATTTATTTCTTTCCCTAATTCAAATCACGAATGCGAGGATAAAGAGTCAATGTCGGCGGTTATGAAATTATTCTTTGAGTATATTGATACTTACCTTAAATAATATTCCGGAGGGACAGCTATGAAAAAAGTCAGAATAGAAGTTATGTGCGCTCACCGCGGTTCAAGTATGATAAACTGCTGCGAAAGCTCAGACAACGCGCAGGTTGTTGCAATCTGCGATAAATGGGTTGAAGATCTTGATGTGTATAACAATTAAATTATTGCAAGCTCAATTACAAGAAAAGCAGGCATTCTCTGCCATATTATCACTGCCATAATGTTTTAATTGAAAAAACGAAGGAGCAAACCTACCCGGTCACACTTCACACCGACCAAGGTAGTGTTTACTCCTTATCAGGCTTCTTATCAAGCACATAAGAATTATACCAGCATAAAACGTTCTATATCAAGAGTGGAAACTCCGACCGACAATCCGATTATTGAGTCTTTGAACGGATGGATTAAAGAAGAAATGCGTAAAGAATTCAATCCACATAATGTGGATAATATGCCTTTGTTTATTGAAAACTTTGTTCACTATTTTAACTATGAACGATTGTCTTACAAGTTAAACTATAAAGCCCTTGTTCAATACAGAATTGAACAAGGGCTTGGATAATTGGTGGTTTTTGCAGTCTACTTTTACTTGACAACTGAATTAACCCGGAGGCTTGCGCTATCACAGTTATTCTGAAAGATCAAGTCTTTTTTTGAATTTTTTTTACAATATTACGTCCTCGCAAATGGTGTGAATTCTTGATTCATCCTTTACGGGAGTCATATAATCACCGTATTTGAATGTCAGTGCTTCATCATAGTTTTTCGGTATATTAAACTCACGATCTACAAACCTATGTTTAATCAACGGTTCAAAAAAGGTCCTTTTTACTCTTTTTGTTTTTTCGGTAAACCACCATGTAAGCAGAACATATTCTGACTTTTTACCACCCGGCAGAGAAACCAGAAACAACATCATTTTTCTTACAAATGCAACCAGCCAACCTGGAGCTTTATGACAGAATCTGTACCATTTATCGTCAGGCGGCTCTTCAGTGCCGAGATTAACTCCTGACTCACGCTGAAACGCCCAGCTAATTCTGGTATATCTAAAATAAATCTCACTTTGAATCATAGCAATATAAGGCAGATTTGAAAGATCGATATATGCAAAAATATCAATCCACACTCCGTTATGCAAATCAAGACCCGCATACTGTTTTTCCGGCATATATGTTCCTTCTTTTCTTAACTTTGCACAGGTGAACGGCGACTGATATTCAGTATCTATCCATGTAAGATGAAGTCCCTCTATGGGTTCTTTTTTCATAAGACTGATAAATTTTTTAAAGCTTTTATAATCCATCATAACATCAATATCGTCATCCCACGGAATAAATCCGTCATGACGCACCGCGCCTAAAGTCGACCCGGCATCAAGCATATAATTAAGCGAATGTTTTTCGCAGAAATCGGCAAATTGACAGAGAATTTCATATTCTGCGTTTTGAAGTTCTTTTAACGTGCATGACAAAAAAACCGCCTCCTTAACATTTCAACTTTATTTTAATAAAAATCAGTTTTGTTGTCAACAAGTAAATACAGAAAAGCTGCCACCAAAAGTGAAAGTGCCAAATATATTAGTTTGTCAATGATATATTACAAAATCAAAAAATCCACAATCGATGATATAAGCTTTAATATAATCAACAATAGATTTTCCAAATTAACTATTATTAATAGCCTCAGTAAATAAAATTGTTAAGTGAAACACAGATTCTATGAAGAATAAAAATAACAAATTATACACCAAAATGAAAAAAGTATGCTATAATGAACAAAAATCAGAGCTGATAATAATACCGATATCGCTCTTGTGTTGAGATAGAAAAATTCAAACTGTTGAGGTGCATTATGACAAACGAAGAATTAAATAAACAGGCTCAGAGAGAATGCTGCAGTGCTGAGACAACTCCGCATCACAGCGGAGGAAACGGCATTCCTTTCTGGAATGCGGAATCATTTCAGTTCATGTATGTCCCTTCATTTCAGTTTCAGCCTATATCGGGATGCAGGAGATACAGATTTACTGCGAAGGATGAAAAGGGAAATGTTCATTCTTTTGACGCAGAAAAGCCGTCGGCTTTACTTACCGATATATGGGAAGACATACCCGAAGGTGTTGTTGAACTGACAGTCAGAACAGTAAATGAGGATAACAGCGAAGGCTTTACTGTCGGTGCGAGAACATTTTTCAAGCTCGCGCCGTTCAGCACAGATTCAGCCAAAGCAAAGTATACCTATAAAGAATGTGCATCCTGTGCGTATGAGTATATCATGAATCTCGGTTTTATCCGTTACTGGCTTGAAAAGGGAGAGCCCGACCCGAGCTATCTTCTGAACGCTTACCCGAGTAAAACGCACTCCTCAATTATAGGCGCTATGCTTAAATTTGCAGAGGTTATCCCCGAAAGGGCCGGTGATGCGCTGAAGGTTGCGAAGAACTGCGCAGACTATCTCCTTGAAATCACTCCGCATGACAACGGCCCGCTGGACGGTGTTCCGCCCACATATAAGCTTGAAGTATGCAAGGCGTCAGGCCATGACTACGGTGCGGTTGTAAGAAGCAGAAGCGACACAATCATGATGCTTTATCCGTCGTATGTCGGCAAGGCGTATCTGCTCCTTGAAGAAAGAATCAAGGAACAGAAATATCTCGACGCCGCCATAAAAATCGGTGAGTTTTATCTTAAAAACGTTCAGCCAAGCGGCACCTGGAACCTTATAACAGACGCAAAAACAGGAGAAACAATCAGTCAGAATCCCTGTGACCCGCTTAGTAATATTGTACCGTTTCTTATGAAGCTTTATGAGCGCACAGGTGATGAAAAATGGAAGACACTTGCAGACAATGCGATTAAATTTGTTGAAAGAAACACTCTTACGACTTACAACTGGGAAGGCCAGTTTGAGGACAGCGGACTTTCTGTAAGCTATTCAAATCTTACTCATTACGGCCCGTCGGCCTTAATAAGATATTATGCGAAATATCATTCTGACGACGAAGAAAAAATGAAAATCGCGGACGGGCTTATGAGATATATCGAAGACCAGTTCGTTGTATGGAACAGACCTGCTCCGTGGAACAAAGACAGCGAGGATACATCGCTGTGGCCTGTCCCCTGCGCTCTTGAGCAGTATAACTGGTATGTGCCTATTGACGCGAGTGCCGCAAATATCATAAACACATTTGTCGCCATGTACAAAGCAGGCAGAGGCGAACTTCATCTCGCCAAGGCAAAAGCGCTTGCTGATACAATAACACGGGTTCAGCATGAGGACGGATTTATTCCGACACACTGGATGGATGAAAAAACGCTTAACGGGCATAATTTCTGGATAAACTGCATGATAGCGTCCGCAGATGCCATGGAAACCATGTCCGAGCTTGTTGAAAAAGATTAAACACATGAAATACAAAGCCTGCCGAGGTAATTACATCACGGCAGGCAAATTCTTTTATTAAACACATTTTAAGAGTATTACGCCATGAAACGGAACAGTAAACATCACAGTCGGTTCAGAGAGATTTAACGGCAGTGAACTGCTGTCCCATACATTTACCGCCCGTTTTCCTATGAGTTCTTTCGGGATTTCGACTTCAATATTCGTTATAGCTTCCGTACGGTTAAATACGGCAAGATAATCGGAATCACCCGCTTTTGAGTACCATATATGAGTTTCACTGTCAGATAAAAGTATTTCGGGATTACCGTGCTGATTCAGACATATACAGTCAGGCTGTGTCTGAACAGATAAAAAATCGTCAGTGTTTCTCAACAGATTGCAGGTGAGAAATAACGGACTTTTTGCGATAGAAAACAGCGTCATAAGCGATTTTATTTCTTCATCTGTAAATCTGCATATACGCGGCTCGTCTCCGCTCTCATGGGGATTTTCACATATCCAGCCGAGAGGCAGCATATCTGCATCAGGCCATCCGCCGTGATAAGCTGTTCTGCTCCATTCCGCAATCTTATCAAAGCATCGGCGGAAATTCATCTGATTATCCCAGAAATCACCTGTTATTCGCCACATGGTGCTGTGAGCTGAATAAAACTCTTCATCATCGGTTTCAGCGTGGTTGCCCGGAGACAGTGAAAGCATCATATCACGCCCGCACTTATTGATTGCGTTTTCAATAAAAATAATTTCTTCTCTGCGAATCGGACTGCCTAAATCATCATATTTAATGAAGTCCACTTTCCATTCGGCGAACTGAGATACAATGCTGTCATACCAGCTTTGCGCATAGGGACTGTCTGTTTTTATTCCGTACCATGATTCGGACCATGGGCAGGGACTGTTATAATCAATAATATCATCAACAGAAATATCGGTATCTTTGACTTTGCAGCCCTGATTGATAACTCTGGTATTTATTCCGCGCATCATGTGAACGCCGAATTTTAATCCGAGACTGTGAACATAATCAGAAAAAGATAACATACCGTGCGGGAATTTCTGTTTGTCCGGCTGAAGTATTCCGTGTTCGTCAAAGCTCCATTCGCCTGTAGCGTCATTCTTATACCAAAGCGCGTCAATAACAAAGTATTCATAGCCGGAGCTCAGCAGATTCCCGCTCATATAATCGGCACTTTTTTTAAGGATTTTTTCATCGGGAACACCGAGATATACATTCCATGTATTCCAGCCCATAGGCGGTTTTTCAGCGTGAACAAGCATAGCAATTCTCCGTTTCTCCGTATTATTTCTGCTGTTCCATATTATAAAGCAAATAACATTTAATTGCAAATAAAAATTGCTTCCAAAACAGCCCATTGTGTGATATTGCATATAACAGGCAGATTTTTTGTCAGTTGATTTTATCGGCCTTATATGGTACACTGTTTTTGAGGTGATTTTGTGAAAGTGAAAAAATTATTATCTTTTTTCTTTGCAGCCCTTTTTATGGTTTCTGTTTTTTCAGTATCAGTACAGGCCGAAGGAATCGGTGCCTGCACCCACATGGCTCAAGGCCGCAATCAGGAACAGACCTGTGCGGCAGCCGTTAATGCCAATCTTCCCATTGTTCGTGACGAGGTGCATTGGTGGACTGTTGAGCCTGTAAAAGGGCAGCTCTCCCTGCCTGAACGCGCGAGCTGGACTGAGACAGCTGCCGAGAACGGCATTAAGAGTCTTGTTGTACTGAGCTTCGGCAACCCGATTTATGATTTCGGCCAGGCTTCACAGGCCGAGCTGGACGCCGGAGGCTTCCGCGACTGCGTCATGCCCGTACGCGACGGCAACCCCGAAACGACAGCGGATGACGAATACTTTGACGCATATATACGCTATGTGGACTTTGTTTCAAAATCACTGGCCGGCAAGGTTGAGGCCTATGAAATATGGAATGAGCCTGATATCAAGGGCTTTAATACCAGGGATGCGGCAGGCTCGGATTATGCAGAGCTGTTAAAAGCGGCGTACACTGCCATTAAACAAAATGACCCCGATGTTACCGTGCTGGGCGGTTCTATTGCATACCGTACAGACTTTCTTGACACTATGATGAAATCAGGCGCAGGGTCATATATGGACGGTCTGTCTGTACACTACTACTTGGGTAAAAACGCTCCCGAAAAGCGGGCAAGAGAAAGACTGGACGAGTACAGAGATGTGCTGGTAAAATACGGCTACGACAAAATGCCCGTCTGGCTTACAGAAACAGGTTGGGCAAACAGCAATGTTGATGAACTGACGCAGGCGCAGTACATCGTGCGCAACGCTGTATTTTATGATGAATTCCTGCTTGATTACGGCATTGAGGGGCAGTACTTCAACTATGAACTGCAGAACAGCAGTATCACATCTGACATTCTGGGCGGCGAAGAATATGAAAATTCCCTTGGCCTTTACAGAAACGACTTTACGCCGAAGACAGCGGCAGGTGCTGTAAAAACCTTTAACACCTTAACCGCAGGTAAAAAGCTCACTTTCCTGGAACAGACAAGATACGGCCTGTTTTATCAGAAGTCTGCCTATGTTGCGACGTATTCGCAAAGCGGAAAGACTGTATATGCCGTATGGGCAGAGTCGGAATTTGATTTGGATATTGCCCTCCCTGATGCACAAATCACCGTTTATGATATGCAGGGCAATATAATTGAGGATAATGTACAGGGCGGAGTGAAGCATATCAGTGCGTCACCCTCACCCGTTTATATTGCATTTGATGCTGACCCTGTGAATGAAGAGCTGACTTTCATGCAAAAAGTCATTGCATTTTTTAAGCATATATTCAGAGTGATTGCAAACGGATTTGTCGGATGGTAACCGACTGTGGAATTATATAAAAAGAGTATAAATAAATGTCAAAAGACCTTGCAGGCTTTCCCTGCAAGGTCAGTTTTATTTTACAGATTAATATGCTCAGTTAATCGCTTTAAGCAAATTATTTATTCAGCGACAGCTGCCTGTATTGGCCGGAAGAAAAGAAAATCAGACTTATATTATAAATAATATTCAACCGTTATTGCTCCCTTTTTGCAGGCGGCGGCGCAGGCACCGCATCTGAAGCACTTCGACTGGTCGATTTCAAACGGTTCCTTTATCTTTCCCTGCGGTGCATTTGCGAAACACTTTCTTGCGCAGAGAGAGCAGCCAATACACTTTTCTTTATCAATCGTAACTTTCTTAATGCGCTTATGGTCGGGCATCGCCTTGATTGCGGAATTGGGGCAGATATTTTCGCACTGGCCACAGCCGAGACATTTTTCCGTATCTATTTCGTAGCAGGTTTTATCCTCATTCGGCGCAGGCACATTAAAGAGGCAGGCAAAAGCGCACGCTCCGCAGCCTACGCACTCATTTTTATCAATATAAAACGCCATAGCTTAACCTCCCGACGCAGGGGACATTATCCAGACTTCTTCTCCGGATTTCAGCACTCTGCCTTTTTTTGAACATTTTTCGCCGCCGACATACACAACGGCATCTTTGAAATTAATCGGTTCGGGCTTTTCAAGAGACGGATTTTCCTTTTTCTTTTCAAAGAATTTTTCTTCAACCTTCTGATTGAGGGCAGGGAAAATATCAATGACCTTTTCAGCGTCAATCACCGTTGATGCGATATGCGTATCCGTTCTGTATACACCGAACAGCTTAACCGTTACCTCAGCCATTATTTATGCGCCTCCTCAACGACCTTGTCATAAAAGTCTTTTTCAATCTTTACACCGAGGGATTTCAGTCTGTGATATGTAGGTATGCCGTCTTTCCATCCTCTCGCGCGGTTGTAAACCTTCTTCATCTGTTCAAGAGGTACCTTGGTCTTCGGATTATTCGGGTCTTCAAGCTCAGTTACAAGACGCTTCGGGAGTTTATCCGCTCCGGCCTTCTGACCGAGAATTATATTTGTAATACGCTCTGTATTATAGCCGTGCGCGCCCCATGTGAGGAAGCTTGCCATTGTGGATTTTATGCCCGTGGCGTACTTCACCGCGTTTGAATGAGGAAGCATGAAATCAATATTGACTTTTGCGATTTTTGTGAAATGATTAAGAATATTTATTACAGGGCCAAAATACGGGAAGCAGGCAAGGATTGCCTTTGTGACCCACCAGTTCGGCTTGTCAACAAGGAAACCGGGGAAGAACGCGTAAGATGTAAACAGACATTCGCCGCTCGCCGAAACAGCCTCCATAAGATTCTGGAACATTATTGTCATTGCCGCTTTGCCGTGTGGTGTAAGAGAATCAATATCAAGTCCCAGGCCCTCGGCAAACACCATATAACCTGCGTTGATATGACAGCCGCCTCTGTTGCTCACAGCGTAGCCGAGTCCCTGACCTACAGCGTGTCGCGGCTCGTATGCGGAAAGCTCCATTCCCTTTGCCTGAATGGCGAATTCCTCGCCGCCGTATTTTTCGCTCATACGTTTTGTGCCGTCCGCAAGGTCGGAATATTTGCCGTCGCGAACAGCAATCTTTTTAATTATATCCGTGATGTTTTCTACCTTTCCGAAATCAAGGTCAAAGTCCGCGAGACCTTTTTCCTTAAGCTCCATGGCAAATGAAACAACACCCGATGTGGAAATAGCGTCCATTCCCATTTCGTCGATTATATAGTTCCATTCAAGGATTTTTTCAAGGTTATCGTTCATTATATTCGGACCCATAAGTCCGAGAATTTCAAGCTCGGGGCCTTTGACAATCTTATTGTCGACCTCGACCATTCTCGCACAGCGGATAACGCAGGTTGTGCACGCCGCGTTGCACACAAGATGCTTTTCGGCAAGCTCCTCACCCGAAACTTTTTCAAAATTATCAAATCTGCCTGCCGAGAAATTCTTGGTCGCGAGAATTTTGTGGGCCTGCATGGGCGCAATAAGTCCCGCCGTACCCAGCTTCGGGAGCTGACGGCCTGTGAGCGGATGAGTTTTAAGAATATGCACCCACTTCTTATTCAGCTCATTAAGCTTTTCACGGTTTTTAACCTCGGGCACAAGATGACCGAAAGCAGTAACGGCTTTCAGATTCTTATCGCCGAAAACCGCGCCGACTCCGCCTCTGCCTGCCGTTCTTTCATTGCTGAAAACGCAGGCATAAAGAACCTTATTTTCACCCGCGGGGCCGATAACAAGCTTGCCCACATCAGGCTTCATCTTTTTCTGGGTTTCGCTTGTGGTGAGTCCCCAAAGATTCTCAGCGGATTCAAATGTTACATCGTCAACGGTGATGTTGACCGTGACGGGGGATTCACTTCTGCCCGTAAAAATAACCGCGTCATAGCCTGCGCGCTTTAAAGAAAGACCGAAGTCACCGCCGCAGTTTGAAGATGTGACGATATTTGTAAGCGGTGAGATTGTTGAGATATTAAATCTTGACGAATTCGGGCAACCGCATCCCGTAAGAGGGCCTGTTGTGACAACAATCCAGTTATCCTCATCAAATGCCTTCATCCCCGGCTTAATATGGCTTAAGAGAATATCCGCCGCCATGATTTTGCCGCCGAGAGTACGCTTTCTGTCCTCGTCAGTCCAGGGAAAAAGACTGTGTGTCCTGTTCGTAAGGTCAACGAACAGAACTTTGCCCATATAACCTTTCAGTTCAGACATTTTTATTCACCCCGCAAATTCCGCAGTTTTTCTGCGGCTTTATTTTAAGTTTATTTATTTCGCCGCTGTCATATATATGCAGTATCCCTGCTGCTTCATCATCGCCGAGCAGGTATTTAATGCCGATTTCAGCTTCAAGCGCCCCGATAACACCCGCCGTGCTGCTGACGGAAAAGATTTTATTATTCTCTTTTTCCGTAAGTCCCGCGCAGTCGAGACACGGGGATTTTTCGGGAACATAAAGATATGCAGTTCCGTAAAAACCGTTTATGCCGCCGTTAACAAGCGGAATTTTATTATCGGCGCAGAAATTCTGCAAAACCTTTCTCGCCTCGTTATTGTCAACGGCAAGAAAAATAATATCAGGATTTTTTATTTCATTTAAATCTTCTGTACTGTTGATTTTTTTATTTAAAAAAGAGATATCTGTATTCGGGGAATATTTTTTCAGTCTTGCCGCCGCAAGCTTTGCTTTGGAATCACCTGTATCTTCAATCGAATACAGAAACTGCCTGTTGAGATTACTTTCGTTTACGGTATCGTAATCAATGAGTATAAGCTTTCCGATTCCCGCGCCTGCAAGGTGAACAGCAATATTGCACCCGAGCCCTCCGCAGCCGATAACCGCGGCGGATTTTTTGCTTATATCAAAGCCCTGCGTTTCGGATTTATTCATCAGTAATTCCCTCCGCAGTTCTGTGTATTGCCCGAAAGAGTTTCAACGGCGTGCGAGAGCACAGGCATAACAACCTCGAGAGATTCTCTGACAGCCTTGGGACTGCCGGGAAGATTGATGATAAGAGTTCTGCCGCGTATGCCCGCTGTCGCTCTTGAAAGCATTGCCTTCGGTGTGATTTCAAGGCTTTTTGCTCTTATGGCTTCGGGAATACCGGGTACTTCGTTTTCGACAACAGCCTTTGTCGCCTCGGGAGTCACGTCTCTGGGCGCAAATCCCGTGCCGCCCGTGGTGAAAACAATATCTGATTTCACTTCATCAGAAAGTCTTATAAGCTCAGCCGAAATGAGCTCTTTTTCATCGGGAACAACAATATATTCTGCCGTTTCGGCAACAGGAGAAAGAAGCTCTGAAATCAGAGGTCCGCTCTTATCCTCACACATGCCCTTACTGCATCTGTCGCTGATTGTTAAAACAGAAATCAACATTTTACATAAACCCTCTTGAAAAAATCTGTAATTATGTTATATTATAACATATAGTATAAAATTTTACAACAAAAAATAAAAAAATTAGTTAAATTGCCGTTTTGGAAGTTAGCGGCTCTGCCGCATTAATTCATTTTTCGATTCCCCTGCCCTAAACAGAATGCACGGGCACGGGAACGAGCCGAAATTTCACAGCGTTAAGTATATTAACACTCTCGGCTAAGGGTAAAGCGGGAAACTTCTTTGCCTTCCGTGTTTGAAAAGGAGAATGAGTTATGAAAAAACTTCTCGCTATTCTCATGGCAGTAATTATGGTATTTTCTTTTGCCGCCTGCGGCAAGAAAGAGACTCCCGAGCCCCTTGACGGCCCCGGCTCAGTGAAAGAAGAAAACACCACAATCAGACTTGCCACCACCACATCCGTAAACGATTCCGGTCTCCTCGGCTATCTTCTCCCCGCTTTTGAAAAGGCATCAGGTTATAAGGTTGAGGTAGCTTCCGCAGGCACAGGTATAGCAATCGGCTATGCAAAATCAGGCGACGCGGATTTGCTTCTTGTTCACTCAAAAGCACAGGAGGAGCAGTTCATTACCGACGGCTTCGCTTCAACAGAGCGTCTTTCGTTTATGTACAACTATTTTGTTATTGTCGGGCCTGCCGATGACCCTGCGGGAATTGCTGACGAAGAAACCGCGGCAGATGCTTTTGAAGATATAGCAGAAGCAAAAGCTCCCTTCGCTTCAAGAGGCGACAACAGCGGAACTCACAACAAGGAAACAGGCATCTGGGAAGCTGCTGAAATCGACCCGTCAAAAGAAAGCTGGTATAACTCAACAGGCTCAGGCATGGGCGACACTCTCACAAAAGCAAACGAGCTTAAGGCCTATGCTCTTACAGACAAGGCGACCTTCCTTTCGATGAAAGACTCACTTTCAAATCTTTCAATAATCAAGGCTGAAGCAGAGGATATGAAAAACACATATTCTCTCATAGGTGTTAATCCCGACGCCAAAGACTTTGAGGGCAAAGACGTTGAAATCAACAAAGAAGGCGCACAGGCACTTATCGACTGGCTTTTAGGCGAAGAAGCCGCGAAGCTTATTGAGGAATACGGCAAAGAAGAGTACGGCGAACAGCTTTTCTTCCTTCTTGATAAATAAACTTTAAATCAGGGGCTGTTGCTTTTGGGTGACAGCCCTGTCGGTGTTGTTATGGAGTATTTTAAACAGGCATTTGATTTGATTCTGCACGATAATACGGAGCTTCGCCAGATAATTCTGACAACTCTTGTAATGTCTTTTTTCAGTACGGTTATATCCTCCTTTATCGGAATAATTCTCGGTGTCATACTGGGAAGAGCAAAATTCAGAGGTAAAGGAATAATTATAAGAATACTCAATACCCTTATGAGCCTGCCTCCTGTTGTGGCGGGTCTTGCGGTGTTTATGCTGTTCCGCTCGGTGGGGCCCTTCGGCTCTCTGCATCTGATGTTCACGGTCACGGTTATGGTCATAGCGCAGGTGCTTCTTATCACCCCTGTGGTGTGCGGACTTTCCGCCTCCGCCGCCGAGGAAAAATCGTCTCAGCTCACAGAAACAGCTCTCGGAATCGGACTTTCAAGGCTGAAGCAGACGGAACTTCTTATCAGAGAATGCTCCGGTCAGTTTGTCAGCATTGTTCTTCTCGCCTTCGGCAGGTCAATCGCCGAGGTGGGTGCAGTCTCAATGGTAGGCGGAAACATACAGTTCAAAACAAGAGTTATGACAACGGCAATTATGCTTGAATCCAACAAGGGCGACTTTGAAAAGGCTCTCGCCCTCGGAATTATTCTCCTTCTGATTTCCTTTGCCGTCAACATTATCGCATACACACTGAAGGAGAAAATGAAATGATAAAAATCACTGAACTTGAAAAAAAGCTCTCATCCGATTTCACACTGAAAATCGGTGAGCTTAACATAGATGACGGAGAAAGAGTTGCCGTCATAGGCCCCAACGGCTCGGGAAAATCCACGCTTCTGCGCCTTATCGCAGGAATAATAAAGCCCGACAGCGGCCGAATTGAAATCACGGCAAAAAAGAGCAGAATCGGCTACGAGCCGCAGAACGCATTCGCCTTCAGAGGTACTGTTGAAAAAAATATCCGCCTCGGCATGCACGGGGATGCGGATATCGGCGCGATAATGCGCGCCTGTCAGCTTGAATCGCTGAAAGGCAAGCGTTCCGCAGAACTTTCGGGCGGTGAAAGGCAGCGAATGTGCTTTGCCCGCATGATGGCAGGGAATTACAGCCTGCTTCTGCTTGACGAACCCATGAGCGCCGCGGATATTGAAACCTCGGAAATACTCGGAAAATATCTCAATGATGACAGCTCAAAAAAAGGAACGACGCTGTTAATCGCAACTCATCTGCCCTCACAGGCAATCAGCGTTGCCACGAAGGTGCTTATTATGAACGGCGGCAGAGTATCTGAATATTCGGATATTTCCGAGCTTAAAAACCCCGAAAGTGAATTCGGCAGAAAGTTTATCGGGCAATGGAGTATAAAATAATGCTTAATGTTATCACAGTTGAAGAAGCTATTGAGATTCTGAAAAATAATTTTTCAGAAATAACAAAAGCTGAAACGGTTTATATTGACGAAGCAATCGGCAGAACTGCCGCAGAGGATATTGAAAGCGGCGAAGATGTTCCGTCTTTTTCACGCTCGACTATGGACGGCTATGCGCTCTGTGCCGCGGACACCTACGGCTCGGGCGAAAGTATGCCTGCCATGCTGGATATAGCAGGCGAAATTCTCATGGGCGAAAGGGCTGAAACTACCCTTGAGAGCGGAAAATGTATTAAAATTTCCACAGGCGGTATGCTCCCCGACGGAGCTGACGCGGTTATCCCCGTTGAAAACACTGACGAGGACTGCGGAATGTGCCTTGTTTATAAATCAGTCAGTCCCTTTGAAAATGTCACCAGAAAGGGCGACGATATAAAATGCGGCGAGGTTATAATCAAAAAAGGAACTATTCTTTCACCTGCTCATATCGGTCTTCTCGCCTCCGTCGGCAAAAGCGCTGTAAGCGTTGTTAAGCGCCCTGCTGTCGGCATAATTTCAACAGGGAACGAGATTATCGGTATTGATGAAAAGCTGACAGAGGGAAAAATCAGAGAGGTGAATTCGCATCTGCTTTCCGCGCTGTGCCGCTCATACGGCTGTGAGGTTAGGTTTTTCGGCACAATAAAAGATGAATATGGTGAAATCCTTTCAGCGGTAAAAGCCGCATTAAAAGAAAGTGATATTGTTCTTGTATCAGGCGGTTCCTCGGCAGGCACAAAGGATATGACCGTGAAGGTCATCGAGGCTGTCGGCGAAGTGTTCTCTCACGGACTTGCGATGAAGCCGGGTAAGCCGACAATTATCGGCAGCGCTGACGGAAAGGCGGTGTTCGGTCTTCCGGGGCATCCTGCGGCGTGTTATTTCGTAACGGAAATAATCGTGAAAAGGCTCATTGATATACTACTCGGCAGAAAAGAAAAAAATAATTCAAAAGCATACAGAACAGCGGAAAATATTTCGTCAAACCACGGCAGAGAGGAATATATCTGCGTTAAAACCGACGGTGAAAC
>JAZUHE010000139.1:0-3502 GCA_045641565.1 Acutalibacteraceae bacterium | reverse complement strand
GGTCCTGCGGTGGATACAACAAAATCTCCCGCAAAATCACTGAGTTTTTCAAGTACAAGCGCCGAATTCTCTTTTCTCGCGCTTTCGCCTGTAATAATTACTGCGCCGGTCTGAGTATCGTCGGGGGTAAATCCTGCTTTCTTAAATTCAACGGCAACTATATCTCTGACTTTATCTCCGTCAATAAGATAAGAATTGACAAGCGGCGTCATATAAATATCACTTTTATAAATAACTTCTTTGTCAATTATGGAAATATGCGGCACGGCGAAAAAACTTGCCATATTCTCCATTACAATCCTGCTGAATATAACCTGAGTGGTTGAGGTGCCGATATCAATACCGACGCTTAATATGTCGTTTCCCACCGGCTCACCTCCGAAAAATTAACGGTAGTCTTTTAGTACTCTGCTGACCATGTCAGGATAATTGCCTATAACGGCGTTCACATTATTTTCAGCAAGAAAACGGACAGACTCCTCATCATTGACTGTCCATGTATTGATTCCGATTCCATGTGAATAAACTTCTTTAAAAACATCCTCAGTAAGGCATTTATAAAGCGGATGAATAAATTCAACGCCGTGCTTTTCAGCATACGCACCAAAATCAATTATCCTGCTTTCTTCAAGAAAGCCGCATTTTACATCTGGCGCAAGAGCTTTAAAACGCTGAACGCTGAAATGATTGAATGATGAAATAATAATTCTGTCTCTGAGACTGAATTCATCAATAATGTCAAGAACAGCTTTTTCAATCCCTGGATACTCATTTATTCCTGTTTTAAGCTCAATATTAGTGAGGAATCCGTCAATCGGAGCGATAAATTCAAAATATTCACGTAAAGTCAGAATTTTCTGAAACGGATACTTTCCTTCAAATCTGCCGTAAGCGTTCAGCTTCGACAGCTCATAATATGTAAAAGACTCAACATCACCTGTGCCGTTGGTTGTTCTGTCGACCGTTTCGTCATGAATAATAACAACTTCTTTATCTTTAGTGAAATGAACATCAAGCTCAATTCCCTGCGCACCGGCTTCAACAGCCTTCTCAAATGCGAGCATTGTATTTTCCGGATATTCGCCGCTGAATCCTCTGTGAGCAAAATTCAAAGTCATAAAAATACCCCATTAATAAAATCTTTTAGTATTATATCATCTTATATATATAATTACAATATTTTTTGCATAAATAAAAGAACTAAATATGAAATAAATTTTCTGTTTTCGTCATTTTTTACATAATTTTTAGAACTTATATAAACACATCAACAATTAATACCGTTCTGCCTTTTTTGCTTTTTGACGAATCATCCCTCAGAATGGCTCTTCCCTTGCCTTTTATCACTATCTTCTGACCTGCTGAAACACGGCAGTCCTGTTTAAAAATCTGCTCATCGTCAAGGAAAACAAGGCCTTTTTCGATAAATTCCGAAGCTTTGGAACGAGATAAAGCGAATACAGCGGAGCATACACTGTCAAGCCTCATAGACTGAACAAAGCAGCATTTTTCCTTTACATTCGGCTCATAATGAAAATTATTAAAAGAATCAACCTGAGAAACTGATATTGAACCTCTTCCTGCCTGGGTAAAGTTTTCAGCGATATAATTCGATACAGAAGGTTTGGCAAAAAAATAACACCCTTTTTCGTCAACAATTATATCACCGAGCTTTTCTCTTTTTATGCCGAGACCCATAAGTGCACCGAGATAATCACGGTGTGATAATTTTGAAAAACCGTCTTTATCAGCTCTGAAAATTCGAAGCGGATTCTCGTCTTCATTTTCAGATATATAATCAATGAAATCATCAATATAAAACGGTATAAAAACAATTATTTTTCTTTCTGCATCGTCATATCCGCCGTAAAGAAGCCACTTTATATTTTTCTTCTTTTTCAGATAATTAACTGCAATGCTCTGTTTTCTTAAATCAAGAAAATCTGTAGAAACAATAACAGAATTCCTGTCACATTCATCAATTTTATCGTCAATAAATGAAAGTAAAAGTTCTTCTTCTGTCATATAATCACCCGAATCAGTTTTTAATAACTATACCATATCTTGAGAAAATTAACAATAGCTGTTGCATAAATTGTATATCTGTGATATTATTATGTCATTAATTTTAGGAGGAAAACTATGTCTTATTTACGTCCAGAACATCCCAATCCTCAGTTTCAGCGTGCTGACTGGATAAACCTTAACGGTGAATGGGATTTTATTTATGATAATGAAAACAGCGGAGAAGCAAAGGAATATTTCAAACCGTCTTTTACTTTTGATAAAAAAATCAATGTTCCGTTCTGCCCCGAAAGCAAGCTTTCAGGTGTAGAGAATAAAGATTTTATCAGAGGAATATGGTACAGAAGAGAGGTTACTCTGCCCGAAAAGTTTTTAAAGAAACGTATTGTTCTTCATTTCGGCGCCTGCGATTATATAACCAAAGTCTATATTGACGGTCAGTTTATAGGATTACACAAAGGCGGATATTCATCGTTTTTCTTCGATATAACTAAGTATATCAACAAAAAATCATTCGTTTTAACAGTATACGCGGAGGACGACACAAGAAATCCCCTTCAGTCAAAAGGCAAACAGAGTGACATTCTTTACTCTCACGGATGTCATTATACAAGGACTACAGGTATATGGCAGACAGTGTGGATTGAAGCTACTGAAAAAGAATATATTGACTCAGTGAAATACTATCCAAATGCTGAAAACGGTTCTCTTGATATTCAGGCTGTTGTTTTCGGAAGCGGTCAGCTTGAAGCTGTTGCTATGTTTGACAATAAAATAATGGGTGTCGATGTTTCTCAGACAAGCGGCGGAACAGTAAATCTTCACCTTGATTTAAAAGAAAGACATCTCTGGAATGTCGGTGACGGCAAGCTTTATGACCTTGAACTTAAATTCGGAAATGATATAGTAAAAAGTTATTTTGGTCTGCGTTCTGTCAGATTTAACGGAATGAAATTCATGCTCAACGGTAAATCAGTATTCCAGCGCCTTGTTCTTGACCAGGGATTTTATCCCGACGGCATATACACAGCTCCGACCGACAAGGCAATGATTAATGATATTCAGATTTCTCTTGACGCAGGCTTCAACGGAGCAAGACTACACGAAAAAATATTTGAACCGCGTTTTCTCTATCATTGCGACAGAATGGGATATCTTGTCTGGGGTGAATATCCTAACTGGGGGCTTGATCATTCCCGACCTGAAGCGATTTATACAATTCTTCCCGAGTGGCTTGAGGAACTGAAGCGTGATTTTAATCATCCGTCAATTATAGGCTGGTGTCCGTTCAATGAAACATGGGATTACGGCGGAAGAAAGCAGTATGATGACGTTCTTGCAACTGTATATGACTGCACAAAAGCCTTTGACACAACCCGTCCCTGCATTGATACGAGCGGTAATTTCCACGTTAAAACAGATATTTTTGATGTACATGATTACGAACAGAATGTTTCATTGTTTAAAAACAACTATG
>JAZUHE010000138.1:0-4919 GCA_045641565.1 Acutalibacteraceae bacterium | reverse complement strand
AGAGTCGACGGTCTGAATGACAATATCCGATAATGAAACACTTTCTTTTTTTATCGGTGCTTCACTTCCGTTCGCTTTGGCGAGAAGCAGAAGATTCTGCATAAGCCCGTTAAGCCGAAGTGTCTGATTTTTAATGTTGCCCGTCCACTTGTTTTCTCCACTGTGAAGCTCAAGTGCTTCGGTGTTTGCCATGATAATCGCAAGGGGAGTTTTAATTTCATGTCCCGCGTTGGTGATAAATTGCTTCTGCTTTTCAAGATTTTCCGCAATGGGGCGTATGGCTTTGCGTGAAAGCAGAACGATAATCAGAAGCATAAGTCCCCAACACACAATGCCTGCTCCGACGGACAGAAGCGCTACACGTAGCACAGAATAATTCTGTTCACTCAGGCTGAGGAAATATATTTCTTTTCCGAGACCGTCAGGCAGTATTCTTGTCTTATATATAAAGTTTTCGGTTTTTCCTTCAGCATCTGTTACATTAACATAAATTTCTTTTGCCTCGTCTTCTGTAACAGACGGTATGCGGCTGACATCAATATTTATTATTTTACCGTTTCCGTCCTCGGAAACCTTGAAATAAACCGCTGACTGCTGCCTGTCCTCTTCGGGAGGTCTTATGTCAAATCTTCCGTTATTATCGGGAGGTCTTATGCCGTCGGGACGCATGGGCTGCTCGGGTATTGAGCTTGAAGCAAGAAAATCAAGCGTGTTTTTATTCTGTTTTGATACAGAGCTGATGTTAAAAATATTGATTCCACCCAAAAGCACAACAATCAGAACGGTAATAGCAGTCATTGAAGTGATGATGAATTTTTTCTGAAGTGTTTTAATCATTCGGATACCTCCAGAGTATAGCCGATATTGCGTTTGACTTTTATCTGCGCGTTGGCGTTCAGCGCTTCAAGGTGTTTTCGCAAATAAGATATATATACCCACACAACGCCGATATCCGCATCGGAATCGTAGCCCCATACTTTTTCAAAAATGGATTCGGTGGAATAATAAACGCCACGGTTTTGCATAAGCAGCTCCATAATCTGAAACTCAAGCTTTGTCAGCGTAACCGAACCGCTGTCGGAACAAAGATTGTAATTGCTTAAATTAAGCGCAATATTTCCGCATTTAAGAATATCGGGAACAAAGTTTTCACGCCTGCGAAGCATGGCACGGATTCGGGCAAGCAGCTCGCCCATAACAAACGGTTTTGCAAGATAGTCATCCGCTCCCGTGTCAAGTCCTTCTATTTTATCCTCAACCTCTGATTTTGCCGTAAGCAGAAGCACAGGCGTATTGCTGCCGTTCTGCCGCAGCTTTTTCAATACATCAAGCCCGCTCATTTTTGGCATCATGATGTCAAGAATAATCCCGTCGTAGCTTTCATTCTGAGCGTAAGCAAGTGCGTTTTCACCATCATAAACCGCGTCAACTATGTAATTGTGATATGTTAGAATGTCCATAACAGCTTCGGATAATTCTCTTTCATCCTCTGCATAAAGCAGTTTCACACATATCATCCCTTTCTCTGCTGATAGCTTATTATACAATATCAGTTAAAAAATGCAATCCTTAAAAATATCGTTAAAAAAGAATTTACAGAATTGCAATATTGTTATATACACTAATATGTCCATTATGTCGATAGAGCAATACACCGTGTATTTATCAATGCACCTCAATTGGTACATGTGGAATGAATGATTGTATCGGTAACACAAGTTATTAAATCGGTTTGTGTATCATCATCTGTTTTGAATGCCACCTGAATTTTATCTCCCTCACGGTCGTAGCGCCAACCAATTTCCTCAATAATTGAACATATTTTATCGGTAAGCAGGATTATTCTGAAAAGCTGCTTGGAGATTATATCTTTGATTGGTATGATAAGAAAAAACAGGAAGTTCAGGAGTGTACAGCCGTACCGTACAAATATGCTGCAGTCGAAATCATAAAGCGTATAGGCAAAACACGACTTATAGACTGTACACCTGCTTTATTGGAATCCTGTGTTCAGGGCTTTGCGAATGAAAAACTTAAATCTACGGGACATTATCCGTCACAGGATTACATTGATAATATGATTTCTGTACTTCGTATGATTTTTAAACAAGCCAAAAAGGAAATGATTTTTCCATACAATTACGCTGAGGACATTTCTGTAAAAACAAAAACAGAACGCAAAGGAACTGGACACAGAGCGCTTACAGAAGAAGAGATTAACCGCATAATCAATTTTGAAAACCGTATGAGACCGTATGCACTTTTTATGCTCTTATGCGGATTAATGCCCGAGGAGACTGTACCGCTTCTGTGGAGTGATATAACATATGATAAAGAAAAAGAAGCGTACTATGTTACTATCAGCAAAACAGCGGTGTTAAGCTCATCAAAATGTACAGTTGTTCGTGATGGCAAAACGAAAACAGAGTTCAGAAAAAGAACGGTTGCGATTCCGTATCCGCTTGATGAGTGGGTCGCAAAAGAAATGAAGGCCCACAAAAAATCAGATTTGATTTTTACAGACAGAACCGGAGGTCTGTTATCAGCCTCCGCCTTAGCGAGCAGATGGAGAATTTATCTTGAAGATATCGATATTTACTATAATCACAAGAAAAATCGGTTTGACCCTACAAGAAATGACGAGGACAGGAAGTTAACTATCGACAAATTTACACAGTATGATTTGCGCCATACATACGCTACAATGCTTGCATCAATTAACACTCCTGTTAGAAAGACAACAGCTCTCATGGGACACGCTGAATCATCAACTACCGATAAGTATTATGTCGATTTCAGGAAAATAGATACTACTGATGATGTTAAACGTCTTGGTGAAAAAATGCGTGAAATAAGCTCAAAAAGCACCAAAAACGCTTAATTTTAGAAAAAATTTAGAAAAATCTGTTGCTTATTTCTTGTAAAAGTGTAATAATATCAAGGTATTCAGGCTACCCGGCGCAGAAAGCCTACGAACCAAAAGGTCAGGGGTTCGAATCCCTTGCAGCGCGCCAAGAAGCCCTTTGTTTTCAAGGGCTTCTTATTTTTTTACCCTGAAAAATAATTATAAAAGCATCAGGTTTTTCAGATATTTTCGTAAATGGTATTATTAATATAAAGAGGCGTGTCCGCGTGAGTCAGATAAATAAAAAGCGGTTTTATTCCATATTGTTTCCTACTGTTATTGAATGTGTATTCAATCAGCTTTTTTTGCTGGTTGATAATATAATGGTCGGTCACATGCCGAACTCCACTGTCAGCGTGGCTGCCGTATCTCTCTGCAGTTCTCCTATGAATCTCGTTATTTGCGTAATCACTGCTTTTTTTATCGGTACAACAGCGGTTGTCGCCTGGTATTACGGTGCGGATGATAAGAAAAAAATGAATGAAACCGCACAGCAGTCTCTTATGATTGCCGCGTTTTCAGGGACAGCGGTTACAGTTGTTACGTATATTTTTTCGCCTCAGATTATGGGCTTTGTTTGCGGTAAAAGTGAAACTCTCGAGACAGCGGTTGCCTATTACAGAATCAATTCTGTCGGATTTTTCTTTCAGGCCTGCTCGATTTGCATCACATCAGCATTCCGCGGCAAAGGAATAACCAGAATACCTATGATATACAATATTTTCGGCAACGCGGTGAATGTTGTGCTTAATTATATCCTTATTTACGGTAAGCTGGGCTTCAGTCCGATGTATGTAAAAGGCGCCGCGGCTGCGACGGTTGTTTCAAAAATAATTATTTTTATCATTTCGGTTTGCTTTTTTGTATTTTACCGTGAGGGCTTTCCCTCACGCAGAGAGAATATATCTCTGCGGCTGTCTGACCACGTCAGGCACCGCATGATGCGTATAGGGCTGACATCGGCCTGTGAACAGCTTGTTCTTCAGATGGGCGCGACTCTGACAGCCAGAATAATATCTGTTCTGCCGACGAAGCAGATTGCCGCACTGCAGATTACATCAAATCTTGAATCGCTCGCGTGGTCAAGCGGAGACGCCTGCTGTACTGCGTCAACGTCTCTTTTTGGCAAATCACTGGGCGAGGGCAGCAGGGAAAAGGCAAAAGGCTATTTTAAGCTTTCTGAGATATGGGCGCTGGCTTTTGCTCTTGCAGAGATGGTGGTTTTCTGCTTCGGCGGCAAAATCATCTGCACTCTGTTTACAAACGATACCTCAATTTACGGCAGTATTATTTCTCTGCTCAGAATCGCGGCAATAGGTCTGCCGTTTATTAATACACATAAAACGGTCTCGGGCGCACTGCGCGGGGCGGGGGACTCGGTTGCGCCCCTCATCTCTTCGCTTATCAGTCTGTGGGTATTCAGAGTAATACTCGGGTACATACTTATTTCTGTTCTCAGGCTCGGGGCTTACGCTTACAGATGGTGCCTTAATATTGACCAGTTTGTCAGAATGGCGGCAATGCTTTTCTTCTATTTCAGCGGACACTGGAAAAAATATGCAGATTAATTATGCTTAACGCAAACAGGAGCAGGACTTTCGGCCCTGCTCCTGAGTTTTATTTTATCTGTTATATTAACTCGGTTATGTAAGAGATTATCAGACTGAAGATTTGCACGATAAATTCAATCATTCTCTGAATGAAGCTCTTATTGAATCCCTCGTCAACAGGCTCGTCTGCCGGAATTTCTCCAACAGACGTTTCCTGTGTCGGATTCTGGTCAATGAGATTGAGATACGCAATATACGCCGAATCAGTCATCAGCTCGTCGGCTGTTTTGCTCTGGTCAACGCCTGCGAGAATCAGACCCGCCTGCTCGAGAAGAGCAACATCGTTTTCATCAATCACATCGTCGTGGTTGCAGTCGGCCGCAAGCCATACCGCTTCGCCGACCTGTTCTCTTGAGAGAAGTCCGTTGGCAAGGCAGTTGACTATGATTGAGTCCGTGCCGTCG
>JAZUHE010000137.1:0-24047 GCA_045641565.1 Acutalibacteraceae bacterium | reverse complement strand
AACCGCCTTGTTATAACCGTACTGAGCGTAATCTCTCGCCATTTCGACAACACGCCATTCCCAGATTTCGCCTGCCAGCAGGAAGTCATTATTCGCGAGCTCTGACTCAAGATGGCCCGGAGAGCCGAAGCAGCAGGAAATTTTTCTGCCCTTCGCCTGAGGATTGCCCGCGATTCTCACGTGTCTGATTCTGAGCTTTTCCTCAACAATCTTCGCGAGCTCAAGAGCGGTGATTTCATTATCAAGCGTATAATTATTTATGCCGAATTTACCGTATTCGCTGCTGCCCGTGCATCTGCCCTCAAGGCCGAGAGCGTTTATCTCACCCTCATAAATCAGGTCGGGACTCATCGCGTGGGCATAGTCGTGGAAGCGGAAAATAACAAGACCGGAATCCTCGACGAATTTTTTCTTTTCTTCCGCGATGGCGGTGTCAAGATTTTTATCCATATGGTCATAAAAAACCGGCTCGTGGACTATAAGCAGCTGAGCGCCCCACGCCACAGCCTCTCTGACAACGTCGGGTGTGGCGAACATCGTAACCGCCGCCTTTGTCAGCTCACGCTGAGGGTCGCCGCATTTCACTGTGTCGCAGGTTTTCTGCGGGTCAATCTCACGCTTCGCACGGCTTCTGATATCGTTGATCAAGTCAATACATTTCATAAAATCACCTGTGTATTTTAATTTTGATATTGTTTATTTTTCTGCCTGTGATATAATAACTATATCACATTAAGCATTTTATTTAAAGGACTTTTTTATATGAGAATTAAAAAATTAAGTGAAACAAAAACAATTATGTCCGCGCCCGGCATTCGCCGCAATTATTTTGCGTGGCCGACAGCGGCGGTTACAAAGGACGGCAGAATCGCTGTCGCGTGCTCGGGATACCGCCTTGAGCATATATGCCCGTTCGGCAAAGCTGTGATATGTTTCAGCGACGATAACGGCGAAACATTTTCTGCTCCCGAGGCTGTAATTGACACTGTGCTTGATGACAGAGATGCGGGTCTCTGCCCCTTCGGCGAAAGCGGACTTATTCTGACTTCATTCAACAACAGTGTTGAATTTCAGAGAAACAACTGCACAAGAGAGCATCTTAAAGAATGTCTCGACTATCTTGACACAGTAAGCCCCGAGGACGAAGAAAAAACTCTTGGCTCCGAACTCAGAATAAGCCTCGACAACGGCAGAACATGGGGAGAAATTTACCGCTCGCCCATAACCTCGCCCCACGGCCCGACAGAGCTCAGAGACGGCAGAATATTATGGGTCGGCAGAATTTTTTCAGAAGATGACTCATTTAAAGGAACCGATAATTTTGTTCAGGTGTGGGAAATAAAAGAAGACGGCTCAATGAGTTACATAAGCTCAATAGAAAATATTGAGGAGGACGGTATTCTTCTCAACTCCTGTGAGCCTCATATGATTGAGCTCTCTGACGGTACTCTTATCTGCCACATCAGAATGGAGGGCGGCGGCTTCTTTTCCACATATCAGTCAGAGTCCTCCGACGGCGGTCTGACGTGGTCAAAGCCTCACGCGCTTCTGCCTAAAAGAGGCGGCGCTCCCGCTCACATTTTAGAGCATTCCTCGGGCGTGCTGATTTCCGCTTACGGCTACCGTGAAAAGCCGTACGGAATAAGAGTTATGTTAAGTAATGACAACGGCAGAACATGGGACACAGACAACGTACTTTATGACGCGGGACCCGATGACGATTTAGGCTACCCCGCTACGGTTGAGCTCCCCGACGGAAGTCTGCTGACAGTTTTTTATTCACACGAAAAAGATGATTCCCCCGCTGTCATTATGGCGCAGAAATGGGAATTGGAATTATAATCCGGAGGCACAGAATGGATAACCAGGCATTTTTTGATCTTCACGTTCACACAACATTTTCAGACGGCGATAACACTCCCGAAGAGGTAATAAACGCCGCGATAGAAAAAGGCATGAAAAGAATCGGTATTTCCGACCACTCATACACATTCTTTGACAAGAGATACTGCATGAAGGAAGAGGATATCGACAGATATTTTGAAACAATATCGGCACTCAAAGAGAAATATAAAAACAAAATTGAGGTGCTCTGCGGCATTGAGCAGGATATGTATTCCCTCTGCCCGACAGACAGATACGATTATGTTATCGGCTCGGCCCACTATATGAAATTCGGCGAAGAATACGCCGCTGTCGACGCCAGCTTCAAAAGAGCCGACGGACTCACCTGCGTTCACGCCGCGGCGGCGAAATACGAAAACGGCGACCTTTACGCTATCGCTGAGAAGTATTTTGAAACCGTCTCTCACGTAGTGGAAAAAACCGGTTGCGATATCATCGGCCACTTTGACCTCATTTCAAAATTCAACGAAACCTATACGCTTTATGATGAAAGCGAGCCGAGATACAGAGACGCCGCTGTTGCCGCCGCCGACGCTCTTCTTAAAACAGGCAGGCCATTTGAAATCAACATGGGAGCCATCGCCAAAGGGATAAAAACCGTTCCGTATCCGTCGCCGTTTTTATATAAATACATAAAGGAGCACGGCGGAAAATTCGTCCTCTCAAGCGACTCTCATAAAATTGAAACCATCTGCTTCAATTTTGAAAAATATATCGATTTAGTTTAAAGCATAAAAAGTGCAGGTTCAATTCTGAACCCGCACTTTTTTCGTTCTTATTTACTGATTTTTTCTTCAAGATAAGGCTTTCCGTTTTTAATCGGAACGGTTTTAATCCAGCTGTGTTTCTTCATGTTTCTCGGGCGTATAACCACCTTATCGTCATACACCTCAAGCTGAACGCCTACGCAGAACGCCTTGCTTTCGCCGTGGTGATTTCCGCAGGCAAGGCTCGGCAGATTGATAAGATTAAGGTCGCCTTCCTTTTCAAAGCTTGAAAAGCCCTCCTGCTTAATGGTGTTTTCGCCGCACAGACCCATATGGGAGTGACCGCTGAAATAATAGACATTCTTATACGCTTTGAGAATCTTTTCTATCTCGTCAGACCGCTCGCCGATTCCGCCGTCCTCAAGATTTTCGTAATCTTCTTTTGCGTCCCACGTTCTGGGAAGGCCGTGCTTCTGATTAAGGCTCTGGTGACAGAATACAAAAACAGGCTTGCCGCTGTCCCCCGCTTTTTTCATTTCATTGGTGAACCACTCAATCTGCCCGTCGCTTATGGCGGCGTCACAGCCCGAGTCGCTGTCTGTTCCGAGGCAGATAATATAATAGCCGTTAATCACATAAGAAAAATACGGCTTTTCTCTTTTATCTCCACAGATAAGCTCATAGTATCTGCAGTAATTTTTTATCGCGGCGTCAAATCCGTCGTCATTCCATCCGTCGTGATTGCCGATGGGGAGGATGATTTTTTTCGCGGCGTACGGCACTCTGTCAAAACATTCCTTTGTCATTTTCCAGTTGATGTCCGAGCCTCGTGAGGTGGTGTCCCCTACGGTCATAAAAACATCAACGGGAGCGGCGCTGTTTTTTGAATTCTTAAGCGCCTGTCTGAGCCGCCACGGAGGCAGCCACGGGAAAGGATGCTTTTCGTCAATGTGCGTGTCGCTGACTATGGTGATGTTGAGTTTTATTCCGTCATAAAGCGGTTTCATTTTGCCCATAAAATCCCTCTTTCATCAATCGGCATATTTCCAGCCGGGAATCGCGTAATGCTCTTTTACTATATCGTGAACCCTGAAATTTTCATCTTTCGGCAGGAAGAACGCCGAATGCTTCGGATTTCTGCCGGAATCTATTATTTTATATTCGCCGTCAACTATCGAAATTGCGATATCGTTGTCAACAGCAAGAGCGTCGAGCTCCTGGGTCTTAACGTCATCACAGAAGCACTGCCAGTCCTCAAAATGAGGGCAGAGAACATACGGAATAAGGTCAAGTCCGTCAAGGAACATATACGCACCGTTCTCGCCGCAGTTATCGTAGCCTCTTCTGCACCAGCACATGGCGCCTGAGCTCTGACCTGCAATTACAGTGCCGTTTTCATACGCTTCTTTAAGGTAAACGTCAGCCTTGCGCTTTCTCCACGTTTCAAGCAGGAACAGAAGATTGCCGCCGCCCGCGTAAACAACGCTCGCTGACAGAATAGTGTCCTTTATGTATTCATCAGTAAGGCTTTCGTCAGAAAGATGAAGCGACACAACCTCGTCGAATCCGTGACGCAGACAGTAGTCCTTAACATAGCCCTCGTCTTCCTCCCTGTCATCGTGTCCGCCTGTAGGAAGATAAACCATTTTAAGCGGCGCTTTTTTATCAATAAGCGAAAGAACATGGTCAACAATCGGGTCTGATTCATGTTCAAAAAAAATTCCTCCGCTGCCGAGTACAAGTTTGCCCATTAACAACTCTCCTTTTGCAAAAGTGTATCCTTTATTTTCAGCCGTAAATCACACGCTGATTTTCATTCCGTCAAAGGCCAGAATCGTGTCCATTTTTTCGGCTGTTTTTTCTTCGATTATATGCGGCTTATGAAGCGTCGGCGCAATATGAGACAGGACAAATTTTGTCTCCTTATCTATAATCTCAACCTTTTTAAGAGACGGAAGCATCAGCCTTATCATCGGTATGCTGTTGTGCTCCGCCATCCTGTAATCACCCTCAGTGTCGCCGACCGTCGCGTCGGCAACGACTAAATCAAGATGAGCTCTTTTAAGGTAATTATATGTGTCGAGAATATACCACGCGCCGTCAAGAGCGTAGAGAAATTTTTTATTATTCTTTTCAAAAAGAAGCCACTGAGGGGAAGACTCCTCGTCGTGATTCGCGCTCAGAGACGTAACCGTCATGCCGTCCGCCACATTGTATCTGTTCTTCTTTTTCATTCTGATTATTTCGGTGTTGGGGATTTCAGCTACACGCGCGTCCTCCCTCACCCAGAGGCGCAGAGGTCTGTTGCAGTCCCTCGCGATTTTTCTGATATTGGTCAGGTCAAAATGGTCAGAATGAAGATGAGTAAAAAATATATCTCTTATATCGCTGTGCTTTTTCTTTATGATTCCGAGAGAATTACAGCAGTGAGGGCCGCAGTCAATCAGATATCTGTCGTTAAAAAGCACGCAGGCGGCTCTTCTCGCGTCCTCGTCAAATTTATTTTTATATTCATCCTGCAGCTTCGGTGAAAAATCGCAGGCGCTTGTACCTAAAAATGTCAAAGAAAACTCTTTCATAAAATCAACCTCAAAATTATTCAAAGAGCTCAAATCCCGCGAAGCCGTACGGCGGTATTTCGCCCTCGAGCAGAACCTGGTCTTTGCAGAGTCTGCCGCTGCAGTTTATGAATTCGATTCCTGAATACTCTCTGTCGAGCTCAATAACCGGCTCAAAAATCTCATCGGGGAAAAGATTCCACAATCCGACAGTCATACTGCCGTTACCTTTTTTCGCCATGATATAAAGGTCGGGGTGCTTCCTGCATACGGCAGGGAGCTTCTCGCCCGAAAGCCATTCGTATTCGTTTATCAGCTGCTCCTGGCGCATATAATTCCTCATGAACCCTGTATTTCTTCTTACCGAGTCAAAATCGCAGGCATAAATCAGAAAGCGCTGACCGTTTTTGTTTTCATATTTCACACAGGCGGGGATTAAATCTTCACCGTTTTCTGTTTTTATTCTGAATCGGCTGAGCACCTGAGCGCCGCTCTTCGGCTCGATTCTAACCGCCTCGTTATCAGAATTTTCCGCGACTGTTTCTTTTTCAAAGCATTCGGTTGAAACTCTGATTTTTTCTCCGTTCAGATAAACCTTTACGCCTGTGTCAATGCCTTTTTCTTCGAGATTTTTTGCCGCCGCGGCATCAATGATATATCCCTTTTTGCCGGTGTTTATGTACTTTGCGTTCTCGCCGAAAACCGCTGTCACGGGAGCGTCGTCATAAGTTATCGGAACTCCGCAGTTTGTTAAAAGCATCTGCTCTGTCTGGTAATAGGCTTCATCATACGCGCCGCCGAGATTTCTGCCGGGCAGAGAAAAATCCGTATGGAGCATCTTTTTCATCTCGCAGGCAGCGCTGATTCCCACAGCCTTCTTTCCGCTGAAACGCTTCTCTATTTCCGAATACAGCTTTTTATTTCTCTCCGCCTTATCGGCATATCCCGTTTCATAGCAGGGAGTCGACGTATAGTCTACACCGTATTTCAGAATACCGTCAAGGCCTCCGTCAGCTCTGAGAATCGTATCAAACGCCTCAAGATGCGCGGCGGGAACTTTATATCTCGGTCTCGGGTATGTGTCGCCTTCAGAAAAGATTTCCATATCCTCGTTCCTGCACCAGTGAGCCTGCATACGCTCAAGCTCCGCGACATACTGAACCCTGCTTGTAAGGTCGCCGTTATTTATCCAGTAAGGCGCACCGATAAATCTGAGGAACGGCTTTGTTTTGCCTGCCATTATCTTTGAAAGCTCAATAGCGTCAGTGCCGTCACAATCCCACGAGGAAGTCACGGCGCAGAAGCCGAAACGGACTTCGGGATTTATTTCATCAATGGCCGCTCGCATCTCTGCGGCAAAATATCTCAGAGTATCGCCGAGCATATCGTAATATGTCTGACGGTATCTGTTGTATCCCGCACCAAAGGCTTTTTTTATAACATCCTCACGGCTGATTTTTTCGCCGAGTCTTTTTTCGTACTCAGCCATATGGTATCTGCAGGTACAGCCGCAGTCTCCTCTGTGAGAGAAGCGGTAATCGTCGTCGAGCATAATCATGCCGACACCTGCCGCGGCGATTTTTTTAAGATAATCACACACCGCGGAAGAAAACTTCGGGTCAAGAGGGCAATAGGAATCTGCCGTTGTGACGCCTCTGAGCCCTGTTATGTGAGTATAATCGTCACTGTTGTCCGAGGTGATTCCCACGAGCTCACTGCCGTGACCCATTGTGGAAATCCATACGCCCGTCTCAAAGCCCGCGGCTTCATAAACGGCCCTGCTTATTTTTATTCTCTCTATATCCTCAGCAATTTTTTCAGCCGAATCTGTTGCTCTGCAGGTGCAGAGAAAAATTCTTTCAGCGCCCAGCTTTTTGGCCTGAGCGATATTATCCTCAAAATTTTCGCTGAATCTTACAAGCGGCAAAGAAACCTTATACATATATTTCCTCCGTTCAGACAGACAACCTGTTTCTCTCTTTTTTTATAAAATCCATAGTAATTTCCGCTCCTCCGGGGGTGCGGATTTCAAAAATCATCGGCGCGAAATTCAGCTGACCGCAGCGAAGAGAATCATAAAAAGAAGCAAGAGAAATAAGTCTTCCGTAATTCTCCGTCACAGGGGTATGATTTTCAAAATTCCCTCCGCGGCCCGTCACCTGATGGATATGATAACCCACACAGAATCGGCCGACCTCGGCGTACCACGCGCCGAGAGTGTATTTTTCGCTAAGAGGTGCGTTGTTTCTCGCGTGACCTAAATCAAGATTTATACCGACCTTTCTGTCGGTGTTCTTAATCGTTTCATTCATCAGACGAAGGCATTCCTCAGGTATAAAACCGAAAGGAATGATACCCTCTTTTCTGTATTTTTCTTTCATGTGAAGATTCTCTATGCCGACAACGCAGTCTTCGGACAGACGGTTGATAAATTCGCCGTAGAATCTTCCTATACTTTCAATTACGCCTGTCTGCTCCGCTTCATGATTCAGAAGAAACGGAACGTGAACCGTAACTCTCTGAGCGCCGATTTCTTTAACAAAATCCGTATACTCAAAAATCTTTTCACGGTTCATTATTTCGCCGTTTTTCCACTCAACATCCGGGAAGTGAACCGAGAGATTTTCCCCTCCGCTTTCTCTCCATTTTTTAATTAATTCAATCAGCTTTTTTCTGTCATAATTTATGAAACCCGGTCTGAGTTCCATGCAGTAAAATCCGTTCTCCGCGCAGAACTCCGCATGATTCATGTTATAGCAGGATATTCCTGCCAGCTTTGTAAGCTCCACAGGCAAAGGGCAGGAATAATATGATTTTTCAATTTCATTCTTGTCGGTATCATAATAAACGAAGCAGGGATTTTCTCCGATATTTTTGTCGGGGTCAAGAGCGGGAAGCAACGTGAAATTTTCCCGCGTTCCCCATTCATGAAGATGCGCGTAAAAGAATCTTGCTCCCTTATGATTCGCGGCGGCTGTCTCAACCGCTTCGCGGTACGGCTCTTCAAGCGCGCAGGGCGGATGATGCATGAAAACCATGTCACCGTCAGCGACATTTCCGAGAGCCGATAGTTCCGTATCGTTAAGAATCCTGCCGCTGTCGTTAAGCATGATTATTTTAAAATCCTCAAGCTCACTTACAACAGGTGACGCGGGAATCGGATTACCGCCGCTTCTTAAATCGGAATTTCCGGGAATAACAAGATACGGAATATTCTGCCCGTTCATCATGTCATAGAAATTCTTTACCGCGTTTTCGTCTCCGTTTGCCGTCTCGTCTCCTGCGAAAACAATCAGCTCCGCGTTTTTCTTTTCGGCGTCATTCAGCGCGAAATCAAACGCTCTGTACTGCGCGGTGTCTTTAATATACGGCAGATGCATATCCGCAATAATGCAAATCTTCATTTGCTGCGCCCCCGTAAATCAGTCGTAATATTTCTTTAATTTCTCCGTATCCTCATCGCAAAACGCCCCGTCAAATATAAACAGGTCATCCATATTAAAAATAAAATTAAAGTATTTATCGTTGTGCTGCTGCGCGCCGTCATTGCCGACGGTAAATGGGAAATTATCCATGTCGCAAAGGTGCCTCTCTTCAAGCTCCTGAGTTCTCACAAGCCTGAAGTTATGATAAATTCTCAGCTCGTGCTTTTCTTTGTCCACAGCAGAAATAACGTGAATCCAGCCCTCCGAAACATCTTCGTGATAGGGAGTTACAAGCTCTTTTCTTCTGTCGCCGTCAGAAATTGAAAAGCGTGTATCGCCGTTGCAGAATGTCTGCGTGAAGCCTTTTGATTCTCTTCTCTTCCAGAACCAGTCCTGAGTTGAGCAGACACAGACTTCCTCCTTCAGCGTGTCGTCAAGCTTAATCCAGCAGGCAACGGTGAAGCTGTCTTTGCCGAATTTCAGATCATCCGTAGAGGCGTATCCTGTCGCGCCGAACTCGGCTCTCGCGCCGTAAACGCCCGTGCTGTAATATTTAACCGTTCCATACTCGGTGAATTTATTTTTGCCTGTTTCGTCTTTTATCTCGTCGTCAAAAAACATTGCGAGCTTAATTTTTTCCTCAGGGAAAAACGCCGTCAGACCTCTCTCACCTCTGAAGTCGGGAGTTGCTCTTGTCTCAATATTGTTCGCCATCGGCGACGGCGCGATATAATCATTCTCTCTGTTTACAAAAATGTTGTCGGGCACCTGTGACGAAAAGCCGTTTCTGTCAAAAGCGGGTATGTCAATTCCGAATGCGTAAAGCACGAGAGCGGCAATATCCTTGGTCTGAGCGTAGCCCATTTCGCTTTTTTCGATTCCCCTGCCCGAAACCGCGAAATAAATTGTTTTCTCTTCCTTTGTATATCCGCCGTGACCGCCTCTGATTCCGCCGTGGTCAGCAAGACAGATAAACAGCGTATCATCAAAAATATCTGCGTCTTTATATGCCTTTACGATTCTGCCCACATAGCCATCAGTTTTTTCTATCTGCTCAATATGGCCCTCGGTGCCGTACCACTTGCGGTGGCCCGCGCCGTCAACATCGTCAAACTGAATGAAAAGAAAATCGGGCTTCTTCGCGATAACCGTCTCAATTTTATCGCAGAGCAGGTCGTCACTTTCCGCGTCAAGAAGCTCAACGCCCACATCGTGCTCAACAATACCGTAGTTTATGGGGTCCCAGTTACAGCACGAAGCGAGATACGCGTCGGGGTATTCTCTGCGGATTCGTGTGAATACGGTCGGCAGGGCTTTATTTGTGTATTCAAATCTGCCGACAATACTGTTGGTCAGTTTATGAACGGCAGGATTACAGCCTATAAGCATCGCGCCCCAGTTCTCCGCGCTGATTGTGGGGTCCATCGACAGCGCGTCATATGTAACTGCTCCGTTTTCAAAAAGCTTATCCATATTAGGCGTAGCGGCATTTTTGTTGAAATTGCCCATTCCGTCGATACCGATAATTATTGTATGGCCGTATCTTTTACTCATAAACATCTTCCTTTCAGTGATGACAGCTTTCTTCTGAATAATTATATATTAAGCTGTCGGTATTTTCAATTATTTGTTAAATAAAATTAAGATAATTTATTGACATCGGTCAAAAGCAGTGGCAAAATCATATTACAGACAGCAAGCTCGTGTAAAGGAGAATTACTATGTTTGAAAAAGCAGCCCCCGAAAGCGTCGGCGTTTCATCGCGCAGTATACTTAAATATCTTAAAATGATTAATTCCCACGGCCTTTCCGCGCATTCAGTGCTTATTGCCCGCGGCGATAAGCTTATCTGTGAAGCATACTGGAAGCCCTTTGAAAAAGATACGTGTCACCGAATGTATTCACAGACAAAAAGCTATGTGGGGCTCGCGGTACGTCTGCTCGCTTATGAGGGCAGAATCTCTCTTGAGGATAAGATAATTTCGTATTTTCCCGACAAGCTGCCGAAAGATATACATCCGTACCTCAAAGAGCTTTCCATACGCAATATGCTCATGATGCGCACCTGCTTTGATGAATTCTCGGTCAACTGGTTCTCTTCCGGTACTGACGACAGAGTGAAGCTTTATTTTTCTCAGAAGCCGTCGGTTTATCCGGGTACCCAGTTCAGCTATGATTCCTTTGGCTCCTTTGTGCTCGGCGCGCTTGTGGAAAGACTTACAGGCAAAACCTTTCTTGACTATCTGCGTGATAAGGTGCTCAGAGAAATCGGATTTTCCGACTCCGCATACTGCCTTAAATGTCCCGGCGAATACGCGTGGGGAGACTCGGCGCTTATCTGCACTCCCCGTGATATGCTTCTTTACGGACGCTTTATCGGCCGCCGCGGTGAATTCGAAGGCAGGCAGATTATCCCCCGTGAAATAATCGACGAAGCCTTTGCGGATGAGTCCGACACATTCGAAAGCGGCTTCGGCAGCTTTCAGAATCAGGGCTACGCCAGTCAGTTCTGGCGTTTTTACGGCAATTCCGTAGGCTTTGACGGTATGCACGACCAGTTCACTGTCTATGACCCTGACACAGACATAACGTTTACCTGCACGTCAGGCAACTACCGCTCACACGATTCGGGTGAACTGATAATGTCTTATCTTTTTTCTGAAATAATCGAAACGGCTTCGGATAAGCTTGAGGAAAATTCCGAAGCATACAGCGAGCTTGAAGGTTATATTGAAAATCTCAGTCTCGTTCACGCCGACGGCAGAGATTATTCGTCAGTCGAAAACGAAATCAGCGGCAAGATTTTTGCGGCGGAAGAAAACCAAACGGGAATAACCCGCTTTTCATTTAACTTTGACAAGGATAAATGCGAATTCAGATACACAAACGCTCAGGGTGAGAAAACTCTTTATCTTGGCAGAAAAAATAACATTTTTCAGCAGTTTCCACAGACGGGATACTCCGCAGAAACCGGCGGAAAGAACTGCGAGGGTCATACCTACAGATGCGCAGGCTCCTTTGCGTGGAGAACTGAAAATCAGCTGCTTGCCCGTGTTCAGATAATTGATGAATATATCGGCAATCTTTACATCTGCTTCTCTTGCAGAGACGGACACGCCAGAATAAAAATGACAGGCGACGCCGAAAACTTTCTTAAGGAATACAACGGCAAAATCAACGGCGAAATAATAAGATAGTGTAAAAAAATCAAAGCTTCCCTCTCGGGAAGCTTTTTTCGGCAGGAATTCAATTATTTATTTTGTATAGACAAGCTCATAATGTTCGCCGTCCGCAATCTCGGCGCCGTCAACGCCTACAGGCATCATCTCGCCGTTTTTGCAGAATGACCAGTAGCTTTTATCCGTGTCATAGTCCGCTGTTATTCCGTTTACGGTTTTAACATACAGACTGTGTTTATTCTTTTACATACAGATTATAAACAGATTTAATAAAAATGTCAAGAAAAACGCTCCGCATTATTGTTAAAGTCACAGACCGAAAAACAATTTACTGAACAGTCATTGCGAGCGAAGCGCGGCAATCCAATAAACCAAAATAGACTGCCGCGTCGCTTTGCTCCTCGCAGTGACCAATATCTGTCCGTTAATTGCTTTGAAAATCTTATAATAATTAATCTGCGTGGCTTATTAAAAACCACGCAGATTTTTCTTACTTTCTCGACAGTCCGACTTACTTTATTTAAAAATCTTTGTTCGCAACAATAAATGTCATTCTCTCCTGATGAGTCAGGAAGCCGTGAGCGAAATTGTATCCGCCGTGGTCGGATGTGATAATAATCAGCCAGTCCTCGGTGTCATATGTCTCTCTTGCCTTGATTGCTTCAATGCAGTCCTTGGCGGATTTCTCAGCGTCAGCGAATGCCTTGCAGTATTCGTCGTTGCCGATTCCGAAGCCTGTATGGTGACCGGTATGGTCGCAATACTCAAAAATTGTAAAAATAAAGTCTGTGCAGTCCGCCTTCTTAAGGTCATTCAATGTTGTTTCATAGGTTACGCTGTCGTCAGCGTTGCAAAGGAAGCTGACGTCAAGCTTCTTCTCTTCGCAGTACTGCTTTTCGTTGTAATATGTGCTGTCCTCGTCGTTGAAATGACCGCCCCACGATACATAAAAAGCGGAGTTATCAATGGTTTTATCCTCAACAAGAGTTGTAAGCAGAGTGAGATATTCGTTTGACTTGGGAATACTGTTGTCGGTTATGCCGTGAACGTCGGCCCACTGACCTGTAAGCATTGAGCACCAGCCGGGAGCGGTTGATGTTGCCTGAGTGTTGAATTCAGGATAATTAACGCCGCCGCAGTAGGAAATAACAGCCTTGCCGCCGCCGTTTACGAGTGTTGCAATCGCGCTTTCGCTCTCGTCACCGAGAATAGAAAGTGTATCCGCGCGGCATCCGTCATAGCCTAAAACAACAGCCTTTTTTTCAGTTTTTCCCTCGGGGAGAGGCGCTTCAAAATGATTTTTGATTATGTTATAAATCTCAGTCTGAGGAACAGCAGTGTCCATTGTGTTTTCATAAATGTCAACGCTTTCCACATTCTTTTCGTACTTTGCGACGGTATCCCATTTATTAGCGCCGATAACAACGCCATAAAGCATCATACCGAAAGTGAGAATAACACTGATGATTCTTTTAATGATAAGCAGCATAACAATACCTCCGTTTAATAATAATTATTCATTCGCAAGAGCGTCGGCGGGCGCGTCCTCGGGTCTGAATCCGCTGAAGCCGAGCTGCGGATAATCAATAAGCTTTTTTACATCGCCGTAGGGAATTTCAAAGTCGAAGACATCGGCGTTTGCTTTCATTCTGCCTGCGTCGGTTGATTTCGGCAGCGGAAGCACATCGCATTCAAGGGCAAATCTTACGCAGAGCTGAGCTACGGATTTGCCGTATTTATCAGCCATTTTTTTAAGTCCCGCGTCATTCAGAACAGCACCGCTGCCAAGAGGCGACCACGCCTCGACAAGCATATCGTTTTCCTGCGCAAAAATAATATTATCAATCTGTGTGTAGCCCGGGTGGAATTCAAGCTGATTCACCATCGGCTTGATTTCTGCGTTATTAAACAGTGTTTCAAGGTGCTTCTTTTCATAATTGCTGACGCCTATCGCGCGGATTTTTCCGTCCTTATACATTCTCTCAAAGGCACGCCAGGTGTCGAGATTTATCTCTTCCCATTCCGCTGAGCATTTCGCGACGCAGGGCCAGTGAACAAGATAAAGGTCGAGATAGTCAAGCCCGAGAAGTGAAAGTGAAGTCTCAACAGCCTTGATTGTCTTTTCGTATCCGCGCTCGGTTACCCAGTGCTTTGTTGTTACAAAAAGCTCACTGCGGCTGACGCCGGATTTTTTAATTCCCGCGCCGACACTTGACTCGTTGCCGTAGGCAAAAGCGGTGTCAATGTGGCGGTATCCCGCGTCAATAGCGTTTTTTACGCAGTTTTCGGTGATTTCGCCGTCGGGCGTCTGCCATGTACCGTAGCCGATACACGGAATTTTCACTCCGTTGCTCAAAGTAAAGCAATCGGTTTTATCAGTAAATTTCATATAAATCAGGCTCCTTTATTTAAAAATCGCAGACTGCGTAGAATGCGTTTTTAGGCATATTGTCCTTGTCAAACAGCAGTTCCCATCTGTAGAATGTCTGCCCGTTTTCATCCTTCTGAGTTCGGTTATCGTTTATGCCCCAGAATGTAACGCTTGAGATTTTGTCGGCGTTCTTTCTGAGAACCTCAAACATACGGCTGTACTTTCTTGTCTGGATAAGCTCCGTGTTTTTCGGAACGGTCTCAAAGAAATCTTTTTTGCTCGCGGCGATTTTCATGTCAACCTCAGTTATCTGAATGTCAACACCCAGCGCATAAAGCTTATCGATAACATTCTGAAGTCTTCTCGGGGACTCGTTTATTTCAAATGTGTCCCAGTGACCCTGAACACCGACAGCGCTGATGGGAACGCCCTCGTCAAGCCATTTTTTAAGATATTTGAGCAGATAATTCTGTTTGACATTATTATTGACAACCTTGCACTCGTTAAGACAGAGCTTCGCCGTCGGGTCGGCTTCGTGCGCAAACTCAAACGCCTTGGTGATATACTCCTCACCGCATATCTGATAGAAATCGCAGTCCTTGAATTCGCCGTCTTTTCTGTCATATCCGAAGGGCTCGTTTACAACGTCCCATACGCGGACAATATCCTTATAACGTGTTACGACAGTTGTTATGTAGCTGCGCATTCTCTCATACAGAACCTCTTTTGTGACGAGATTGCCGTCGGCGTCTCTTGTCATCCAGCTGCCGAGACCGCCCCATACAAGGCAGTGACCGCGGAGCTTAAGCCCGTTCTCACGGCAGAAATCCGCTATGGTATCCGCTTCGGCGAAATTCCACACGTCCTCCTTCGGGTTCAGCGCGGCCTGCTTGAACGCGTTCTCCGCTGTGAGAGAGGAATAATTCTTTTTAAGGAATTCGGCGGTTTCGGCGTTTGTGCAGTGCCAGCCGCCTACCGCCGCACCGATATCAAAATAATCGGCGTAGCAATCCTTGAGACCTGTATAGTTTTCGTCTCCCAGCCTGTCGTAATAATCATATTTCGACAGCGGATTGAAGGTTATAACCGAAAAAACAGCAAGGAAAAAACTTAAAAACCGTGTAAGCATAATTCCGCCTCCGTTATATTTTATAAAATTATTGTATCACCGACTGCGGTCAGTTGTCAATCATCCGTCAGGCTCTGTGCATCGCTTCAAGGGGACTGAGATATTTCTCTCTGTACTGCTCAAAAAATGTCTGAAACGCTTCTGTTGTCACAACATTCTCAGAGAATTCGTGTCCCTCGGCGTTGACATTATCCGAATGAAATACGCAGAACGCGATATTTGAGCAGTGGTCGGCGACTCTTTCCATATTGACAAGCAAATCATTAAAGACAAAGCCCATTTCTATTGTGCAGTCGCCCTTCTGAACACGCTCGATATGGAATGTGCGCATCCGCTTGCACATCTCATCAATAACTTCCTCTATTGCTTCAATTTTTTTAGTGTTTTCCGTATCTCTGTTTCTGAAAGTCTCCATAGAAAGCTCAAGGATTTCATCTGTCGCGCTCAGAAGCAGTTCCATCTCATCTTTTGCCTTTTCGGAAAAATATATGTTTTTCTCGTGCTTCTCCTGCGCCGCCTCGGAAATATTAACAGCATGGTCGCTGAGCCTCTCAAAATCCCCGACAGAATTCAGAAGCTCCGAAACTTTTGCCTGCTCCTTTGCGTTAAGAGAATGTCTGCCTATTTTAACAACAAAGTTTCCGATTTTATCCTCATATTTATCCGCAAGAGTTTCTTTCTCCTGAACAATATTGAATTTATCGCTGTCATACTTCCAGATAATACTCATTGCCCGCTTAACATTTTTCGCGGCGATATCCGCCATTTTCTGCGCCGCGGCAGAAGCTGTCTCAAGCGCCGTAGGCGTATAATCCAGAAGACTTTCGCTCAGAGAATTAATCTCGTCAATATCTTCATTTTCATTGGGAGTTACTTTTACAAGACGGTACGCCGCTTTCTCAAGAAGCTTATGGCAGGGAACCTGAATAACCGCGCTTATGATTCTCAGAACGGTATTCATTACGGCGATTGTGAATTTTGTTGACGCTGTATCGAGGAAAGCGCTTCCCGCAATCATTGTAAAGGGAATATACAGAACATACACTATCACAAGCCCGAAAATATTTGAAATAAGATATGTCAGCGCGGCACGCTTGCCGTTCTTTGAGCTTCCCATCATAGAAAACAGAACGGGAACAGACGCACCGATATTTATACCGAGAATAACCGGCAGGCAGACGTTGAGCGGAAGCGCGCCGGTAACACAGATTGCCTGCAGTATGCCTACTCCGGCAGAGGAGCTCTGCACAACGGCGGCAACAAACATACCCGCGAGAACACCGAGTACGGGATTTGAGAAAAGAAGAAGTATGTTTCTGAAGCTTTCACTTTCTTTAAGAGGGCCTACCGCGTCGCTGATAAGCGTCATTGACAGCAGAAGAACAGAAAGTCCGAGAAGAATCATGCCCACATTTTTGACGGTATTTTTCTTAAGAAAAAGATTCATGATAATTCCGGCAATCGCCAGAAACGCTATAAGAGTCGCCGTTGAAAAAATCTGAGCCAGTACTCCGTTTCCGCCTGAGCCGGAAAGGGTAAGAATCCAGCCTGTCATGGTCGTTCCGACATTCGCGCCGAGAATAATACACACCGCCTGCGCGAGCTGCATCATTCCCGCGTTTACAAAGCTGACAACCATTACCGACGTTGCCGACGACGACTGTATAACGGCGGCAACAAGCGTACCGAGCAAAAATCCCCTGCCCGGAGTTGACGACAGCTTCCAAAGATATGATTCCATTTTGGGTCCGGCAACCTTTTTAAGCCCTGTTCCCATCGCGGACATACCGTAAAGGAACAGCGCTACGCCGCCAAGAAGCGACAGAATATGAGTGAAATCCATAAGCACCTCGCTGATTTTATATCATTATTTCCCTTTAAGATGTAATTTTATCATACATACAGTTTTCCGTATTGTCAATATACAGCAGTAAAAAAGCGCAGAGAACTTCCGCTCTCTGCGTTTTCACTTAATCTTTAACGTTATCCGTAATCATCTGAATAAGCTGCTCGGTTGAAACGATTTCAATATGGTCGTCAAGGAGCTTCACAAATTCATTGAGATTTTCGGGATTCAGCGACCAGGCATGAACACAGATTGCCGAATAGCCGTCAATGCTGTCATTATCCGCGACGTAGGAATTTATCTCCGCCGCCTGCTCCTGCATCCATTCGTCGGTTATGCCGTCATAGCCGTCAGTCGACCAGAGAGTTTTTCTGACCGTAAGGAACGGCTTGCCGTTGCTGAACCACATTCTGCCCTCACCCGCGCCATACATACGGGGGTCAAGGAAGATTATGCCGCCGTCAATATTGTCAAATCTCGAATAATAATCAAACTTTCTTGTAAACGCCGCTGTTTTAATCAGAGACGGCTCGTCGTCAAGAATCGTAACTATTCTCTGACCGCTTCTGAGCATCGCCGCGGCGGCCTGAGTTGTGTACTCGTCCATGCTTTTCTCTTCATATGCCGACGGCAGACCGTAACCGATACCCGAAGGCCCCGAGATGAAGCTCGTTAAGCTGTCGGCGTCAGAATAAAACTTCTTTGTTGTGGCGGAACAGATGTCCTGACAGATGCAGGGGAAGCCCCACGTCATGGGATAATCACGTTCCAGAGCAAGATAGCGGTAATACTCATTCGCACCGTTGGTCATCCACTGAACATTGTCGCCGTCTGAGTAAATAAGAGAGATGTAATGCTTATCGGAGTCGGGTGTGATTTTTTCGGGCTTTTCGGGAACGGGGAATTCACTTTCAAAGCTGTTAAGCACACTGAGATTATAGCTGTGGTCCGACGGGCAAATAGAATACCCGAGCTTTGAGATGAACTCAACAAAGCGCTTTTCCATCTCGCACCAGCCCATAACGATTCCGTTTTCAGCGGTACTGTTAAGTACTTTTTTAAGGAAGCGCTCACCCTCTTTGTTGCTTTCAGTGTAGCAGATAAACATTCCCTGCTGAATCGCAAAATCACGAAGTCCCGCCGCCGCGGTCTTTATATGAACAATTCCAATGTCGCTGAATTCGTCTTTGTACTCATTAAAGAAGCTTCTGAGGAATTTATAATCATATTCCTCCTGTGAAATATCCTTCATCAGAGTAAGTCCGCAACTGTCCGCGAAATCCTTAAGCTCAACGGGAATCGCGAGCCAGCCCTCAACCGTGGCATAGTTGCAGGCGGTGTTGACACCCTCTGCGAACTCGGAATCGCGATAAAGCACATACCCCGAATCGGAAATACAGTCTTTGAACCTCTCAATCAGAAGTCTGAAATTCCACGGATTTCCGTTTTCGTCGGTTCTGATAAGCTTTACTCCGCTTTTTTCGATATCTTCAAGATATGAATTCGCCATCCAACCGTTAGACATGAAAATCTGAACTTTTTCTTTATTGGCAAGTCCCTGAAGACACTGCATGGACCGGCGCTCCTCGCTTTTTATGCGGGATGTTTCCACAACATACAGCTCGTCGGCAAGGGGAACTTTTTTAAATCCGACGTTGATTCCGGCAAGCTCCGCTTCTGTTTTCGCCTCGGGAATTGCAGGCTTGAATAGCTGAAACCAACCGCCGATTGACACAATCACGGACATAAAAAACGCGATTATCCTCGTAAAAAAATCCATATCTTTTCTCTCTTTCGCTTTTTATTTGAGTATATCACAATATTTTTTATTTACAACAGATTTTTTCTCATAAAAATATCAAAAGGCACCTTTCGATGCCCTCCGACTTATTCGGTTTATTAATTAAAAAACTTCTTCCGGTATGTGGTCTGACATATTTCATTTCCCTAAAAGCAGCTGCCGTCACATACATCCTCCGGTATTCCGCTGTTTTTCATGCTTTTATCGGCTCTGAAGATTGTAAGGTGTCCTTTGACAGAGTCCTCTATTGATGTGCAGGAAACAGACATTTCATCATCTCTGACATAGCGGACAAAATCCTCGGCAAGCATTAAGTCACCGCCGCCGTGGGAATCGTCACCGACTCTTGTATCAATTACCGTGTCCTTATGCTCGCAGTTCGGGCTCGGGTCAATGAGCGAAACTGTGAATTCCCCGTCTTCAAGTGTTCCGGAAATTTCACCCTTTGTGCCGATAATGTGTATCTTTCTCTGCGGAATCGCCGTGCCGCCAATCATGCTGTGGGTTCCCGTCGCTCCGCTTCTGAAAAGCACATTCACACTCTGATGATCAACGACGTTGTTATCGCATTTATAGGCGCATCTGCCGTAATTGCTCGTTTCAAGGAGTTTTCTTTTATCCTCAATCGTGGCGTTTTCCTTATCCTCAAGCTTGTCCCACACATAAAATGACCAGCGGTCGGGGTGGTCAAGATAAAGCCTCTTTGCAGAATAAAGGCAGGTATCCGCAAGAGGGCAGTCAACAAGACAGCGCGTTCCCGAATTTTCGGGAGCGTTTTCTTTTCTGAACTGCGTAAGTCCGCCGAAGCTGGAAACCTTCACAGGGTCGTCGTTTCCCATGAGCCACATCATGATGTCAACATCGTGACAGCATTTCGCCAGAAGCATTGATGTATGACATTCCTCCTCATTACGCCATTTGCCTCTTATGTGACTTGTAGACATATGATGATAACTGACGTGCTCGGCGGTCTGAATATTAATTATGTCGCCGATAGTGCCGTCAAGGATTGTTTCTTTGATTTTCCTGTAAAACGGAGAATATCTCAGCACAAAGCATACCATTATTTTTCGGTCATATTCCTTTGCCGTGCTGACGAGCTTGTTCATTTCGTCCTCGTTCACGGCAAACGGCTTCTCAAGGAGAATATCATACCCTGCTTTAAGAAGAGGCAGCGAGGTTTCAACGTGAATATGGTCCATTGTGCCGTTGATAACGGCGTCGGCGAATTTCGGAACCTTCACGAGCTCGTCAACGCTTCTGAAAATATGATTTTCGGGTATTGCGTAACGCTCGGCGAAGCTTCGGCATCTGAATTCATTCGGGTCAGCAATTCCGACGACCTGCATCAGATCGGGGCGGATTTCCGAAAGAGACGCGTAAATCGCGGAACGGTGGCCGCCGCCGACTACAATAACTTTTAAAGGCTCATTCATTTTATTCACTCAATTCGTCTGAATATTTTATGCGGTTGATTATGAATCCCGCACCGAGAAGAAGTGCAATTACCGGCAGCAGCGGAATGAGAATAATCAAAGCAATAACAATCACTGCCGCGATAAATTTTCCTTTCCGGCTCTTTTTTATATCTGAAGTTTTTTTGCCGCAGAGATTTTCAACATCTTTTTCTGTCGGATTCTTCGGGAGAGAGGCATTGTGGTCATCGATTCCGCTGTTGTAAAGGAGCGGCTCAATAAGACTGCCGACAGAATCAAAGTCTTTGAGGAATTTTGATAATGGCAGATGAAAAGCGTTGAGAACGCTGTCAATTACGCCCAGCAGAGACATTGCGATTTTATACTCGGGCGTATCGGGATTATAAGGCGCGTTGCCCGAATACAGATGCATGACAAGGTCAATTATAAAATCAACAGCTTTTCTGTCTTTGATTTCAGAAATATCTTCTTTTTTCAGCCCGTTTTCTTTTTTTGTCCAGCGATAAACCGTTCCGAAAGTAATTTTATCAATGAGCTTCGCAGCGGGCTTAATCAGCCAGCCGAAGCGGTAGGTGAATTTCCTTGACACGCTCATTGAGTTGAGGCATTCCGCAAGAAGCGGCACGTCTGTTTTTGCGGCCTTGATTGTTGTCTTAATCATTCCGAAAAACTGATTTTCGATTATCTCATCAAAGTCGGGATATTTTTCTTCATCATATGCTTTTTCAGTGGTGATTCTGTATTCATTTTCGCTCACCGAAACTCTGCGCATATACGCGGGGTACCCCGCGAGAGCCGACGTTGAAATATCATAGAGCACATTTTTATTTTCGGAAAAGATGTAAGAAATATCGTGTATGTGCGAATGACCCGTAAACACAAGCTCAAAGCCGCAGTCGGCGAGGATTTCGCGGATTTCTTTATATTCACCCATCATATCGTTTTTGCCGATAAGCGCATAAAACGGAGACGGCGAAACAATCGGGTGATGAGTGAACGCGATAATTTCTTTTCCCTCTTTTTTTGCTTCGATGGCGTTGCGTTTTATCCATTCAATATGCTCGTCGGAAAAGCCGCTTCTGCCCTTGCCGTTTCTGTCTGAATTAAGCACAAAAAGCCTGTACTTTTCGTCGATTTCCGAAATAAAAGACATCTCGAAAACAGAAACAGCTTCGTTGGGGCCGAACTCACGGTACATCTCTTTGAGCTCGTCTCTCGAGAAAGCCGGGATTTCTTCTCTTTTGTCGCCTGTATACTTATAGGTGATGTTCTTGTCCTGATAATCGTGGGTTGAGGTTATGGCAAAGACGTTTTTGCCGCTTTCTTTCAGCTCTCTTAAAAGAGAAATGAACTCACGGTGGCTGTCGCAGTCTCCGTCGCAGGTGGCATCACCGCAGAAGATAATATTTCTGCATTTGTCGGCTTTGATTTTTTCAAAGCACGCTCTTATTACATCGCCGCTTTTTGCGACAAGCTTCTGAGATTTCGCATTAAATTCCCTGTAGCATTCCGAATCCGTGCCGAGCTTTTTCGAATAATAATGCGCGTCGGTTATAACGATAAATTCTGTTGAATTTTTCATATTTCGCCTCATTCTTCAATTATGCCGCGGCGTTCAATGAGCGCCTCAACGGGAACTGTAAAAGATTTTTTGCCGAGTTTAATTGTTTTCTGCTTCAGATATTTTTCCATAAAATCCCCCCGAAAATTATTACAATATGAATCTATCATAAATCAGAATCGTTTTCAATAAGAACAAAAAATTTTTGCAAAAAAGCAAGGCTGCACGCCTTGCTCTTGCCGTTGTATTGAATATCAGACTAACGATTTAACCTGTACATGCTTTTGAAATCATTTCGGAAAATGTCGGATGCGGATGAATTACAGATGCAATATCTTCGGTTTTCATTCCGTTTGAGATTGCGACGGCAAATTCTGAAACCATATCTGTTGCTCTCGGGCAAACAAGCTGAGCACCTAAAAGTCTGCCTGTTTCAACATCTGTAACAGTTTTTATGTATCCCGATTCAGAATTTTCAATAAGACATTTGCCGTTTGCGCCTGTCAGGCATTTCACTGCTTTTACAGTAATTCCCTTTGCCTTCGCTTCCTCCTCTGTCAGACCGACCGAAGCAATTTCAGGCGATGTATAAATACAGCTCGGTATAACCGACATATCAACCGTGGGTGGATTGCCGAGAATTGTGTCAACAGCGTTTTTCGCCTGCGCTTCGGCAACGTGAGCAAGCTGAATGTTATGCGCCTTTGCGTCACCGATAACATAAACATTTTTAAGACTTGTCAGACCGTTTTCGTCGGCAACAACCGCGCCTCTGAATGTTTCGGGAGCGTTATCACATTCAAACAGGTTTTCGGTATAGGCTTTTCTGCCTGTTGCAATAAGAACAGCCTCTGCTGCTGCGGTGCAGACTTCACCTTTTTTATTTTCATAAGAAACGGTGAAATCACCCTTTTCGCCTGCGATTTCAGTTACCTTTGCGGAAACGTTGACCGACGCTCCCTGCTTTTTGAGAAACATTGTAAGGCGCTGAGCGATTTCTCTGTCCATAGGCGGAAGAATATGCTCCATAGCTTCAAGAATCGTCACCTGACAGCCGAGGTCAATATAAATTGAAGCACATTCACAGCCGATAACACCGCCGCCGATAATAACGAGGGATTTTATTTCCTTGCCGTTATCCTCAAGCAGATCGTTGCTTGTGTAAACACCGTCAATATCACTGCCCTTAATGGGCGGAACGGCGGGCACAGAACCGGTGGCAATAATAATATTTTCTGCTTCGTAGTTTTCACCGTCCGCACTGATAAGAACACCGTTATCTCCGCAGGATTTAACTGCCGCAAATGCATTGATGACAGTTACTTTGTTTGCCTTCATGAGCTTTTCAATTCCCTGGCGGAGAGACGAAACAACAAAATCTTTTCTTTCGTGAATCTTATTAAAATCATAATCGATGTTTTCGGCTGAAATGCCGAGAATATCGCTGTTTTTCATTTCTTTATATTTTTCGGCTGAATGAATGAGCGTCTTTGTGGGAATACAGCCGCGGTTAAGGCAGGTACCGCCTATTTTGTCAGCTTCAAAAAGCACAACCGAGAGTCCTTTTTTTGCGGCGTACTCCGCGGCAGTGTATCCGCCCGGACCTCCGCCGATTATTGCCAGATCATATTTCATTTCAGTTTACCTCCGCAATATTTTCCGAAATCATAGAAGCGATATCTTCCGCAATGGGAGTCAGTTCTTTGTCTGTGTTTTCCAGAAGACAGGCAAGAATTTTTTCGCTTTTTATTTCACAGTCCCGAAGCCGTTCGGCAATTTCCGAAAGATAATCGGACTGAAGTCCGTCAGAATAAAACTGTGTTTTTTTAAACCGGTTGCCGTCCGATTCATAATCAAAACGTGCCTGCCCCCAGTCAAATCGCTTTTCAACTGAACGGGGAAGAATTCCCTGCCCTGCGTATTTCCATTCGGGTGAAGAATAACGTACTTCAAGGCGTGAAAGCATATCTGCGTCAACATCTTTTTCACTGAGATATTCAACGGGCACATCATAAACTTCACTGAATGCCTTAATGAGATTATCGGAATGCGCTTCAACCGTCAGTTCGGGTTTTAATTCACAAAGATTGACAACCCTTGATTTAACCGAAGCAACGCCTTTGGACTTG
>JAZUHE010000136.1:0-8843 GCA_045641565.1 Acutalibacteraceae bacterium | reverse complement strand
ATCAGCCAGCAGTGCTATGCCTGCCTTGCATTTGGAACAAAGGCAATAATTCACGCTCAGTTCTCCGCAAAGGGCTGGTGGAACCCCGAACATTCCCACATGATTGACATCGACGGCAACACGACCGAAACATATGACGCCGTAAAGACAGTGGACGGATACCTCAAGAACTTTGCCGATATTTACGGCAAATATACCTACGAGAGCACATACCTTGTCCACCCTGCAAGAGTAACGGGACAGAAGGACATTACGCTTGCCACAACCATGCCCGACAAGGCTCTCAACATGACATCGCTGAACGGTCTGCTTGTCGGAACGTTTACCTCCGACAGCGGAAAAGCCTTCGTCATCACAAACATGGAGGAGCTCAACCGAAACGAAACAGCACGGTTCACCTATCATGTGCCCAAGGACTGCGGCATCACCGTTTACAAAAAGGGCGAAACAATAACCTATTCCGCCGGCTCACTTGCACACATCAAACTTGACCCCGGCGAAGGTGTATTCATCACAACAAATGCAGACTGATAAAAACACCGTAATATAATCGTTTAAAGAACGGAGTTGATATAAATGAAAAAGTCAATTTTCAAACGAATAACGGCGTTGCTGCTTGTGCTTATTATCGGACTTCTCTCCACTGCCTGTTCGATGTTTACGAACGAAATATCGGACGAGCCCACGGTAAGCTTTTCGCTGATAACTGACGAGGCGGAGACAGAAAGCAAATCCGATGACGAAAGTGAAATCAACGAATCCCAGGCACCGCCGAGCGAAGCGGAAACAACCGCCTCCCGAACCTCAAAATCAACAACCTCAAGGACGGAAAAGCCAACTCAAAACAGCGGAAAAATCAGTGAGAACGGCAGATATGACACTAAAGACGAGGTTGCGCTTTACATTCACACCTTTGGTCATCTGCCTTCGAACTATATCACCAAAAAGCAGGCAGAAAAGCTCGGCTGGAGCGGAGGCTCACTGAAAAATTATGCTCCCGGGTGCTGCATAGGCGGAGACAGATTCGGCAATTATGAGGGCCTGCTCCCGAAAGCATCGGGAAGAACCTACACCGAATGCGACATCGGCACAATGAACGCCAAATCGAGAGGTGCAAAGCGCATTATTTTCTCAAACGACGGGCTTATATTCTACACCGACAACCATTATGAGAGCTTTACTCAGCTTTACTGATAAGGAGACGCCATGAAACAGATAACTCTTAACGGAAAGAAAATGACCGACAAAGAGTCGGCGCATATTTACATAGCGTCAAAGCTCGGTTTTCCCGATTACTACGGAAAAAATCTTGACGCACTTGCAGACTGCGTTTCTGAATTCTGCCTCGATAAATACATTCGCTTCAGTCACTTTGAGGAAGCGGAAAAAAATCTCGGAAATTATGCCGAGCTGCTCGCCGCAGTTCTCTCCGAGATTGCAGAAGAAAATCCGAGAATAAGATTCAAAAAACTGTAAAAGAAAAGGACAAGGCTCAAGACCCTGTCCTTTTTCATTGCGTGTTTCTCTTTAAGCTGTCGCTGATTAATCATTTAATAATAATTCAATTCTACTGCAGATTGCAGTTGTCTTGTTAAAATAAACATAGTTATCGGAAGCGATAAAGTGCACAGCTTTTCCGTCCGCGTAAATTTCAGTTACACGTTCCGCAAAGTCGGGAATTTTCAGTGAATCAAGCTTAAGCTCTCCGTCACATACATCTATGACAATCTTTTCTTTTTCAAAGCATACCGTTCCCCAGCAATCGCCGAACGACCAGAATGACCTGAATGGATATTCGTCTGTTATAGGATTAAAACCAATCTGATTTATTCTTTTATCAAATGTAAATCCCGAAAAAATCGCAGGCAGTGCGAAGCTTGCCATTGAGCGGGCATAGCTTGCACCACATTCTATTTCAGAAAACGGATTTCGCTTTTTTCCGTCGTAGCGCTCACGTATCGCGTCAATAACTTTTACACCCTCACCGACAAGACCGTTCTGTATCATCAGACCTGCCGCCGCGTATTCAAAGCCCGTCATGCATTCCTCAGTATACGGAACAGGTATGCGCGGCTTGTATGTACCGTCTGCCCATGTGCATATGACCATGCCCGATTCATCGTTCAGGGCAAATATGCGGCATGGATTGAAAACCTCGCGCATCGACTTGAAATTATTATCATAAAGGTATCGGGAAGCTGTTTTGCAGTTGTTTCTGTCAAAAATATCGCCGAGACCCATAAGATTTGCGTGCCACTGTGCGAGCATCTGGTCAATTATGCAGCCCTCGCCAATCTGATATTTCATCTCGTCAGTCTCGCTGTTCCAGTATCCGTATACGTTTTTATCGTATTCCGCAAAGCGGTCAAGAACCGACTTGTCCTTTAAATCAATTTTCTGAATATAATGCTTCCCGTTAAAAAGATTTTTTTCGGCATAAAGCTGACCTTTTCTGAAAATCGACATATACTCTTCGGCATTTTCTTTTTCGCCGAGATAGTCTGCAATTTCCGTACAAGCTTTCAGCGCGGCAAGATAAAAGCCCGTAAGCCATGCATTCGGTCCGAAAAGCTCCATGTCAAGCGTATGATGCTGTCTGCCGCTTATTACGCCGCTTTTGTCGGAGTCCCACCTGTCACAGTTCTCGGGACTCCACGCATATTCAAGGGATTTTTTCACCTTCGGCCACAGCGCTCCGAGCCATTCATCATCGCCCGAGAATTTCCATTCCCTGTAAAAGCGCAGAATGCAGCCCATCTGACCGTCCACACAGGCACGGAAATTCGACATGGCCGAGCCGAGAGGAAGCATGGTGCGGAACATCATTTCTCCGCTTTCTTTCATGTTGTATGCATAGTCCGTTTCAATAATCTGACGGGCAAAACGGGGGAACAGAAACGGAAGGGCATACTGATAATTCCACACGTGGTCACAGGTGCCTTCACAGCTGCCGTCGTGTGCGTTTGTCCCCTCAAACGCCCAGAACTCACCGTTTTCAAGCCGCAGACAGGTCGGGCTTTTCAGTACGCAGAGATTATCCGCGGCAGCTTCCCTGCACGAATCGGGAAGTGTCATTTCACAAAGAGCCTTGCGGAATAAATCGGATTTCCGATAAAGAAGAGCATAATTTTTACAATAATATTCAAGCACGTCAGCAGAGGACGAAAAGCGCCTGACATATTCGTGATTCCACACGGGCTTTTTGCTGTCCCAGTATTTTACAAAATGCGGAAAATACCACGCAAGATAAAAGCGCACGCTTTTTTCTTCGTTCGGCATAAGTGATATATGCGCGGCAAGCGTGCACATGTCGCCGTTATCAAGCTGACCCCGTCGGTCATTATCGTCGTAATGTCTGTTTTTCAGCTTCCCGTATGAAGAAAACTCGCTCCAGAAAGTTGTCACATCGTCAAACCAGCCGCTTCTGTACCAGTATTCCTGATAGGAAACGTCCTCGCAATCCGTCGCAACGGCAAGCTCGCCGTATTCATTGCTTTCGGGCGAAAGCTCCCTGCATTTCAGCGTTATTGAACCCAGGTTATTCTTTTTTTCAAACTGCGCAAAACCGCCCTTTGAAATTTTAAACGGATTGCCGACTGAAAAAGCAATTGTATAGTCAGTCGGTTCATCGGAAGTGTTTCTGAGCTTCCACTCAAATGCCGCCGCAGGCAGAGAACTGTTGTCCTCGTCCATGGGAATAAACGGATTGAATGCTTCCATAGAAATTTCAGCGGGCATTTTTTCGTGCCGATAATCAAGCTTTGCAAACGGAAACTCGCCCGTAAAGCTGACCTCGGAAAAATGTGCAAGTCCTGCAAGCGTTGTTCTGTTCGGTCCCTGTCCGTAGCCCCACGAATGATGATGTGCGGCAAGCGCTGTTGCCTCCAATCCTGTTGTTGCGTCGCCGTGAAGCACACGCGCATCAATTACCTTTCCGCCGCGTTCGGCTTTTATTGCAAAGTGGGTATATTCGTTGCAGTTGCCCTTGTTGGCTCTGCCGTCAAGCTCCCAGTCAATAAGCCTGCCTATGCCCGATATGCTCATTCCGCCTGTACCTATACCCGAAAGCGGAAATGCAATTTCCTGCGCGTAATCGCCTGAATAAGTTTTCATTCTGACACCTCAATTAAATCAATTCATATTATCTCAAGATAATCTTTATCGGGCAGCTGCGGATAAACATCATCAAGCGAATCGGAATACCAGAACGCTACAGAAGAAATATCATCCTGCAAGGGAAGATATCTGCCGCCGCTTCGCCAGCCGAGGGCCTGAATTGTTACTTTTATATCATTTTTAAAATAAACAGGGTCGGTAATGTGCCAGCGATACATGTTGAATCTTCTCTGCGGAGAATAAATATCGTCACTGCCGTCAATTTTATACATTCCCGAATAAGGCGTGGAGAAACAGGTATACTGACGATTTACATCAAAATTATACGCGCCGCAGAAATAATCCTCTGTTCCCGTTCCGCAGATTGTCGGGAAATCGCTGTCCCCGTCAATATAGAACTTCATCTCGCCTTCGCCCCACCAGCCATTATTGTTAACGCCCCAGCAAAGGTACGTGCCTACGTACTGTCCGTTCCCGCGGATACCGTCAAGTACCGTGTAAACTTCCTTATACGGAAGCGGATTTGTCCTTCTGAACTGTGCATGGAAATACAGCGAATCCTCGCTGATTTCCTTTTCCTCGCAGTCTATCTGATAATACAGCACAGCGGTTTTATCACTTAAATTTTCAAGAGTCATTCTGAAGCCTTTTCTGAACGGCATTTCCCAGTAACAGTTAAGTCCCTTGCCCGGATTTACGCACACAGCCATGCTTGAAAGCTGACCGAACCGGTCGGTGTTCGCATCGGCGAAGAAGTCTCCGAGCGGCGTCTCAACAGACGGAGCTTCGCTGCCGTCCCAGTATATACGCAAAACAAGCGACCTGCCGACAGCACCGCCTATGGTGAGCCAGATATGCTTGATTGCTCCCTGCTTTTTAACGTCTGCCATTGTAAAAACTTCGCCCGGCTGAATGTTGACATAGGGCGAAACCTTCCAACCGACGCCGAGGTCTCTTGCCGCCTGAGCCGCCGCTCCGTCCGCCGACATTCCGCCTTTTCCTTTCTCACCCGTAAAATTTTCGGGACTGATTGAAAAAGCGGTGATATTTTTTCTCTTTGAAAGATTTTCGAGCATGATATTCCCTCCTGTCATGTAAGGTTGAAATAAAACATTTATTTTTCTTTAATCTTATCATACTGACTTATAAAAATAAAGCAATACTTTTATTGATTTGCTTTTTACTATATACAAAATGCGACAGTTTATGGTATTATCATTTAAACATACTGAAAAAGGAGCAGCTGAAATGAAAATATTATGTATCGGCAACAGCTTTTCACAAGACGCAGCAAGTTATTTAAGCCGCGCTGCGGCAAATCAGGGAATCGAAATTCATTCCGAAAACCTTTATATCGGCGGCTGCACTCTTGAACGTCATTACAACAACATGCTGAGCGGCGAAAGAGCTTACGAGCTTGAAATCAACGGTGAAAAAGCTCAAATATACATTTCGCTGAACGAAGCACTTGAAAAAGACAAATGGGATATTGTCACCGTTCAGCAGGCAAGTCATTTTTCCGCTTTTTATTCTACCTATCAGCCCTATGCCTCCGAGCTTGTCAGATTCATACGTGAAAAACAGCCCGAAGCCAAGGTGTATATTCATCAGACATGGGGTTATGAGGATAATTCTCAGCGGCTTGCTGATAACGGCTTCAAAACAAGAAAGGAAATGTTTGCAAAAATCAAAGAAAGCTACCGCCTTGCCACAGAGGAATGCGCTGTTGACGGAATGATACCGTCGGGTCAGGTCTTTGAAAACATGGCGGCAAAAGGAATAAAATGCCACCGCGATACTTTCCACGCATCGCTTGGCGCAGGCCGATACGCTCTTGCACTCACGTGGATAAAAGCCCTGACCGGAGCCGACATAAACGAAAATTCATTTACGGACACGGCCGAGCCTGTAAATGCAGACGAAGTCGCCAAAATAAAAGAAGCTGTCAACGAAACATTTTAAATTCAACATTCAACATAAAAAAGGGTGCAGAGATTAATCTGTACCCTTTGCGTTTTGATATTAAACCTAAAAGAACAGCAAAAATAATGCTGGCACTACATTTTGATGGAGCATTTCAAAGCAAAGCTGTTAATCTGCTCCGTACTGTTAAAGAATTTTCTCCCCGCCGTGCAGCTGAGGATAGCGGGACGCATATATGTATTGCGGCTTTTCTTTAAATTCGAGCTTGAAAACTGCCACTCCCGCGTGTTTATCCGGGCAGTCCTTCGGCAGATTCTTTATAATCAGTCTGTGTTCAAGGGTTTCAAACTCCAGCTCCTCGCCTGTTGCAAGAAAAGTTATCCTTTCGGGCGGAACAACATAACCGCCGACACCGACCTCCGGCTTGCCGCACCAGATTCTGTTCCACAGATAAATGTTATTGCCGTTCTGCGTTTCGTATGTTACACCGTTGCCGCCTATCTGACCCTCTACTCTCGGCAGGCCGTAGACGGATTCACCGTTCTCTGCAAGCCATGCGCCAACTCTTGTGAGCGGTTCAATAACCTCTTCGGGAATGCTTCCGTCAGGCTTCGGACCGATATTGAGAAGCAGATTGCCTCCGCATTCAACGCATGTGTTAAGCATTGTGAGTATTCTTGAAGGCGTATAGCTGTAGCTCGCGGCATATTCTGAATTCACATAACCCCAGCTGATACCGTTGAAGGTCATGCAGGCTTCCCAGTCACGCTCCATCGGCGTGATGTGTGCTTCGGGGGTGCCGTAGTCCTCGTCGAGCCCGCTGCGGTTATTGATGATGATCTCCGGCTGAAGTTCTCTTATCATCTGATTTCTCTTAAGCGAATCCCAGCCCTCTGCCGAACGCATCGGATTGCTGCCGTCATACCACAGAATATCTATCTTTCCGTAGTTAGTCATCAGCTCGCGATTAAGTTCATAAGTGTATTCAATAAAGCGGTCATAGGCCGCCTTGTCCGACATGCATTCAAACGCATCGGGGTTGTGCCAGTCCATAAGTGAATTATAAAGACCGATTCTCATGCCGTGTTTTCTGCAGGCATCGGTAAATTCCTTTACAATGTCCGTTTTAGGGCCGTAATTGACCGAATTAAATGGATTGACCTTTGAGTCCCACAGACTGAAGCCGTCGTGGTGTCTTGTTGTCAGTACAATATATTTCATGCCGGAGGCTTTTGCAAGCTTGACCCATTCCTCAGCCATGCCTTTTTTATACGGGAAATCATTTGCAAGCTTTGCATACTCTTCGGGCGGAATATTCTCATCAACCTGCGCCCATTCATTTCTGCCTATCATCGCATAAAGTCCGTAATGCACAAACATGCCGAACTTGGCTTCTCTCCACCATTTCATGCGCGCATCTCTTGTGGTTGCCGTCCATCTTTCGTATTCGGGTTTAGTCATAATCTTCATAAAAAATACCTCCTGTCATCATGTTTTCATTTTATATCCGGTTCGCTTATGTGTCAACACAAAATACCCGTTCGCTCAATTACAATTAATATAATAACAGAGGGTATAGAATTTAATCTGCACCCCCTGTGTCCTGATAGCAAATAAAAAAAGAGCAGTTAAAATAACTGCTCTTTTGGTGGAGTAGCATTCATTTTATCCGAACTTTTTGTTAATTCTGCTATTGTGTAGGTTCTTTTCCCTTGTACGAAATTAAAATAGAATTCTATTTTATCATCATAAACGACAACACAATTAACTAATTTGTCAACTAAGATTTCCCTATGTTTAGGATTTTTCGGATCTAATTCCCTGAAATTTTCGAACCAGAATCTTAGCTGCTCTTTTGTGAAAAACGGGTGTTGTATATTTTCTTTTGTGATTTCACATTCAATTTCCTTTTTCTCTTTTTCAAGTTCATCAATCTTTTTAGCTATCGAAACCGTTCCGTAACCTGTTGCGATTGTATTCAAAAGATTGGCTATTGCCTTTTCAATTTCTGCGGCTCGTTTGCGCAGTAACAGCAAAGGTGAGTCAGTCGACGACTGTAATTTCAAAACCTCTTTTACTAATGCGTCAATCAATTCATCATCCCAAAGTAATTCAACAACCTTATCAATAACAATATCCTCAATCCATTCTTTCTTTACTGCTCTTTTATTGCAACCGTTTTTTCGCTTTGCTTTGATGCACTTATAATAACGATAAGTTGAAGAATTTTGACTTGTACCGCTTTCGCCCACCATAAATGATAAGCATTTTCCGCAGTAAAGTTTTGTACTGAGAATATATAAATCATCCGCAACATAGTGTGCCGGAGCTTTCTTGGTATGCTTGATTTTATCCTGCACTCTATCAAAAAGCACTTTATCAACAATAGCAGGAATCCCATCAGGAACAATAATATCCCGGTATTTATATTCGCCAATATATCTTCTGTTTTGCAAAATTTTTGAAATTGAATTGATATTTAACTTTGTTCCCCATGTATTGCGAAGTCCCTTGCTGTTCAAAATTTCAGAAATTTCTTTCATCGTACAGCCTTCGTCATACAACTCAAACGCTTCTTTAATCAACGGTGCCGTTTCAGGATTAAGTTGAAAATGCTGCTGATTATCAATAATATATCCAGTTGGTACAGTTCCGCCGTTAAATTTGCATTTTAATGCGTTTTCTGTTTGACCTCTTACCACCTTCTCTGCAAGTTCGGCAGAATAATATTCGGCATAGCCTTCAAGAACAGATTCAAGGATGATTCCTTCGGGCCCTTCTGAAATTGCTTCCGTCGCCGAAAG
>JAZUHE010000135.1:0-6333 GCA_045641565.1 Acutalibacteraceae bacterium | reverse complement strand
GTCGCTTTCAATTCCTTTGGATTTTATATATTTAAGGAAAAGTCTTGCCGCTTCCTCATAATCCGGGTCAGCGCTTTCGTTCCATGAATCGTGGTTTCCCATACAGGCAACAGTGTGCTTTGCCTTTATATATGTTTTTTCAAGCCTTTTCTGCGTGCGGTAGTCCTGCCTTGTACCGCTGTTTGTTATATCGCCGATATTGAGAAGAACGTCAATTTCTTCACTGCTCTCGCCTATTCCCGCGTACGCATAGCGTAACCTGTCTGTTCTGTCGCGGAAAATATTTCTGTCCGCGTGGGTATCTGAAACAACGGCGCAGTTGAGCACTATTCCGCTTTCCTCAGGCGAATACGTTGTTACCGAACCGAAAAGATTCGGCACAAGAGAAAAAATTGTTTCTATTGTCAGAATAATTGAAATAAGATATTCAAAAACGACCTGCATAACTATGCCCCTTTATTTAATCTTCTTCTGAAATTGCTTCCCACTGTCTTTTAAGCTCAGCCTTTTCCTCGTCAGAATACACATAAGCGGGATATGACGAAACAGGAAGCACCTTGTCCCCTGCCGTCTTTTTATCTGTGCAGGCTACATCATATCTGTAAAGGTCTCTGTCCTCTTTCTTCCTCATATCGGGCATTTTTATCGGCTGATTGCCGTTGAGAATGCTCCTGTGGGCAAAGATACCGCAAAGGCCCATTTCAACCGCCTTATAAACATCTATCGCCCACTGACCGTCAGGTCTGCCGAGAATCTTCTGAATAAAGAAATGAGTCGCATAAAAGTCACTGCCGCCGTGAGTTTCCATGCCTGTGCTTCTGCGAAGCTCAACAGAAACAAACGGTTCGGGAGTGTATATTTCTTTTGTTCCCCTGTCACCTGCTGTTTCAAGGGTTCCGTCCTCAAAGTAGCACATGACATCGTCATTTTCAAGATTGCCGAGATAGCCCATTTCACCGTAAAGGCTGTAGTAATTGTTTTTCGGGCGTTTCAGCCCGCCGTGAATGCTCTCAATCACAGCACCGTTCTCAAGTGTAATCATTTCAATTCCGTTGGTGTGTCCAGTGGCACTGCCGACCTTTCTGAAAGGCTCCATCGGGAGAGTCTCAAAGCCTGTAACCTGAACAGGTCTTGAATCCGCCATCATAAGCACGGGGCCGAGAGAATGGGTGCAGTAAAACGTAGGCGGCATTTTGTTGCGCCAGTGCTCTGTGTCGCCGTAGGTCAGTCCCAGCCAGTCCGCCGAGCAGTCGTGGATATAGTCGCACTGAGCGAAATGAAGCCTGCCTATATCGCCTTTTTTAAATCTGCGCCACATCTCAAAGGTGTCGCTCATATAGCAGTAGTTTTCGGCGTAGGTGTAGACCATTCCCGTCTCCTCCGCTGTCTCAACAAGAGCCACCGCCTCCGCGGGATTCTGACAGGGAAGAACCTCACTCATGACGTGCTTGCCTGCTTTCATTGCCTTGACGGCAAAGGGTGCGTGCTCATTGGCGAAATTCGCAAGCACAACAGCGTCAAGGTCATACTTTATAAACTCGTCAAAATCAGTAAAAATCGCAATATCAAGACCGAATTCCCTGCAGAATCTGTGAGCCCTTTTCAGCGCCGGCTCAAAATTATCGCAGATTGCCGCAAGCTCGGCGTCTGGATGCTTCTGAAGCACTCTCATCATCGTTTCGCCGCGTTTGGCGCCCATAACGCCTATTCTGAGTTTTCTATCCATAATTAATCTCTCCGTTCTGTTCAGCCCTCAGGCAGATTTTCGGTTATTTCGCTTATCATTTTTTCAATTTCAGCATCATCGGGTCTTGCATAGCTGAAATTGACCGTCTTATAAAACAGATTGAATATTCTCTGAATAAAATTCATGAATCCCGTACTGCTGAAAGTAATGTTTTCTATCTGCGGCTTTGCGGTGCAGAGCCAGAAAATCGGCTTACCGTCAATTATGACATTATCGTGGAAGCTGAAATCTCTCATTCTCGCAACGGAAGGTCTGCTCATACTGATAAGAGTTACCGCAGAGAAATTCATTCTGCCGCCATCATTGACGGAAACACAACCGTAAACCTCGTTGCCCGCGTTATGAGTATCTGAGTCATAGACGCAGTTCTTTATAAATCTGTTATTGTCGTGGGAGTAAATATATCTGTACGTGCTGTCAACCGTCCAGCCGTCAAAGTCAATCGCCATGCCGTCGGTTTTGTTTGTGGAGCCGGCAATTTCACAGTATTCAATAAGAACATTCTTTGAATGGCGAATCCACAGCGGCGCGTAAGCCTCGCCCTGTTCCGTCGCGCTGTCAAGCACGCGGCAGTTCCTTACCGTACAGCCGAGCACGGAAGACACCACGATTCCGGCGCACGAGGCGTTTTTAATATAAATATTCTCAAAAAGGTAATCGGAATTATACGACTCTTCGGGACTTACATACAAGTCTTTGTCGTTTTCCGCATTCACGCCGTTTGTGTGTATCGCCCACGGAACATTATTGAAGCTCAGAGAATCCAGATGAACGCCGCGTACTCTTGCGTCGCTTCTTTCATTATTGATTACCAGCGCCGCGGAATTAGTATCTGTTCTGCCGAGAGCTATATCGTGAAACGAGCAGTTTCTGACAGTAATATTTTCCGTACTACCGCCGGAAAAGGCCGTTATAAGCATTCCGTACGCATCGGGGGCAGTGAAATCTATGTTTTCAACCACCCAGTTGCTGACATTATAAATCACCATGACAAAAGCTTCCGACGACCTGATAACAGGGCGCTCGCCCTCTCCGTATGAAGAAACCGTTACAGGCGCGTCTTTTGTTCCGCTGCCGTCAGCCACAAGCATTCCGTCGAATATTTCTCCGCACTTAAAAAGTATTTTATCATTTGCGGAATATGAAACGCTGTTTGCCCTGTCGATAGTACGCCACGCCGTTTCGGGAGAAGTGCCGCTGTTTTCGTCATTTCCCGACACGGAGTCAACATAATACGTTTCGCCATCCGCCGCGTAAGCAATACATCCAAGTGAAAATATCATTATTAAACATAAAATTAAAGAAAATACTTTTTTCATATATAACTCCTCCAAATGTATGTTATATATAATACATTTTTATTGTCAAAAAATCAATAAATTTCGCGGCTGTTATTGTATTTATTTCGGTTTTAATTTAAAATAGACCTATCAACTTATCAGAGGTAATTGAAATGAGCAGACCAAAAGGAATATTCGCAGGAACAGAAGAGATAATCTGCAACGCTTTTTCCCGGGAAACACGCGCGTCACTTTCAGAAGAGCTTGATATGCTTGCAGGATTTTATGATAAAGATTATTTCAAAAACGAAGATTCGGATTTTGAATTATTCAAAGATGTTGAATATATTTTTTCATCGTGGGGAATGCCTCAGCTGAATGAAGAACAGATTACGGCAATATTCCCGAAGCTCAGAGCTGTTTTTTACGCGGCAGGAACGGTGCAGTACTTCGCAAAGCCGTTCATGAACTGCGGAGTGAAAATCTTTTCCGCGTGGGGAGCCAACGCCGTACCCGTAGCGGAAACGACCGTATCGGAAATACTCCTTGCGAACAAAGGCTTTTTCCAGACGCTTCACAGAGGCGGCGGAGAATGGGCTGAGCACGACTCCGGCAAACCGCACCCCGGAAATTTCAACACAGATGTGGGAATTATCGGCGCGGGAATGATAGGCACTCTTGTAATAAAAGCGCTGAAAAATTACAAGCTTAACGTAAAAGTCTTTGACCCGTTCATGTCTGACGAAAGAGCGGCGGAGCTGGGCGTTGAAAAAATAAATAATCTGCCTGAGCTTTTTGAAAGATGTCACGTTATTTCAAATCATCTGGCAAACAATCCCCAGACCTTGAATATGATTAACAAAAACTGCTTTGAAAGAATGGACACAAACGGCGTCTTTATTAACACAGGCCGCGGTCAGCAGGTCGTTGAGGATGACCTCATCGCCGCCCTTAAGGCTGAGCCTGCCCGTTGCGCCGTGCTCGACGTCACATACCCCGAACCGCCCGAAAAGAACAGCAAGCTTTATAAAATGAAGAATGTTTTCCTCACTCCTCATATGGCAGGCTCCATAGGCAATGAGATTCAGCGCATGGGCGAATATATGCTCGCTGAATTCACAGCGTACAAAAACAATCAGCCGACAAAATACTCCGTCAGCGAAAAAATGCTTGAAACAATGGCATAATTAAAAAAGGCAATCTTAAGGGCAACAGTTCCGAAAGATTGCTTTTGTGTTTGTTAAAGAATCATTATCCGATACGCAAAGCCATACAGATTTATCGAATTTTTCTTAAAAAACGCAATGTGTATTGTTTTAAAAATAAAATAATGATATAGTTTATCTGTAAATACAGAAAGGGTGATTATGTGGCGGATTACAGCAGAATTCAGAACGGCTTTGGTGTTTATGACTTTAATTCATTTATCCCGTCAGAGGGTAACACCATGCCTTACAACAGGATAATGGATTTTATTGTTACAGGCCCGTTTGTGCTCGAAACCGACGGTTCCTTTGAGGCTGAGCATATGTATCAGCGCGAGAAGATTCTTTATGAGGATTATCTTGCAGCTGACGGCGGCGAAAAGAATATTGTCCCCGAGCTCGGCGCAAGGGTTAAGAATAATTATTACGGCGAGGAATTCCATGTATGGGAAAAAGGCTTCATAAAATGGAACTGTCTTCGCTTTGACCGTGAGGAGGACGCCTGCGACCCTGCGCTTTACGCGACGGAACAGCGCAACGCTGTTTATTACACGGCGTTTTATGTTAAATGCGATATGCCTCAGAAGGCGGTTATCTGCCACGAGGATTCGGGCTGCGCTCTGTTTGTCAACGGCGAGCAGGTTGATTTTCAGCCCTTCGGCAGGGTGAAAGGTCTGTGGGACCTCGGCTCTCAGTGCCTTGTTAATTTCAGAAAGGGTACGAATCTTGTACTCTTCAAGCTTCGCCCCGGATATATTGCCGACACCATGGACATTTCTATCGCAAGCTGTACAGTGTTCCCTGTTATCGCTTCAGCGAATGGGTTAAATATTACTTCACCGTCGCTTACCGCGGCTTACACAGGAAACAAAGAAAATCCGAAGCAGGTGTTCCCGCTTTTCGCGGCGGCTGAGAAGGATATTGAATCAGCGGAGATAATCTGCGCTGACGAAAAAATCACAGTCGAAAAAATGAAAGCCGGTGAGGTTAAGACTGTAAGACTGAATATTGACACAGACGGAGCAGGAGATAAAAAAGAAACCGTTTCCGTTATTTCAGACGGAAAGACAGATAAAGCCGATATATATTTCACCACCTCGCCCTATGACGGCTATGAGGGACGCGAGCATGTTTTTTCTGACTTCCATTTTGATACGACTTATCACCAGGAGCAGAGGACTTATGCTCTCGGCGCGCTCCATATTACAAAATCAATAGTCGAAAGACTTATAGATAATCCCGATTTCAAGGCGACTCTTTCCGAGCTTGATTATCTTCATCCGTACTATACCCTTTTCCCCGAGCACAGAGAGGTTCTCAGAAACGCGTTTAAAGAGGGCAGAGCCGAGGCGGACTGCTTCTATAATCAGCCTAACGATTTAACTTCGTCGGGCGAGGCTTTTGTGCGCAATCTTGTTTACGGTCAGCTTTATCACAGAGATGTTCTGGGCAGAATCAGCACAGTATACGCGCCGGGAGATGTTTTCGGCCACTTCTCACAGATGACGCAGGTATGCAGAAAAGGCGGCTGTGACTATATTAAATGGGGCAAATACATGACAGGCGTGGACAGGCTGTTCCGCCACGTTTCACCCGACGGCAGTTCTCTGCTTCACGATAAAGGCTTCGGCAGAAGTGAAGCCATGAGACTCGGCGTCAAAGGCTGCGGTGAGTCCGGTGACGCGATTGACTATATGGTAGGATTCCCGAGAGATAAAGACACATCGTGGATGAAAGACACCGTTTCAGACGCGCATTTTTCTGTTTTTTCAGAGCTCGCGAAGGATGTAATAGAGAGCGAAAAAGAAAATACGGAAAAAGGCAGAAGTGCCGTTGACTATACCTCAAGAGATATTACTCAGCATCATTCGGGAGTTCTCCTGACAAGAACCGATTTCAAGCAGGCCAACAGACTCTGCGAAAATCTTCTTGTTTCGGCGGAGAAATTTGCCTCAATAGCTTTCCTCTACGGCGCTGACTATCCCGAACTTACCCTTGACAAGGCGTGGAGACAGCTTCTTTGCGCTCAGCATCATGATTCCATAACAGGCACCAATAACGAAATCTCTTTTGTTGACCTGATGATAGAGTACAGAGAGTG
>JAZUHE010000134.1:0-12338 GCA_045641565.1 Acutalibacteraceae bacterium | reverse complement strand
CCCTCCTTTTCTGCACGAGCAACGCGCTTCTCATAATATTTCTGAAGGCTTTCCTTAGCCTGCTGGTATTTGCCTTCGTCGATTGCACCGTAGTGCCAGTGGAAATCGTCTTCCATGAAGTCGATGCCTGCGCCCTTGATCGTGTTTGCGATAATCATAACAGGTGCGTCGGGCTCGCCGAGAGCGTAATCAATAGCCTCTGAAAGAGCGTTGAGGTCGTGGCCGTCAACTTCGATTACGTGGAATCCGAATGCGCGCCATTTGTCTGCGAAGGGCTCAAGAGGCATAACATCCTCTGTACGTCCGTCGATCATGCACTTATTGCGGTCAACAAAAGAGATAACGTTTGTTGCCTTGAAAGCTGCGATTGACATAGCTGCTTCCCAGTTTGAACCTTCGTCGCACTCACCGTCGCCGAGGATACAGTATGTTTTGTAATCCTTGCCGAGAACCTTTGCTGCAAGGCCTGTGCCCAGAGCGATTGAAAGTCCGTGGCCGAGAGAACCAGTTGAAGCGTCAACGCCTACAACCTTGTTGGAGTCAAGATGGATACCCATCTTTGAGTTTGTAAGGTTGAAAGTCTTGAGCTGCTCGGGATCATTGTAACCGAAATCGCAGAGAACAGGAGCGTAAGCAATACCTGCGTGACCCTTACTCATGATGAAACGGTCTCTGTCTTCCCAGTTGGGATCGTCTTTTTTGATGTTGAGATATTTGTGATAAAGAATGGTGAGCATATCCATAACGCTCATGCCGCCGCCTATATGACCGCTGCCTGCCCAGAATGTGGTGTCAAGGCAAAGGTTGCGGAGCTCATGTGCTTTCTTTTCAAGAGCTACCCATTCCGCTTTTGATAATGCCATGGTAAATTCCTCCCTGAAAATTTATTTGAGGTTAATCATTGTATATTCTAAAATGCAGGCAATACTTTCGCATTGCCGTGCATTTTTAAAATATCTGCCTTAATCAGAATGCTTCGGGATGCATCTTCTTAACTACCTTGAAGGCCTCGTCGGCAACTTCGCAGGTGAACTTGATGTCTTCGTCAGAAAGAGAAGCATTAAGGAAGTGGTTATGATGTGAAGCAAGGAATATGCCGCGCTTAACCATTTCAGCAATCCAGTCCTGATGAATAATCATTGAATCGTCGTTTGCGATTCTGAGATAGAAGAGTGCGGGCTCACCGGAAACAACAAGGTCAACACCGTTATTAACAGCTGCGCCCTTGAGACCGTCAAGAAGCTTAACTGCCTTATCCTTGAGAAGTGCGGGACAGTCAATAGCCTTCATCTTGTTGATATTGGCTATAGCTGCTGCGAAGGGAACTGCGCTCATCCAGTAAGAACCTGTGTATGAAAGGCCGCTGACAGCGTCCTTGAGCCATTCCTTACCGCAGAGAGCTGAAATGTTCCAGCCGTTTGCAATAGCTTTGCAGAAGCAGATAAGGTCAGCTTCGATTCCATAGAAATGGTCAGAACCTGCAAGGTCAAGACGGAAGCCTGCGCGAACGTCATCCATGATAAGAACGATGCCTTCTCTTGTGCAGATTTCACGAACCTTCTTCCAGTAACCTTCTGCGGGAAGTACGTTATCAAAATAGTTACCGTGAAGATAAGGTGTTGAAATGAATGCTGCGATTTCGTCTTTGTTCTCAGCGATTGCTTTTTCAAGAGCGTCAATATCATTCCAGTCGATATAAATGCTGTTTGCAACGTCTTCGGGAAGGATTCCGGGATAGTCCTTCTTCTGAGTCCATGCTGATACGCCGTGATAGAAGCCGTTGATGAAGATAATCTTCTTGCGCTTTGTAGCGTTACGGGCTGTAAGGATAGCACAGGATGTAACGTCGTTACCATTCTTTGCGAAGAAAGCCCAGTCAGCTGTGTTAACTGTGTCAACCATAAGCTCAGCGAGCTCAACCATCTTGTAAGAGGGTGATGTTGTGCAGTTGCCGATTTTTGCCTGCTCCATAGCAGCAGCGTCAACGTCGGGGTCATTGTAGCCGAGAATGTTGGGGCCGTATGCGCACATATAGTCGATGAATCTGTTGCCGTCAACATCCCAGAAATAAGAGCCCTGAGCCTTCTCAGAATAGAAAGGCCATGCGCTTACGGGAATCCAGTTACCTTCTGCGGGGCCGAGATGGCCATAGATACCTGAAGGAATTACTTTTGTAGCACGGGCAAAGAGCTCGTGGCTTTTTGTATAATCGTTAATTTTGAAACTCATTATGTATGTCCTCCTTATGCAAGATAAAGTCCGACTCTGTCGAGTATGCGGTTCATATTATCGAGCATATTGATCATGCCCTTCATGATGATTTCGCCTTCACCGATCTTTGCAACAGCGTTTACTTTGCCGTCAAAGAGGTCGTGTGCAAGCTGCATGCTGCCGAATTCCATAATAGAACGGTACTTTTCGGGTTCTTTCTTAAGGGTAATCATATGATGATCCTTAACCTCGATACCGGCTGAGGGGCCGCCTGCGATTGACATCTTGATAACGCCGTCAGGAATATAGCCTGCGCTGAATGAACCGATTTCATCATAGTTGCCTATCTGAGAGATAGCAACGGAGATTGTGTAGAAAAGAAGCTTTGTGCTAATCTCAAAGAATTCGGGATCCTTGAGATCCTCTTCTGAAGGACGCATATATTTATTGAGAATATCAGTAAGAGGAGTAAACTGTTTAAGAAGGAACATAATCTTTGTATATCCCTTTGAAGGAACGGGAGTAACTGTTCCGTCAATAAGTCCGTTAAATTTCTCGCATGATGAGAAAGGAAGCTTAACGTCACATGCGTCACAGCCCTGCTCCATGCGGCATCTGCCGTTTTTGAATGTAAGAGTAGCCTTGGGGCCGCCCTTAACGTCAAAACCAATAGAAACAGGTTTCTTGGTTTTAACAAGCTCACGTGCCTCAGCGCTTAATTCGCAGAGGTTTTCGAGTGTTCCGAGTACAGCATACATATTAATGTAGGCCAGAGTTTTTGCATCTTTCAAATTTGCATCAGTCAAAATGTATTCCTCCTTAGAATAAACATATTTGCCTTTATATTTTACCAAACCGTCATAAAAATGTCAAACTTAAAACTGCATAAATAATTTTGTATTTTTATGTGTACTATTACTTTTATAGGTAATATCAATAATGAAACGAGCGCTTGACACTGTTAAGCCGATATGATAGAATCGGCTTATTGGAGGGAAGAGTATGAGCTGTACAGTTTCCGTAATAATACCGATATATAATTCCGAAAAGAATCTTGACAGATGCATAAATTCTGCTGTAAATCAGACACTCCGTGATATTGAAATCATACTGGTTGATGACGGTTCTCAGGACAGCAGCCCTGAAATCTGTGATAAATGGGCTGAAGAGGATTGCAGAATCAAAGTAATTCATAAAAAGAACGGAGGCGTTTCCTCCGCCAGAAATGCAGGCCTTGATGCCGCAGCAGGAAAATATATCTGCTTTTTTGACAGCGACGATTATGCCGAAAGCAGTATGATTGAGAAGCTTTATAATAAACTTTTTGCCGAAAATGCAGACATCTGTACCTGCTGTAATTTTTTCAATGATACATACAGTGAAAAACCTTCCAGGCAGACTATTGAAATCAGGAACAAACTGTTCGGGAGCGCGTTCGCTGAGTATTTCGGGAAAGATATTATATCTTATTCCGTGTGGGGTTCTGTTTATAAATCAGATATAATAAAAAAATATAATATTCGTTTTCTGGATTACCAAAAAGTATTTTCAGAGGATTCCCTGTTTAACCTCATGTATTTTTCTTTGATAACCAGGCTTACCTATATAGATGAACCTTTGTACCGTTATTACAGACATGATAATTCTCTGATGACAAGCTCCGTTCCGGGTGATTATATAGTAAGGCATACCAACCTGATGATTGAATTTGAAAAGTTCATTAAAGCAAATAATCTGAAAATAAAAACCGGCACGGAATCCGCCTGTCTTTACTGGGACTGGATAAGAACCGCCTGCGCACGTTCAAAAGGAAACAGAGAAATTGTTGAGAAAGACTTCCGCAGCGCATCTTCAATAAAGTATTTCAAAAAGAAAATGTTTTCGTTCGCCTTTGGCCTTGCCGCTTTTAAATACCGCAAATATTATCCGATGAGTTTCAGCAGTTTTATTCGTTTAAAGCTGACCGCATTTCATCTTTTATCAGGGAAATTCGACAAAGCTATCGCAGAATACTTCATGTGACAAAAACGGGATATCGCTTAATGCGATATCCCGTTTTTTATTCAGAATACAATTCCGCTGATATTGCGTATCTTTTCAAGAATCAGACTTACGTTCTCAATTATTTTATTAAAATTATTATATTCCTCGTTTTCAGCACCGTCTTTAATATATTTTGCAAAATTTTCAGCCTCATAATACATTAGAATGTACTTTTCAACATCATCTGAAAGAGGGATTCTTTCTCCGTTATTTTTATAAAGACACATTTCGGTAAGCTGTGAAACGGACGGCATTACTATTGTACCCTCGTCACCGCATATCATGGAGCCGCATCTGCCCTGCCCCACCTTTGAATATGTGAGCGTAACCTGTTTGTCAGCATAATCGAATATCGCCGTACCGTATCCGTCAGCGCCTGTATTCAGAAATCCCGAAGACGCAGTAATTTTATCAGGCATTCCGAAAAGCTCAAGTGCCGGATAAATGCAGTAAATGCCTAAATCCATTAGACAGCCTGTCGCGAAGCAGGGATTAAAAATATTCGGCAGCTCCCCCCTTTTAAGCGCGGCATACTTTGATGACAGCTGTGAAAAGTCAAAATGAGCAGATGTAATCTTTCCGATTTTTTCGACAGCATCAAGCAATACTTTTCTCATTGGCAGGTGGAGATACATTATCGCCTCTGTATATACCAGATGTTTTTCCGCGGCAAGTGCACAGAGTTCTCTGAATTCATCGGGTGTGACTGTTATCGGCTTTTCACACAGAACATGTTTCCCGCTCTCAAGCATCAGTTTACTCTGAGAATAATGAAGCGAGTTGGGACTCGCAATATACACGGCGTCAATATCGCTCTCTGCGAAATCGTTTATATCCGTATAAATTCTTGCTCCGCCGAAAGGCTCGGAAAAGGCTTTTCCTTTTTCCTCAGTTCTCGAATAAACTGCCGAGAATTTCAAATCCGGAACAAGCTGTGCGCCTTTTACAAACTCCTCCGCAATCCAGCCTGTTCCTATAACTCCGAATTTTATCATAAATAAACACTTCCTCAACAAATCTTTTATAAATAGTAGCATTTTGAATTTTTCATGTCAATATTTTTCATATTTGCATTTTTCCGAGCCGCGTGATATTATATTAAAAAAATCCCGGAGGAATTACTATGCCAGCTCCAGAAAAAATTCTTGATTTATATCTTGTCCGCCACGGGGAATCTCTCGGAAATATCGGTCAGGAAAAAGACTTTGACGACGACAGAAAATATGACCCGCCCCTCTCATCGAAAGGAGAACGTCAGGCTCAGCTTTTAGGTGAGTATTTTTCCGCTCTGCCTGTTGATTATGTTTTCTCAAGCGGACTTCGCCGCTCTGTTCACACAGCGCAGGAGGTTGTAATCCGTCAGCCGTCAGACGGTGCCAGACAGGTTGAGGTTCACAAGGTGTTTACCGAATGCAACACAGGTGAGGAGACCGTCGGCAGAACCATTGACGAAATAAAAAAGGATTTTCCTCTTGCCGTTTCAGCTCTCGGAACAGATGAGACCGAAAGAGTCATCTTTCACGGAAAGGACGACACAGACGAGCAGCTTTTCGCCCGCGCAAAAGAGGGAATGGATTATATTCTCGACCGCTTTCACAACGGAGAAACAGTTATGATTGCGGCTCACGGAGCGATAAACACATTTCTTCTTTATGCCGCTCTCGGTCTTTCTTATGGCCAGAGCTTTGACCCTGCTTTTTTCAATACGGGAATCACAAAAATAGAATTCTTCAAAAAAGGAACAGGCGCTTTCGCTGATACTCATCTTGTTTATCACAACATTGTCCCTCATCTCTATAAAGAAATGCCCGAGTTCAACTTCTGAAAATAGCAAAAGAAAATGCACTCTGTTGAGAGTGCATTTTTTATTTATCCAACAGACAAAGCGCCATGATTCCCGCGAAGGAAAGCACCACTGCCGCAATCTCTTTTTTCTTCGGCTTCTCGGGAGTGAAGAAGCATATTATAGTTGAGGCTATCATAAGTCCTCCCGTTACAAACGGATACTGTGCCGAGGCCGGCAGTCCTTTTTTCAGACTCATAAGCAAAAACAGATTTGCCACATTGCTGAGTATTCCGTAGCCGATAATACATCCCGTTGATTTTTTTGTAAGCTTAATATTTTCATCTTTATTTAAGGTAATAAGAATAAGACATATAACAACTGTCCACAACGCAAGGAGCATTGAGTACCCTGCTTCACTTGTTTTTTCATACGGCGCGTCATTGTGAATTTTAGAAAGCACGCCCGAAAGTCCGTTAAAAATAAATACACCTATATAATAAACTGCACCGCCCGATTTGCCTCCTTTTTCCGCTGTAATGCCCAGCGCCGCGGCAATCAGAACAAGACAGATTATCTTGCCCGCTGTGAGCTTCTCGTCATAAAAGACAAGGCCGACTACAAACGGCAGAACCATTCCTCCCAGAGAGCAGAAAACCGAATAAAGCGAGAGATTTATTTTACTGAATGACTTCAGACTGCAGAACGAAAAGGCGATTGAATTAAGCGCCGCTAAAAAAGAAATCCCCGCCGAAAAAGGAGTGAACTCAAATCTGAATTTATTAATTATAAACAGGACGATAAATCCCGTCAGAAAAGCGCCGCAGGAAAACTTAAAGGCCGCGCGGGTATTTGTATTTCCCTGCTTTTCGTATGCCGAGCTGAGATACAGCTGAAAGGCAAACATTATAACCGCTGTGCTTACAAGTGAATAGCTGATGAACATTTTTTACTCCCGAAATTATTTTTGCTTGTCTATTGCTTTTTTGATATTTTCCATAATCATACTTCTGCCGAATAACAACCACAGCGTGATAATCTCCACCGCAATCATCGGCAAAATCTGAGTTGTGAGTCTTGAAACAATAAGCGCCTTGAACGGCGTTTTATATAAGAACGAAATCCAGAAGGAATTCATCAGAAGACTGCCGACAAGCTCGTTTATTAAAACACTTACGGCAATTTTGATAATTCCTGTTTCTTTATAAAGAAAAACTCCGAAGCAGATACCCGTCAGAACAGCCGTAAGAGTGAAGCCCGGGAAATACGGCCCGACCGGGAACGCTATCGCGCTGACAATATCCCCCACTCCGCCGACAAAAGCGGCGGCAACAGGGCCGAAGAAGTAAGCCGCGAAAGCAACCGTAACAAAAGAAAAACTCAGCTTGATTGTCTCTGTGTGCACCGCAAGCATGCTGCTCACAACTACATTGGCGGCGGCAAGCAGAGCAATAACAGCTAAGTTTCTCGGCTTTGACAGTTCTTTTAATTTAATCATAAAAAATACCTCCTTCGCTGAATAATAAAGAGGCATATGTCGTCAATATTATTAACAGCGGGATGCGAAACACAGAAACGATTTCTCTCAGCCGAAGGACAACTCCCCGTTCCTCCTGCTTAATTCTGCGAATCTACTCTGTTCAGATTTTTCTCATAGAGTTTAACACATTAATTCAAAAAAGTAAACAGTTTTTTCATTTGTGTTGAAATTAAATTTTATATGGTTTATAATTAAGAAAATCAGATTAAGGAGCAGATTTCATGAAAAGCAGATATCTCAGATTTTTAACTTCAATGTTCACCCTTCCGTTCAGCGCCGCAGCAGGAATGCCTGTTTTTTATAAAAGCAACGCAAAGAAGCCGCCTGAGCTTAAATTCAATAAAGACGGTAAATTCAGAATTCTTCATATAACCGACATTCACGAGGTTGACCCCGAGATGGACGACGACTCCAATGTGGAAATTCCCGTAACCTGCAGTCTTGAAACGGTCAACGTTATCAAAGAAAGTGTTGAGAGAGCGAAGCCCGACCTTGTTGTTTTCGGCGGCGATAATCTCAGCGGCTACTGGCAGGAATTCACATACGATTACGTTGAAAAAACAATCGACAAAATCACAAAACCCATCAGAGATAAAAACATTCCTTTCGCAATCGTTTTCGGTAATCACGACTCTGAGATTCAGAAATTTTTCAGAGAGTTTCAGATGCTCTGCTATATGAGATACGATAATTTTATCGGCACTCTCAACGCTGAGGATATGTACGGCTGCGGCAACAATAATATTACTGTAAAAAGCAGTAAATCCGATAAGGCCGCCTTCAGCATCTGGCTTATGGATTCAAACGATTATCCCCACGATGAAACAGGCAAAAAGCTTGACGGATATGACCACGTTCACGCCGACCAGCTCGGCTGGTATGAGCGCACCTCCGAGAAGCTTAAAGCGGAAAACGGCGGAGAGCCTCTCCCCTCGATTCTTTTCCAGCATATTCCCGTCGCTCAGGAATATGACGCTCTTATAAAGGTTGACGCCGAAACAGAAGGCGCGGTAAAGCGCGGCGACGAATACTACATAATCAACAAGGATTATCTTGTCAGCGGCGGCATGGGTGAGACTCCCTGCGTACCTGCCAACAAAGACAGAACTCAGTTTGATTTATGGAAAAAGCACGGTGATGTTTTCGCCGCGTTCTTCGGCCACGACCACGTCAATAATTTTATTTTTGACGTTGAGGGCATAAAGCTTGTTCAGACCTTCGGTGCGGGTTATCATACCTACGGCAGAAATCACGGCTCAAGACTTATTGTGATTGACGAAAACAATCCCCGTGAATTTGAAACAGAAGATATAATCGTTGAAAGAATAACGGATGTAAATCTTGATTAAGCGGACAGTCTGTCTTGACAAAATCTGTCAGAATGATATAATACTATAGAAAATTTTAATAGGAGTGATTATCATGCCACTTGTAACAACTAAAAAAATGTTTGAAGACGCTTATAACGGCGGTTACGCAGTAGGCGCATTCAACGTTAATAACATGGAAATTATTCAGGGTATCACAGAAGCAGCCAAGAAGCTCAACGCCCCCCTTATTCTTCAGGTTTCCAAGGGCGCAAGAGCATACGCAAACCACACTTATCTTGTTAAGCTCGTTGAGGCCGCTGTTGAAGAGACAGGTCTTCCCATCGCTCTTCATCTTGACCACGGCCCCGATTTTGAGACCTGCAAGAGCTGCATCGACGGCGGCTTCACATCAGTTATGATTGACGGTTCAAGCCTTCCCTACGAAGAGAACGTTGCTCTTACAAAGAAGGTTGTTGACTACGCTCACGCTCACGGCGTAGTTGTTGAAGGTGAGCTCGGCACACTCGCAGGCGTTGAAGATGACGTTCAGGTAGAAGCAGGCAACGAGAGCTACACAAATCCCGACCAGGTTGAGGATTTCGTTAAGAGAACAGGCGTTGACTCACTTGCAATCGCTATCGGCACAAGCCACGGCGCATACAAGTTCAAGCCCGGCCAGAAACCCCAGCTTCGTTTTGACATTCTTGAAGAAGTTTCAAAGCGTCTTCCCGGCTTCCCCATCGTTCTTCACGGCGCATCATCAGTTATCCCCGAGTTCGTTGAGATTATCAATCAGTACGGCGGCTCAATGCCCGACGCTATCGGTATCCCCGAAGAAATGCTCCGTCAGGCAGCAACAATGGCAGTATGCAAAATCAACATTGACTCAGACCTTCGTCTTGCAATGACAGCTGCTGTAAGAAAGTACATGGCAGAGAATCCCAGCCATTTCGATCCCCGTCAGTATCTTAAACCCGCCCGTGAAGCTATCGAGGGCATGGTTGACCATAAGATTAAGACTGTTCTCGGCTGCGCAGGCAAAGCATAATTTCAGAACAAAAGAATTACAGGCAACTCAAACGAGCTGCCTGTTTTTTTATTTAAATATATCTCTTAATCCGAATGTTGTCTTACGGTAAATCTTTCCTTTTACAGACTTTTTAGGATTCTTAATAAATCCCACACCTTTTTTGCCGTAAAACGGGTTAACTGATTTTTTAATTTTTCGCTTTAATTTTCCTGTTGTCCGAGCTTTAAAGGATTTCTTAAGGCTCGGTTTTCTCATACCGATTTTCACAATAAATCTCCTTATGGATTACAGTTGTCACAGGGTTCATATCCTTTTGCTCTCATTTCAGCTGACGAACAATGATAGAATCTTTTATTTTCTTCGTTCATTCTCTTGACACTTGCACACCACGAATAATGATACTTTCCAGAATTTATATTTGCGACATAATCATACTGTGCCGCTTGCACAGTCGTTTTCTTTGTCGTTGCTTTTGTTGTTGGTTTCTGTGTTGTCGGTTTTTTAGTTGTTGCTTTCGTTGTAGGTTTCTGAGTTGTAGGCTTTTGGGTTGTTGCCTTCGTGGTTGCTTCCTTTGTTGTTGATTTTTGGGTTGTCTGTTTTGCCACTGTTGTACTTTTTGTAGTTTGCCTGGTCGTTGATTTCTTCGTTATCTGCTTTGAGGTTGATTTGCTTGTCTCGCTCTTCGCAGTCGGTTTTTTAGTTGTTGCCGTACTCGAGGTTTCCGATTTTTTGCTTTCTTCTTCGGATATATTTTCCGTCAGGCTTTCTTTTTCAGTTGACTCTTCTTCGTCGGATAAAACCGGTATATTTCTTTCAACTTCTGTTTCTCCATCAGCTTCATTTACAGAAGATAAATTCGTTGAAGATTTACTGCTGTTTTCTTCAGTTTGTTCTCCTGTACCGCCTATTATCATAATCAGTGCTAAAAAAGCAAATACTATCAGAAAAACTATCAAACATCCTTTTTTCTTACTTTTGCCATTTTCTTTTATCTTTTTCAATTTCACTACCCCTTTTCAATAATAACCTGAAAACAGTACATAAGATAATCTTATAGTTAAACATCATATTACACCATATAAGGTGTAAAGTCAATATCATTCTTTTTCTTATGTTACTCTATTTTCAGGTGATATAATGAAAAGCTGTATCGAAAGAATCCGCGAACTGCGTGAAGACAATGATTTATCACAATCTCAGATTGCTCAAATACTTGACACTACCCAGCAGGTTTATTCAAGGTATGAAAAAGGAATAAACGAAATACCGATAAGACATATTGTCACACTTGCAAGATTTTATAATGTAAGCTGTGATTATATTTTAGGTGAAAGTGATATTAAAGAAAGAAGCAGGTGAAAACACCTGCTTTATTTTTATTCCTTATACGGAATCAGTCCGACTTTTTTAAACTCCTCGGGATTGTTTCTGATTATCCAGTCAATATATGATGAAATCATTTTGCCCGTGAGCAGATACCCTGCCGGATTCAGATGACCTTCAAGAAAGAAATTTCTCTCAAACTCTTCATCGTAAACGGGCGCATATCTCTCAAGGTCAATAAGATATGTGTTGTCAAAATAATCCGCAAGCTCTCTGATAACTGCCGATGCCTGCGTGGTCTTTTCACCGTATTTCTTGCATTTCGGAAGCGTAACTAAGAAAAATTTCGCGTCGGGATTCATCTTTTTAAGCCGCTGAATAATTCTCGCGTAATATCCCGCAAAAGTTTCTCTGTTAAGATTATAATCCTCTTCGTTTATATCCGCAGCGGAACCGGGCTCCTGACCGGCATTTACAACATCATTCACCCCGAGAGCTATAACATACGCCTGGCAGATTAAATCCTCGCTCCAGTAGCCGTTTGCCTCAGCGAAGGAATTCCAGTACTCGCTCGCGGTCATGCCTCCGCGGGAAAAATTGCGTGCCTTAAGCCCTGCGGCTCTGCCGATATACTGCCCCCACGAATACTGGAAGCAGTCAAGATAAATTTTATCCTTGCCTTCCTCAACAACTTCAAATTCACCCGAGGAAAGGCTGTCGCCGATAAATCCCATGCAGCGGAAAATACCGCACATACCGCCGTCGTCAACAATGTTATCGAGGGGCTTTTCGTTTTCATTTTTCATATACTTTTTTATATCCATAAGTCCTCCCGTAATTTCAAGGGCTGTTGAATTCAGATGCAGAAAACGTTTTCTTCGTTCCGAAGCTGTATGCGATACCGCGAGTGAGCGAAAAAACGTTTAGAAAAACAAATATTTAAAAATGGACTCCGACTCATTTGAATTATTGTCGGAATCCATTTTCAGCCTTTATGAAATTTGTTTTTCGTTCTGCGCTGAATTTATTTATTTTGCAAAATCTATTGCTCTGCTTTCGCGAACAACATTAACTTTAATCTGACCGGGATATTCAAGC
>JAZUHE010000133.1:0-11379 GCA_045641565.1 Acutalibacteraceae bacterium | reverse complement strand
AATACTGCATCAAATCCGCATCCGAATACGCCAGTATGCGTGATGCGGATTTTCTTTGTCTTCAAAAAAATTCTCTCATCAAAAACTGCTCTGCACCTTAAAATGATGGATTTTGCCCGATTTGTGTTCTTTTGCGACGATATTATACTGACGTATTGCGAGGAGCAAAGGAGCGCAAGGCGGGTGAAAGGCGCATTTTAAGGAAAAGCAGCCTTGCGAGTCTGTGCCGAATGCGGCAGCCCCGCTCTTAATACCATAAGAATCCAAGCAGGAGGATATTTATTATCCACTGCCACCATGCGTATTTCACGGTAACAACGGCGGTGTCCTTAACCTGAACACCGTCTTTATCTTCAGCTGTAACAGTAATAACGGCACTGCCTGTTTTGAGAGCGGTAAGAGTGCCGGTTTTATCAACAGAAACAACATCGGGTGCGGATGATTTGAACTCAACCCTGATTTTCGCGCCGTCAGCCGATTCGATTTCGGGCTCGATTACTGCTGAGCTTTTGTAATTCAGTGTCATATCACCAAGAGAAACGCTCTTAATAAAACGTGACGTTGCAATTGCAGGAACAGCCTCAGTCTGACTCTCGCCGCAGACAGTGCAGGTGCGTATTTTCTGCCCTGCTTTTGTTGCTGTGGGAGCCAGAGTCACCGTCCAGTCAGACCAGCTGTGAGCGGTTGGAGTTTTAGGTTCCTCATAATAATATCCGCAGATTTCGCATCCGCAGCTTGTATAACTGCTCTCACAGTTGTTGTCAACAGAATATCTGTGGCCCTCCGGATGAAGCGGAGCAATGTATTCGTGTCCGTCGGCCCACTCGCCGCAGGAAGTACATTTATAACCGTCTGTATAACCGGGTTCAGTGCAGGTGGCAGGCTTTCCCTCATAAAATTTTTTATCACCGACGTGGCGGCTCAGGTCCGGCGAGCCGACATGCATCCACGCGAAGTCCTCTATAGTATTGCAGTGAACAGATACATATGCCGCCTCTTTGCAGTTCGCCTCGGTTCTCGGTTCGACTTCATATCCGCATTTCTCGCCGCAGATAGGGCATACACCGCCGAACGGGTCACTGCCGTCAGCGGCAAAAGCGACCGACGAAAAAGCAATCAGCATTGCTATAACAAGTGATATGCATTTAATTATACGTTTCATAATCATACCCTCTTTCCACAGCAGAATTATACACTGAATGTCAGAAAAAAGCAATCCTCGGAGTGTATCCGCGGATTGCCCGTTTTTTATATCAATAAATTACTCAGCAAAGAAATCTTTATATCCCTGCGCGAGAGCGGAGCCTGCGTTTCTGCTGGCTTCCATAAGCTCCTCATTGTTTGCGCGTTTATAAATGCCGCCCTTTGACTCAAGGAGTGTCTTTGTCAGGAAATTCTCAGCACAGTCGGTATCGGGCATAACATAGCCGATTTCGTCATTTGCGATACCCATTGCGAGAATTCTCACGTCACTGCCGAGGCTTGCTTTTGCGTAGTTTTCAAGAGTATCGTATTCCCAGTCCTCGCCTGTCCATGAATCATCGCCCTGCCAGAGCACCTTGCCCTCGCTGTTTTCCCGTGAGCCGAATGTGATTGCGGGTGAAACCTCACCGGGAAGCATAAGCATCGCAACATCTTCACCAAGCTGAACATAGCCGATTTCAGTAACAATTCCGTAGCCTGTCTCGGAATCTGAATATTTAACTGTATTATAGCCGAAGAGTGTGGAATTGGCGGCTACAAACATGATGCCGTAATCAAGAGGGATAACCGTTTCGCCCATTTTTACATTATAAACGGGAGCTGTTTCGTTTGATTTATCTATGGAATCAATTATAAAATGAGCGATAGAGTAGCCTGTGGCTCTGATTTCAAAATAGCCCTCTTCGCCTGAGTCCTTATCGTTATCGCCAAAGCGCTCACTTGCGTATTTTTCGCCGTATCTCGCAACCCAGTCCTCATATGTAAGAGCGTTCTTCTCAGCCCAGTCAGCGCCTTCCTGTGTGTAGTTGCCGCTAAGACCGATAGCTGCCTGTGAGCCCTGAATGAACTGGAACTGATAGCCTGCCTCCTGCATTGTCTTCCAGATATAATACGGAATATCTGCGCAGACTTTTTCTGATGACCTGCCTGCGAATGTGGGGTGAAGGCCTATGTTGGCAAGAATCGTCTTTGTTCCGCTTTCGCCTTCAAAGTACCAGCAGGCAAAGAACTTCTGACAGGCGGCACCGCTGTCAAGCTTGTCTCTTACAATCTGAGGATTAGCGCCGTCTTTGATTCCGTTCTCGCTGAAGAAGCTGTCAATATTTTCAGTTTCATAATAGTAAAGGCTGCCGTCTTCGAGTCCGTCATAAGCGTCGCAGGCGGCTTTTGCTGCCTTATCAAGTATTGTGCTCTTAAGTTCTTTTTCAATGCCTCTCTCCTGCTTATGGAAGAAGTGATTGAACATTCCCTTAAGAAGAACATTATCAAGGCTCATGCCGAGCGCCTCAATAACCGTATGAGCGTGAGTGGAATTCATCTCAAAAGCAACTATGTCGTCAGCGGAAAGTCCTTTTCCGATAAGAGCGTCGCTGACCGCTTTTCTGACGTCACGTACATTGCCGTTGGCAAATCCGATATTATCAATAGCACCGATAATAAGAACATCTTCTACGCCGTTTTTGTTAGAGTCAGCGCCTGTTGAGAGAATTGTAAGATAAATACGCTCATCATCATAGATTTTATTGACCTTGGAGCCGAAATATCCGCCGAAGAAATGAAGTCCCTTAAGATTCATTCCCTCAGGGTCAGCCTTGCCGTCAGCGTCAACACGCCACTTGTCGGGGATAATGCTCTCTGAGGAATAGCCGAGCTTCCAGCTGTCGCCTGTAACCTTGCCGTCAGTGCCCTCGTAAAAATACTCGTGCTCCTGAGCGAAATATTCGTCAACTGTGGGGAACTCATAACCCTTGCCTATAAGAGCCTTTGAGTCGGCCTTAAGAAGAGCGTTCTGAAGAGTATTGACAATAACATCCGCCAGAACGTCCCATACCTTATCAAAAATGCGGGTAAACGTAAGAGTATAATCCTTAGCTCCGCTGTCTGCCGCGCTAACGGGGAATGCCGCTCCGAACAGCAGTAATGCCGCCATAAGAACTGCCGTTATTCTTTTTTTCATACTTGTCATAAACTTACCTCCGTTCAGACTTTGTAAAAAAATCCTATCACAAAACATTATAAAACTCAATGTTCAGCATACCCAAAAATAAAAGCTGATATTTGTTCATTCAGTCAATCAGCTGACCGAAAACAAAAGCAGCTTTCATAAAACAAAACCGCTTTATGAAAACTGCTGATTAAATTATGAAAAAGTTTTTATTTTTTCTGTTTGCCGAGATATGCTTCCTTGATTTCTTCATTTTCAAGAAGTTCAAGGCCTGTGCCGCTCATTGTAATACGGCCTGTCTCCATAACATAGCCGTGGTGAGCAACCTTAAGAGCCATGTTTGCGTTCTGCTCAATGAGAAGAACGGTAATGCCCTCTTTGTTGACTGTTTTGATAATCTCGAAAATATCACGTACAACAAGGGGCGCAAGGCCGAGTGAGGGCTCGTCCATCATGATAACCTTGGGCTTGCTCATAAGAGCACGTCCAACAGCCAGCATCTGCTGCTCACCGCCCGAAAGCGTACCGCCTGCCTGCCAGTGACGTTCCTTAAGTCTCGGGAAGAGCTTGTAAACCCATTCCATATCTGCTGTGAGGTCATCCTTGCGCAGATAAGCGCCGATTTTAAGATTTTCTTCAACAGTAAGGTCGGGGAAAATTCTTCTTCCCTCGGGAACAAGAGTGATACCCTTTGTAACGATTGAGGTGGTATCCATACCGGCAATGTTTTCGCCGTTGAATTCGATAGTACCCGATGCCGGCTTAACAAGGCTGACTATTGAGCGAAGCGTTGAGCTTTTGCCCGCACCGTTAGCGCCGATAAGAGTAACGATTTCGCCCTCTTCAACATCAAAGCTGATGCCTTTAACAGCCTCAATACCGCCGTAATTAACTTTAAGATCATTGATTTTCAGTATTGTATTACTCATCTTCAACAACCCCCAGATACGCGTCGATAACACGCTGATTTGACTGAATTTCTTCGGGAACACCCTGTGCAATCTCGCTGCCGAAATCGATTACATAAATGTAGTCGGAAATCTTCATAACAAGGTCCATATGATGCTCAATGAGGAAAACAGTGAGATTATACTTATCTCTTATTTCTTTGATAAACTCCGCCAGCTCCTGAGTTTCCTGCGGATTCATACCTGCGGCAGGCTCGTCAAGAAGAAGAAGCTTCGGGTCTGACGCCAGCGCTCTCGCAATTTCAAGACGGCGCTGAAGTCCGTAAGGAAGACTTGTGGCGATTTCGTCCTTATACTTGTCAAGTCCCTGCTCAACAAGAAGAGCAATTGTTTCCTCGCGCATACGCTTCTCTTCCTTGGCGTTTCCTCTGAAGGTTGCGGAAAGGAAATTCTGCTTTGCGCGCATATGCTTGGCGATAAGAACGTTTTCGAAAACCGTCATGCTCTTCCACAGTCTGATATTCTGGAAGGTACGGGATATGCCTTTTTCAGTGATAATATCAGGTGTGGGAGCTAAAATCTTTCCGGTATATTTATCGCCGTTTTCGCCTTTATAATTCTTTTTCATCTTCCCTGTGGGATGATTGCGGACTATAGGACTGCCCATGAACTCAACGAGACCGTTTGTGGGCTCATAAACACCCGTAATGCAGTTGAACGCTGTGGTCTTACCTGCGCCGTTGGGGCCGATAAGCGCAACGATTTTGCCCTCGGGAATATCAAGTGAAAGATTGTTAACTGCTACAACGCCGCCGAACTGCATTGTAACATTCTCTACATGAAGGACGTTGTTGCTCATTTTGATTCAGCCTCCTTCACCTTTTTTGCTTTCTTTTTCTTCCTGTTAAAAACATCCGGCAATTCTCTGTCGCCCATGATACCCTGTCTGAAGAAAAGAACAACAATCATGATGATAACTGAGAATACAACCATGCGGAATCCGTTCTTGAGAAGCGGAACCTGCCAGTCGCCGATAAACTGAGTGTTGTCAAGGAAGCGAAGCCACCACTCTGAGCAGGCGATATAAAGGAATGACGCAATACAGCTGCCCGAAACAGAACCGATCCCGCCGATAACAACAATAAGAAGAATCTCATAAGTCATGGCCGATGTGAATGTTTTTGCCTGAACGGTTGAGGCAAACATCGCGAAGAGAGCACCGCCTACGCCTGCGAAGAATGAGCTGATGCAGAATGAAAGACTCTTATGCTTTGCAAGATTGATGCCCATTGCCTCTGCCGCTATTTCATCGTCACGTATTGCCTTGAACGCGCGGCCATATGAAGAATTAATGAGAAGAACGATAATAAAGATGCATACGCCCGCAATGAGAAGCGGAACAAAAGAAGAAAGTCTGAATACTATTCTTCCTATGTCGTCTTTAATATTGAAGTCCGCAAATGTGGGATAGCCTCTGAGAGCGTTAGCACCGTTGGTGATTTTGCCCAGCTTGTCCCACTGGAAAATAGCACGGAGAATCTCAGCGAAGCCAAGAGTCGCGATTGCCAGATAGTCACTCTTAAGACGGAGAACGGGAAGACCGATAAGATAAGCAAATATCGCGGCAACAATACCTGCGCAGATAATCGCGAGAATTACGCCGAGAATAAGGCTTACTGTTGCTCCTGCTCCCTCTGAGCCGAAAACAGACTCAAAGGTATCAACAAAGCTGAAATTGAAAGATGAACCGCTGAAAAGATAATAAACGGTATCTCTTATTCCGCCGGGAATAGTCAGAATCGCATATGTATACGCACCGAGGAGCATGAAGCCCGCCTGACCAAGTGAAAAAAGTCCTGTAAAGCCGTTAAGAAGGTTCATTGAAACAGCAACCAGCGAATAAACAGCGCCCTTGCGGATAACTGTGAAAAGAAGTGAGTTCGCGTTGATTGTGTTTTCAAGGATAACGGTAAGAACGAGAATTGCAAGGATAATAATAAGGGTTATGAGAGTACCCTTGTCAGCTTTCTTTTTTGTCTTTGACATAAGTTACCCTCCTCCTTAAACCTTGTCGGTAGCCTTTTCACCGAAAATACCGGTAGGCTTAACAACAAGAATAACAATAAGCAGCGCGAATGTGAACGCATCTGAGAAAACGGAAAAGTCAGTACCTTTAATAAGTGTTTCGCAGATACCGATAATGAACGCGCCGATAACCGCTCCGGGAACAGAGCCGATTCCGCCGAAAACAGCGGCAACAAATGCCTTGAGTCCGGGCATTGCTCCCGACATGGGAACGACCGTGGGATAGTTTGTGAAATAAAGAAGACTGCCTACAGCCGCAAGGAATGAGCCGATAATGAATGTAACAGAAATAACTCTGTTGATTTTAACACCCATGAGCTGGCTTGTTTCAAAATCCTTTGCAACCGCTCTCATAGCGATACCGACCTTGGTATGATTAATGAGAAGTGACAGAAGAACAACAAGAACGATAACAAGAACGGGAGTTACAACAGTAACTATTCTTGTGGGAGCGCCGAAAATCTTGATTGTCTTTGAAATCCACGGGATTGCTGTGTAGGTTTTAGGCTGACCGCCTGTTGCGTAAAGCGCAAGATTCTGCAGAAGATAGCTGACACCGATTGCGGAAATCATAACCGACATTCTGGGAGCTGAACGCAGAGGCTTGTAGGCTGCGCGTTCAATAATGAATCCGAGAAGCACGGTGAGAACTATCATAAGCGGAATTGCGACATATATCGGCAGTGAAGCCGAAAGATAAATCATAAAGAGACCTGCCACCATGAACACATCGCCGTGGGCAAAGTTAATAAGACGCAGAATACCGTAAACCATCGTGTATCCGATAGCGATAAGCGCATACTGACCGCCCAGGGAAATGCCTGACAGAATCTGAGATACAATATATTCCATAACTTAACCTCTTTAAAAGCCGCGGTCACAAGTCCGCCGCTTAAAATTATCAAAGGGAAGCCCCGCAAGGCTCACCCTTAACGGATTATAATATTGCTTATTTAGCAACCTTCTGCTGAGTTTCAAACTTCCATGCGCCGTTTGCTGTGTCAGCAGTCTTGATATAAGCTGTATCACGTGCTGCGTCGCCGATTTCGTCAAATGCGATTTCGCCTGAAACGCCTGTGTACTTAACTGAGGGAAGAGCTGCCTTGATAGCTGCGGGATCTGCTGAACCTGCTGCCTTGATAGCTTCAAGAGCAACATAGTATGCGTCATAACCCATTGCTGTAACAGCTGAGATTGTGTCGTCGCCGCCGTTAGCTGTCTTAGCGTCAGCGTTGGTGTTGATATAGCTCTTGATGCCTTCATCAAATTCTGCGTTTGCGCCCTCTGAATAGAAGGTTGAAACATAAAGTTTAATGTCTGTGCCCTTTGCAGCTGCAAGAACAGTGTTATCATCAAGTGTGTCAGAGCCGAGAATCGGGAAGCTTACTTCGAGCTTAGCTGCCTGAGCAACTATCTGAGTAGCGTAAGCGATTGATACGGGGCAGAAGAGAACATCGCAGCCCTCGCTCTTAGCCTTGTTGATATAAGAGCTGAAGTCTGAGTTGTTGGTGGGGAAGGAATCCTTAACAACCTTGCCGCCTGCTTTTTCAAATGCCTTTGAGAAGAACTCGATAAGGCCCTGGTCATATTCGTTGCCGAGCTCGCCGAGGCAATAAGCTTTCTTAGCCTGGAACTTGCTCTGTGCGAAGTTAGCGAGAACTGTGCCCTGGAAGGGATCAAGGAAGCAGATGCGGAAATAATGGTCGTTGCCTGCTGTAACGTTGGGGTTAGTGCAGGTTACGCCGAGAGCTGCAAGACCTGCGTTGTTGAAGGTCTCGGGAGCTGCGATTGAAACGCCTGAGCCGTATGGGCCGAGAACGATAGCAACGTTCTTGCCTACGAGCTCTGATGCTGCTGCGGGAGCCTTAGCCTGGTCTGAGCCGTTATCTGCATAAACGAGCTCTACCTTGTAGCTTTCGCCGCCGATGTCAACTGTGGGTGTCTTTGAGTTGGCATACTGCATACCGAGTGTTTCTTTTTTGCCGCCTGCGCCTGAGTCACCTGATGCGGGCTCAAAAACGCCGATTTTGATAACTTTTTCGCCTGATTTGTCGCCGCCCTTACTGCCGCTGCAAGCTGAGAAGCAGCAAACGATAAGAACGAGTGCCATAAGAAGTGCTAAAAACTTTTTCATAAATTATAACCTCCAGTTAATAATTTAATAATAGTCTAATATAAATTTACATTTTTTTCAATAGTTTATATTAAATTTTTAACAAATTTCGCCCACTTTTATCATATTTACTGTTATTTGAACTTTTAATTTTCCGAAAATAAAACATCTGCTTTGTATTTGCCTATTGAACAGCGCTCTGACAGATGATATAATTAATATGTATAATTTTCATCGGGAGGGAATTCTAATGAAAAATACTTTCAAGAAAGTTCTGGCGTCAATGCTTGTGGCGGTAATGATATTAACCGTGATTCCGTTTGCGGGGCTGCAGTTGAAAGCAAAGGCGGCTACTTTTAACGATATCAATCAAAACAGTGTGTTTTTAAAACAAGAAAAAGACTCGAGTAATTGTACTATGGTAGCAGCAACAAATATGATAAGAAGAACATCTCTTCTTAGAGGTGATTCTGCGTGGTCAACTATTTCTGTAGCGAAAGCCGCAATGGTTGGTTGGTCAAATACAGTTTATCTCTTATTTAACTTTACATATTATGACAGCTCAAATGGGATAGGAGCAATATCAGTTTCCGAAACTAATTTGCCTGGAGGTTCATCTAACACTTCAATATTGATTGACCAATTAAACAAACATCCAGAAGGGATAGTTCTATATAACGGAACTCATGCGGTATTACTAACTGATTATACAAACGGGGTTTTTTATTGTAATGACCCTGATGATGAGATGCCATACGGGAGAGTAAATATTAATCAAGCTTTTAGCGTAAGACCTAATAATGCAACAAAGTATTGGTATGTAAGCTCACCGTCTGTTAGTTTAGGTGGCAGTGTTCCCGCTGACACAACACCACCAGGTCCAGTATATAATATTCACAGTGAGAAAAAAGTATACAATTCAGGTGAAAGTGTTAATTTTTCATGGGACAGAGCAAGTGATGCACAATATTATTTGATTTATCTTTGGAAAGACGGAAGTCAGCTGTTTCAGTATAATTGCGGAAACAATACATCATTTACTCAAGCTCCTTCTTCTACTGGAAATTATACTTTGATTGTTATACCTGGCAACTCCTACGGTATTAATGAAAGCAGTGAATGGTATACATATACAGTAACTAATAATGTCCCTGACGCGGTAACAAATCTTAGAAGTGATAAAAAAGAATATTCCACATCAGAATATGTGAATTTTTATTGGGATGCTTCTTATGGAACAAGCAATTATTGGGTTTATCTTTGGAAAGATGGTCAGCAATTATACTCTTTTGACTGTGGAACTAATACATCTTTTACGCAAGCACCCTCATCCCCTGGGAAATATACTTTAGTCATAAGGCCGGGAAACGTCAACGGATTTAATGATAGCAGTAAATTCTACAGCTATACTGTCGGGATTTATAACGCTACTCTAAACAATATGGGGGCAGATTATGCTGGTTCATTAGAATTATGGTATAAATATAATACAGTAACTGATGGAATATATTACTATGCCGATGCAGATTTTATAGCGCCACTCAATAGCAATACTATTACGTGTCCCCAAAAGGACGGCTATTCTTTTGGAGGCTATTATACTGGACAAAATGGAACTGGCAAACAGTATGTTAACTCAGCGGGTGTATGTATTAATAACATGTACCAAATTGCGGAATCAAAAACATTGTATGCATATTGGATTCCGACAAAGCATACCCTTACAATCTGCTATGACTGCTATAACGAATATGACACTACCATTGACACGTCTAAAGGGTTTTATCTCGGAGATTATGACAGACTTTGCTCAACTTCATATAATCATAAAGATACATGGTGGGATACCTCGAATGTTTATTATGAAACACTGACCGAGGGACAAACTATCGGTGGCAGCGGACTTCACGATTTTGCAGCATTTGGATTAAGTGCACCTACCGGTTACAGATTTGCCGGCTGGCAGAGCGGCGACAACGGAAGAGTTTTTGATGAAACTGTAACAACCTACACGGCTTCTGATTTTACAGATGATATTCTATATGAAGATACAGATGTTTGGCTGACCGCTCATTATGAGCCGATTTCCTCCACGGTTACTTTTAACGCCAACGGCGGCATCTGCTCAACGACATCAAAAACAGTTACATATAAATCAGTCTACGGTACATTGCCTGAGCCTTCCCGAACGGGATATGCTTTTACAGGATGGTATACTTCTGCGAGTGGAGGTGATAAGATTACCTCGAGCACAAAAGCTTGTATCACCTCAGATCAGATTTTATATGCACACTGGATAGTAGCATGTGAACATGAATACATCTCGGAAATAACGATTCAGCCTGAGTGTACAAAAGCCGGCGAAAGAACATATACCTGTTCAAAATGTGGAGATACATATACTGAAGAAATTGCTTCTCTTGGACATGATTACAAGGCAATTGTTACCGCTCCGACATGCACAGAGCAGGGGTATACAACTCACACTTGTACAAGATGTAACGATTCTTATGTTGATTCATATACAGAGCCTTTGAATCATCCAACCAAATCATGGCATATTGTAAAAAATCCGACTGCAGCTACAACCGGATTGATGGAAGAAACCTGTGATTTGTGTAATAAAAAATTCAATGAAATGGTTATTCCTTCGCTGAATCCCGATTACGTTACAGGAATAACACTTTCATCTGAAAAAGAAGCAGTCGCATTAGGCGAAACGGTTACTCTAACGGTAACAGTTTCACCCGAAACAGCAGCGAACAAAAATATAATTTGGAAATCATCTGATACAAGTATCGCAACGGTTTCAGACGGCGTTGTTACAGCAGTTAAGCCGGGTGTTACGGTAATAACCGCACAGGCTGACGGCACAGGTTACAAAGATTTTTGCCTTGTCAGAGTTGTCGGCCTGAGAGCTGTTAATGTCAACACTGTAATAGACGGAGAAAACGGACTTATCTACGGATTTGAGCTGAATTTAACAGACATAACCGAATATATTGATGTTGTTGATGATTCAATGGCACTTGAGTGCGGTGACACTATTATCTGCACAGGTTCGCAGATAAATATTGTCTGCGGCGGAAAAATCGTTGACACATATGAAGCTGTACTGTTCGGCG